>RZZX01000162.1 GCA_009929715.1 Bacteroidia bacterium
GTGCTTCACCCTGAACTAAAACAAGAGAATGCCGTCAAGGAACAAGTAGAATCCAAAATGATTTCAATCCCTAACCTCAAGCAATATGAAGAACTCAAAATCAAGCATCCTGATGCTGTGCTGTTATTCAGAGTTGGAGATACTTATCAGAGCTATGCCGAAGATGCAAAACTTGTATCCAAAGTCTTGGATCTTCCTAGACAGAAAGGCGAAGATTACAAAAGCCAGAAGCAGGCAGATGTGACCTCATTCCGCTATGGCCAGCTTGATACTTATCTTCCCAAGTTGATTCGGGATGGAAACAGAGTGGCTATCTGTGATATGCTGGAAGCTCCGAAACACTCTATGCAGGAAGATTCAAAACAGGAAACAAAGCAGGAAACGAAGCCTGATGAGAAAGAGGAAATGCGAATTGGCCGCCACATGTAAACGAAATAATCATGAGCAAAAATCAACAATACGTAGAACAGTACAAAGAAGCGGCAATGGAGCAAATGCGTCGCTATGGCATACCAGCTTCAGTAACATTGGCACAAGGTATCTTGGAGAGTAGTAATGGACAAAGTCAGTTGGCTCGAAACGAGAACAACCACTTTGGCATCAAAGCTTCTTCTTCTTGGATTGCCAATGGAGGAAAATACGGACTGTACACAGATGACAAACCTAATGAGAAATTCTGTAGCTATGCCAGTGTGGGTGATTCGTATGAACATCACAGTCAATTCTTGAGAAACAACAAACGCTATGCAGCCTGTTTCAGTCATTCTCCCGACAACTATAAAGGTTGGGCACAAGGACTAGATAGAGCAGGATATGCTACGGCTGGAACGTATGCTCCTAACCTGATTAAAATCATTGAACGAAACGACCTTGCTAAGTACGACCGCATGGTTATGGAAGAGATGAAAGCCCAAGGAAAGCAGATTGGTGTGGAACAAAATCCAAGAATTACTGATAGTAATATAGTTTATACTAACGGTAGTAATCATTCATTATCAACGCATACTACTGATAGTAATTACTCCTTTCCTCTAAAACGTAATGAATTTATGCTGGTTACTTCACCTTTCGGAATGCGTACAGATCCAATAGATTCTTCCAAGCAACAGATGCACAAAGGTATTGATATCCGGACCAAACAGGATGATGTTTTGGCCACAGAGGATAAGGGAAAAGTAGTGGCTGTTAATCAAAATGCCAACTCTGCAGGAGGCAAGTCTGTGACGGTGGAATACCAGCGTGAGAATGGAAATAAAGTTCAACTAAGCTACCTGCACTTGAGTAGTACTGATGTAAAAGTTGGTGATGAAGTGGACGCAGGACAGAAGTTGGGGGTAACAGGTAATACAGGTACACGCACAACTGGTGAGCATCTTCATTTGAACGTAAAACAAATCGCTGCAGATGGAACGACAAGAGATTTAGATCCAGCTGCATACTTGGCCGAGATTGCAGAAAAGGGAAATATCCAGTTGAAAGCTTTATCCAATGGTGAAGACCTGTTGGCAAAATACAAAACCAATAATGCTCCAGGGATAGACACTACTCTATCACCGGATGACTGGATGAAGAAAATCCTCTCGTCAGAAGATAGCGGTGAACATATGAGTATGGGTGATCCAATAGTTGATATGGCAATGACCTTGTTTACCTCTCTTATGACATTGGCGGTACAGATAGATAATAAATCTGAAAATGAGAAGATGCAGGCTGCCACAGATGCGGCACTAAACAAACGCATCGACTTATCCTCTTTATTACCTAGTATGAAAGAAAGTGCTTTGGTTCTGAAGGAAAATGGTAAAACCGTATTGGAAATCAATAATGGCAAACAACAGTTCATACATGAATTGACACCAAATGAACAGAATAGATTATCACAGGTGTTGAATAATGCCGAGCTGAGTGATGAAGCAAAACGACAAAGATTGTCTGGTATCGTAAGCTCCATTGTGGTGGCTGGTCAAGTATCACAGAACTATGAGCAACAACAGAATCAAGCAGAAAACCAAAATGAAGTAATTAGAAGATAACACAAACACTATATGAAACCTAAAACTAGAAAGTTAGCAAGTATTTCGGCATTAGCAACAGCCGTTTTTCTTTGGGACTTTGGGGTCTATCTACTCTTTAATGAGTTCGTGGCTAAGCTATCCTTAGTTATTATTCTCATATCAGGAGCATGGACATACTACGAACTAAGAAGAGCAATAGAAATGCCACCTAATTATGACCCAGATGAAGAAGATCAAAAACAACATACAAACAACAATAAAATAGACAAACTATGATTAAAGCAGAAGCAACAGTAAATGGTATCATCAGTCGCTCAGCGATGATGAAGACAGGCAAAGATGGTAAATCCTTCACAGCCATGACAGTGAAAGTAGATGTGACAGACCGTAATGGTAGTGGCATCTCAATAGAAATTAGTGTAGGTAAAGACGGCTATGACACAAACGAAGCAGCCAAGTTAACCATCGGTCAGCGTGTAGAAATAGTGGGCACGATGAATTTCAAGAAGCGTTCAGAACACTTGTACGTAAATCTTAGTGCGAAACAGATTACATTGAATCCAGCCTCACAGACAGATTCGGTAACAGGCGATTTGGAGTTCAAGGGAAGTTTAGGCAAACAGATTGACCGTAAGACCGATAAGAATGGTGGCGATTACCAAATCTTCTCAGGTTTCAGTACAGAGAAGGTGGCAGAGACCTTTGAGTTCACACGGGTGCGTTTTGTCCGATTCTCTAATGATGAGTGCAAGGCTCTTGCTCCAAGTGGCAAGGTAGAAATCAAGGGAGAATTGGAATTGGGCTGTTACCAAGAAAAGCTCAACCTCTCTTGCCGTGTGAATGAAATCTCGGAATGGGTCAAACAACCATTCCCTAACACGAATCAAAACGCATAACTATGGCTGGAAAGAAATTCTATAATAGCGATGGCCCAAGTGCTGAAGACAGAGCCTTGGAACGTTTCGCTGATATGCTCATTGAGAAGATGGAGACACTACAAGGTGACTGGAAGAAACCTTGGTTCACTGAAGGTTCAATGAAATGGCCAAAGAATATGAATGGGCGTGAGTACAATGGTATGAATGCCCTTATGTTGATGCTTCAATGTGAGAAGAATGGCTATAAAATCCCTGTATTCTGCACCTTCGACCGTGTGTCTGCACTCAATTTCGATAAGGATAAACAAGGAGCTCGCAAGCCAATGGTAGATGAAAATGGTGAGAAATTGCCATTGGTTTCTATCAATAAAGGAGAGAAAAGCTTTCCCGTATTCATTACGACATTTACCTGCATCGATAAGGATAGTCATGAGAAGATAAAATATGACGATTACAAACAGATGTCTAACGAAGAGAAGAAAAACATAGCCGTTTATCCTAAGTTGCAAGTCTATAATGTATTCAATATCGACCAAACTAATCTAAAAGAGGCTCGTCCGGAGCTTTATGCGAAGCTTGAAGAGGCCAATAAAGTCACTATTGGAGAGATAAAAGGCGAAGGTAAGATGATTGATTTCCCTGCTGTCGATGCTATGATTGAAAAGAATGGTTGGGTATGTCCAATCTATCCGAAACATCAGGATAATGCCTACTTTTCCATCAGTAAAGATGAGATTGTTGTACCGGAAAAGTCACAATTTATCAATGGTGAAAGCTTCTATAGTAACCTTCTCCATGAAATGACACATAGCACTGGCACGGAAGAACGACTGAACAGATTTAAG
>RZZX01000163.1 GCA_009929715.1 Bacteroidia bacterium
CGGCGGCGATTGTAAGTAGTCCGAAAATGAACAATACTAGCGAAAATCGGTTCTTTCTCATGAGTTTATATTGAATTATATCTGATATTTATACAAACTAATTATAGACAATATACGATTGATCCGGCAACATGCTTCATTTTTCGTGCTTGACGTGGATATGAACAGGGTGGCCGTTTCATAACATTAAGAATTGATAACGTGGCAAATATACTGCTTTCTTGTAAGAAAAGCAGTACTTTTGTCCCCAATATACAATCTATCGGAGAACACGGATCGTTTGGATCAGGGTATCCCTACGAAGTACATCCGGAATGTTTTCTGTTCTTTTTTTAATAATACATTACAATAATGAAAATTGGTTCTATAGATTTAGGCGAACGTCCGGTTTTTTTAGCTCCCATGGAAGATGTTACAGATATCGCATTTCGGTTGATGTGCAAGCAATTTGGTGCCGACATGGTTTATACAGAGTTTGTTTCCAGTGATGCGTTGATTCGTAACGTATCTAAAACCCATCAGAAGCTTACAGTATCTGATGAGGAACGACCCGTGGCGATTCAGATTTATGGCAGGGAAGTTGAACCCATGGTTGAAGCAGCTAAGATTTGCGAAACGGCAGGGCCCAATATTATTGACATAAACTTTGGTTGTCCGGTAAAGAAAGTAGCAGGTAAAGGAGCCGGTTCCGGGATGTTACGTAATATCCCGATGATGCTTGAAATAACTCGTGAGGTTGTTAAGGCGGTGAATCTGCCGGTAACGGTGAAGACCCGTCTGGGATGGGATCACGACAGCAAGGTGATTGTTGAGCTTGCCGAACAGCTGCAGGATTGCGGTATTGCAGCTCTTACCATTCATGGCCGTACACGTAGCCAGATGTATACCGGTGAAGCCGATTGGGAATTAATCGGTCAGGTTAAGAACAATCCCCGTATGCATATTCCTATTATCGGTAACGGAGATGTTACCTCTCCGGAAATATGTAAAGAACGTTTCGATACCTATGGTGTGGATGCCGTAATGATTGGCCGTGGAAGTATCGGCCGCCCCTGGATATTCAGAGAGGTAAAGCATTTTATGGAAACCGGGAGCAAACTGCCTGCCGAATCTTTTGAATGGTACCTGGATGTGCTGAAAAGACAGGTGATGCAAAGTATAGAACGGTTGGACGAGCGGCGCGGTATTTTACATATCAGGCGACATTTGGCTGCGACTCCCCTCTTTAAGGGAATAGCCGATTTTAAGTCTACACGCATAGCCATGCTTCGGGCAGAAACCATTGATGAGTTGTTTGGTATCTTGAATAATATACCTGAACAGTTCAATATTGGGGCCGAAAAAATTGATTTACATCAAATTTAAGAATTTATATGACAATATAACAATTAATTGTGTTAATACTTGATTGAATATGGAAGAGTTCGTTTTATATTTGCAACGAGTTTTTTTCATAGTATTTTAGATCTAAGGTTAACAAGTCTTTGCAGGGAAGGAGTCGGGAGACTGTTTCGTTGAAAAGCAAAAAGAACTGCCTGCCTGACTTTGTGTTAGGCGGGCTTTTTTTATTTTTGTAAAAAACTTTGTTCTTTGTGTAACCATTGAAGTATATTGTACGTCTTATCAACAAATAGAAACCATAAATATTCAACGATATGTGTAATAAGAAAATTATCTGGGTAGTTGTTCTGGTGATGGCTTCCCTTAGCAGTTGGGCCTCTGCAAACATTAAAGGCAATGGTTCTGTAGTTACCAGGGAAATCAAAGTCTCGGATTATTCATCCATTCGTTTGGGAGGAAATGTATCTTCTTCTTTAGGAGAGAGTATTAAAAAATTGTTCTCGGGAGAGAAAAACAGCGGTTCCACGCCCGTATTTATTTATAGTCAGACCGATGCGCCTGCTGCGCTTAAGGTAACTTTAGATGAAAACCTGATCGAATACCTTGAGATCAAGGTTGAAAACCGTCAGCTGATTGTACAGACCAAAAAGAATATCCAGGTGAATCCTACACGCTTCGAGTTACGTGGACATTCGCCTTCCTTGCAAGAGGTGAAGGTGGGAGGAAGCTATGATTTTCGCATTGAAGGCCGATTGGATTCCGATAAGCTGTTGCTTTCTGTTTCAGGGTCGGGTTCTGTACGCGCATCCGAAAATATTAAAACTTCGGTATTCTCGGCCAAAGTGAGTGGCAGCGGGAATCTTTATCTTAAAAATATTTCAACGAATCAATTGGAGACCAAAATATCGGGTAGCGGAAATGCCAACCTGGGTGGTATAGCCAATGTAGGAGACTTTGCTGTGTCTGGAAGCGGAAATATCAATGCGTTTGAATGCCGGGTTGGCGACCTTTCTTGTGCTGTGTCTGGTAGCGGCGATATGAAAGTGCTGGCTTCCAATAAACTTAAAGCGTCTGTTTCCGGAAGCGGCGACATTCAATATAAAGGAGCTCCCGATGTGGATTTTCATACCTCAGGATCGGGATCTATTCGTAAAGCTAATTAATGAAAAAATTTACAAAACGAACTAAAATGAAAACAAAAGTATTTTTCTTTTCGGCGATTGTTACGCTGCTGCTTGCTACCGGATGTTCGATGCATGTTATTCAGGGAGATGGAAATCTGGTTACAGAACAGGTAGCGATTGGAGATTATTCCGAGATTGCCGTGAGTGGGGGTCATTTGGATTTTACTTACCAACAAGTGGATTCGTTACCATCGCTGGAAATAACGGTGGATAAGAATATAAAAGAGGTCCTTGAGGTGAAAGTTGAAGGAAGTAAGCTTATTATAAGACCGTTGCGCAGAGGAATGAATCTGCGTCCTACTCAGTTTGTGATCAAGAGTAATTCGAAAGAATTACGTAAGCTCGACCTGGCAGGAAGTGGCAAGTTTATAGTAGCAGGTCCTTTCAGATCCAATGAGCTGGAGGTGGATGTTGCCGGTAGCGGAGATATCCTGTTGCAAGATACTGCGTTTGTAGACAAGGTGAAGATTGATTTGGCCGGTAGTGGAAAGTTTAACGCCACATATCTGACAGGAACGGAAGTGGACGGTGATATTGCAGGTTCCGGAGCCATCAATCTTGCAGGTAAAGTAAAGGCTTTAGTGTTGGATATCGCCGGAAGTGGTGAGGTAAACGCCTTTGATTGTGAAATAAACGATCTGAGTTCCAGCATTGCCGGAAGTGGAAAGGTGGATGCTACTGTAATGAACAGTATCAAGTCGTCTGTAGCCGGAAGCGGTAAAATCCGCTATAAAGGCACAGCTTCACAAATTGAAAGTAAAAACATGGGGTCGGGAAGCGTTACAAAAGTAGATTAATGCTTTAACCAACCCTCCTTACGATACCAGTCAATGCTCTCTTCCAACCCTTTTCGTAAAGGATAAGAGGCTTTGAAGTTCAAGTCATCCTGCAGTGGCGTAATATCACAAATCCAGTTACGCTGCTTCAGGATGATGTATTTATCGGTGTTGAGCGTCATCTCCTTACCGATGATTTTGCCAATCATCTCCGAGCACCAGCAGGCTATTTTAACGATACCAAGAGGAAGCCGTCCGCGTAATACCCATTTTTTGCCCAGAATATCCTGAATCATGCGGGCAAAAGACTCGTCGGTATGCACATCGCCGTCGGCCACAAAATAGGCTTTGTTTACCGCCTTTTCGTTTTCAATGGCCAGAAATGCAACCCGGGCCAGGTCTTTTACATAGATGAAGGTGATTTG
>RZZX01000058.1 GCA_009929715.1 Bacteroidia bacterium
AATTTAGAGGAGTTAAAGATATACCATTCTTCTTATTCAGATTATGTAAACTCTGTGCTTGATTATTTAACATATCCCCAGGGTTTTCGGACTGATCCAAAAATACTCGAAGAACAAGGTGTACGTGTAGAGAGTTTAGCTATAATAGAGGATCTCTCACACTGTTCTATCAAGATCAAAGAAGAATCAAAATAAAGCTCAAAGAGATCCTGTTTATTTTTCAAGGATCTTGCAGAAAAAAGGAATCAAGATAAAGGGAAGAAATAGCGTCCCTTTCCCTTGGTTCGTGACCCATATTGCACCGCTTGTTGAGGGCAAACATGATAACAAGCCAAACAAGAGGTGCAATTTTCTCCCCACACTGGCTTACCATGAACTAAAGAGATGTTCTGCACCGGACAAGACTTCACACAACGTGCACACCCAATACAAGCATCAGTTGCCAGAAAACGACGGGTATCAATCGGACGACGATTAAATAAAGGGTTAATCAACCGTGTTTTTAGCCAAGGAAAAGTTCCTTTATGACAACGGAACAGCTTTTCACGGCGCTCAATAGACTCATTAATCTTCTCCAATACATCCATTGCATCGTGTCGTTTCTTCTCTTCTAACACCTTCGGATCGACATCAAACCCAGGCAACAACACATAGTTATTCGGCATAGCTACCGAGAAACCGGCATCGCACCCCCACCCTTTCGAGCGGATAAGCTTCACAAAAACATCTTCGGTTAACCCCACATCGTCACCGCAAGAACAAACAAAGAAAAGATAATGATGCTGATAATTAAGAAATTGTAACCGCCGAATAAAATCAAGAACAATAGCAGGAGGTCCCCAAGAATAAATCGGAAAGACAAACCCGATCTTCTCTTGTGCTTGAAGTGTAAACTGATAGCTTTCATTCCGCATACATTCGGGAATGAAAAGCAACGTTTCATGTTGTGCCTCAGCAAGTTGTTCAGCTATCCAACGGGAGTTTCCAGTACCAGAGAAGTAGAATATCATAGGAGTATTAAAAAAGCCGTACCGACGATGTGATGAAACTCTGATAGAACAAGATTTGAGTGCTCGCCTTCTTTGTAATCCACTTTGCTATAAAAGCTCCCGAAGGATGTGGCTCGCCATTGAAGATCGAAGCTTTTCTCGGTACATCAGATTAATTTGAAGAGTTTCCCGATCAAGTCGATACGGCCAATATTTTTCTATCACAAATATAGCAAGAACCCTTGAAACAAGCAAGAAAATCGCCAATAAATTAGCGATACAGCGCGTTTTTTTAGATCAGTCCGAAAACTGGGTGGGTCTGTTCTATTTAAACGATTAGTTGACTTGATCTAAAAAAGACCGACTCAACCGGAAAAAGTGACACACTAATAGTCTGGAAATTAAGAGCTAATCTGAAATAAAGCAGATTTATCGACTTTATCCCGGTATCATTAAGCGGAGATAAACCTTTAATAAGCCGACGTCTCACAAGAGTTAAGTCATCTCTCCCTTTCTTTTCTACACTTCACCTGCATGAAGTATACACTTCACCTGCATGAAGTATACACTTCACCTGCATGAAGTGTACACTTCACCTGCGTGAAGTGTAGAAAATCCGTTGATCTTTTGACTTAACCTAACGGTGATAAAGGCTTAAGCTAACCAGATAAAGGCTTAAGCTAACCATTCACCCCACTAAAACAAGCTAGTTTTTTACTCCAAAGTCAGTGATTAGCCTTTTTATGAACTTGATACATGCGCTCCAAAGTGTGTGTGTTATCGGCAATGCGCCAAAGAGAGTGAGAGGTAAATGTCAGGATATTGAATATCCCCACCGGAGTTTCGGACTGATCCATTTTTTAAATTAGATTACGGATTTAAATACAAAAGCGCCAGTTAGCCTGAGACCAACTGGCGCTTGTAAATCATAAGTTATTGAAAATTAAGCAGCTTTTGCTTTAGCAACAATAGCCTTGAAAGCTTCAGGATGATTTACAGCTAAATCAGCTAAAACTTTACGATTTATTTCAATACCGGCTTTACGCAAGCCACCCATTAATTTAGAATAAGACATTCCTTCTAAACGAGCAGCAGCATTGATACGTTGTATCCAAAGAGCACGGAAGTTTCTTTTCTTATTTCTACGGTCACGGAACGCATAAGTTAACCCTTTTTCCCAGGTATTCTTAGCTACGGTCCATACGTTTTTTCTTGCACCAAAGTAACCTCTGGTAAGTTTCAAAATTTTCTTTCTTCTTGCTTTTGAAGCAACATGATTTACTGATCTTGGCATAGTTTTACTTTTTTTGAATGTTAGCGCCGTTACTTCACGCAACGAACTTAAAGCTAAAGCACTCGGTTAATACTTTAATAATACGTGTACGCGCCTTATTTCATCGCTAAGAGTTCCTTCACTTGTGCCATGTTAGTAGCGTCTACGGTAGTAGAACTACACAAGTTTCTTTTTCTCTTTTTAGATTTTTTAGTCAAAATGTGACTGTGAAAAGCGTGCTTTCTTTTGATTTTACCCGATCCGGTAAGAGCAAATCTCTTTTTTGAACCGGAGTTAGTCTTCATCTTTGGCATCTTAATTAATTTTAAATTATTAAATATATTCATGGTAACGCACTATACCTGCGCGTTACGCATTGATTAATTTTCTTTTTCAGCAACCGGCTCTGCCTCTTTTTTAGCCTCAGCAGCAGGTTTCGGCTGTACTTTTTTAGGAATATCCTTTTTCTTAGGAGACAAATGAATAGTCATTCGTTTACCTTCCAAGACTGGCATTTGGTCTACTTTAGCGAACTCTTCCAAATCATTGGCAAAGCGAAGTAATAAAACCTCTCCTTGATCTTTGAAAAGGATAGAACGTCCTTTAAAAAAGACATAAGCCTTCACTTTGTCGCCATCTTCCAGAAACCCTCTAGCATGCTTCAGTTTGAAGTTATAGTCATGATCGTCCGTTTGCGGTCCGAAACGGATCTCCTTTACATTAACCTTTACCTGCTTTGCTTTTTGTTCTTTCTGACGTTTCTTTAATTGATAAAGAAATTTAGAATAATCAATAATACGACAAACAGGTGGTTGCGCATTGGGAGAGATCTCTACAAGATCTAACTCTTTTTCTTCGGCCATTTTTAAGGCCTGGAAAATAGGATAAACTTTTGGTTCACTATCATCGCTTACAATGCGAACTTCTTTGGCACGAATCTGTTCATTGATTCTGTATTGCCCTTTAAAACTGTCATTTTTCATTAAAAAGATCTAGTTCCTGTTTTTTATTAATTACTCTGTTTATTATACTAATTGGCGGCAAAGTTACCATTTATTTATCATATTCCGAACTTCTTCGTTCAAAATATTTGCAAATTCTTCAAATTTCATGCTTCCTTTATCCCCTTCGCCTTGTTTACGAACAGAAACTTCGCCGTTTTCGGCTTCTTTTTCACCCACAACAAGCATGTAAGGAATGCGTTTCATCTCATTATCACGAATTTTGCGACCAATCTTCTCGTTACGATCATCAACGATCGCCCGAATATCATTCATACGAAGATACTCCTTCACCTGCTCAGCATAAGGATTAAACTTATCACTAATAGGTAAAATAGCGACTTGATCCGGAGTCAACCACAACGGGAATTTACCAGCAGTGTGCTCGATAAGCACCGCTACAAAACGCTCCATTGAGCCGAAAGGAGCTCTATGAATCATTACCGGTCGGTGTTTTTGGTTATCTGATCCCATGTATTCGAGTTCGAAACGTTCTGGCAAATTATAATCCACCTGAATAGTTCCCAACTGCCAACGGCGTCCGATTGCATCTTTCACCATAAAGTCGAGTTTAGGACCATAGAAAGCCGCTTCACCGTATTCTATTTTAGCCGTCAACCCCTTTTCTTCACACGCTTCAATAATAGCCTGCTCTGCTCTATCCCAATTATCATCGCTACCAATATATTTTTCACGGTTCACCTTATCACGTAAAGAGATCTGTGCTTCAAAATTGGCAAAGTCCATTGAACCAAAAACGATCGAGATAATATCCATCACGCGAACAAACTCCTCTTTCACCTGATCCGGACGACAGAAGATATGCGCATCATCTTGCGTAAAACTGCGTACACGAGTCAAACCATGAAGCTCACCACTTTGTTCATACCGACAAACCGTACCAAACTCAGCCAAACGAAGCGGAAGATCCTTGTATGAACGAGGAATAACCTTATATATTTCGCAATGGTGCGGACAGTTCATTGGTTTCAAGAAGTACTCTTCACCCTCTTCTGGTGTATGAATAGGTTGGAAAGAATCCTTACCGTATTTAGCGTAGTGACCAGAAGTTACATACAACAATTTATTTCCGATCGGCGGAGTAATAACCTCCTGATAATCGTATCTAGCCTGAATACGGCGAAGAAAATCTTGTAAGCGCAAGCGCAAAGCTGTTCCTTTAGGAAGCCACATAGGCAATCCTTTACCCACTGTTTCGGAGAACATAAACAACTGCATCTCTTTGCCGATCTTCCGGTGATCCCGTTTTTTAGCCTCTTCGAGCATAACCAAGTATTCATCGAGCATCTTCTTTTTAGGGAAAGTTATACCATAAATCCGGGTCAACATTTTGCGATCATCCTGTCCGCGCCAGTAAGCACCAGCCACAGAAGTCAGTTTGATAGCCTTAATCGGTGCAGTAGTCATCAAGTGCGGGCCACGGCAAAGGTCTGTAAAAGCCCCTTGCGTATAAGTTGTAATATGACCATCCTCTAATTCAGAGATCAACTCACATTTATAAGTTTCGCCCCGTTCAGAGAAAAGCGTCAAAGCGTCTGTTTTAGCGATATCTCTGCGAACTACCGCTTCCTTCTTTGCAACAAGTTCGGCCATTTTAGCTTCAATAGCTGGCAAGTCAGCCTCTTTAATCACAGCTTCACCCGGATCAACGTCATAGTAAAAGCCGTTCTCAATAGCCGGTCCGATACCGAATTGGATGCCTGGGTACAACTCTTGCAACGCCTCAGCCAGCAAGTGTGCACTCGTGTGCCAGAAGGCATGCTTACCCTCCTCATCGTCCCATTTATAAAGTTTAACCGAAGCGTCGGTTGTGATAGGACGTTCTAAATCAAAAACCTCACCATTCACGCCACAAGCCAAAACATCTTGTGCCAAACGTGAACTAATACTTTCTGCTATTTGCAGACCGTTCACTCCTTCGTTATATTCACGAACAGAGCCATCGGGAAAAGTTATTTTTATCATGCTATAATGATGTTATATTTTCTACTAATGAAACGCAAAAGTAATTATTTCTTTTGAGTTTCCGGTTTTTTCTAAAAAAAATGTTATAGAATAGTTCTATATTTATTTCTAAAAGTCACTTTAAGCATAAACACTCGATCGGACTATTCTGTTCGATCCGTAAATCGTTTAATAACATTATAAGCAGAGACAACCCCCAACTCACCAGCTTTACTCAAGTCGGCAATACCCAACTTATTATTTCCTAAAAAGATATGAGTCAGCCCTCTGTTATAGTAAGCATCTGCAAAATCGGGATCAAGTTCAATCGCTTTATCGTAATCGGCTATAGCCGATCGGTAATCCTTCAACAGAGCAGCCACGTTGGCCCGATTATAATAAGCATACACAAAGCGAGGTGCCAAATGAATGACTTTATCCAAATCAGCCTTCACTAAACCATAATCCAACACACTCTCTTCCTTTTTAGGAGCCAACACACCGTTGCCTGACGCATGCTGATCGACCGTTTGTTCAGACTTTTGATATTCCAACTGCTTATAATGAATCAATGAACGCATAAAATAAGCTGGGAAAAAATCCGGTTCTAGTTCAGTAGCCTTATTCAAATCGGCCAAAGCACTCGTAAAGTCCTGCACTAAATAAAAGTCCAAAGCCCGAACAAAGCGCTTCTTTGCATTTGTTTCATCGGCTACAATCGCAGAAGTATGTGTGTCAATCAATGCAAAATGAAAATTCACTAATTCCTCAGTCAACGGTGCTTCTGCGTTAGTTATCCGCAACAATTTAGCAAAGAGTCCTGAGCGATTCAAATCCTCAACCGATTTATCATAATAAACCGTACGTTTAACCTCGCTGTTTTTCTCATAGTAAGTTAAGACAAACATCGGCTCAGGTTTAATGGCAACATGATAATTTTGAACCTTACCACGGTAATCACTTGTGTATTTCCTTTCCGCCTCTGCATCATCAGCAATCATTATTTTCCGATAATTAGCGACATCCTTATCAGACTTTTTACGCGTTTTATCGTCCGTTTTATCACCTTTCTTCTGAACAGAAGCCTGATCCTTAACCCCATTTTGTTTATCCAATTGTGCTTTAAGCACCTTAAACTCATCCAAATCGGCTCCCTTCCGATCGCCTATCTTTCGACGTGAATCAGCACGGTACCGATACCCAACCAAGAAGTTAGGATAAGCTTTAAGAACAGCCGAATAATCGGCTATAGCCCCTCGGTGATTTCCTGTTTGAGCACGGAGCAATCCGCGATTAAAGCGCGCCATCATATTGTCGGGTTCCACCTCTAGAACAAAGTCGAAATCCTCGATAGCCCGATTATCATCCCCCACCTGCGCTCTAAGCAAGCCTCGGTTATAGTGACCGATAAAATTATTCGGATCCATCTGAAGTGCCAAATCATAATCGGCCATGGCCCCTCTAAGGTTCGTTTGATGAAAGCGTGCCAAAGCCCGATTGATATAGTTGCCGGCATTTTTACCACTGTAACGAATAGCATAATCCAAGTCCGATTCGGCATCCGCATAAAGCTCTTGTTGAAGTCTAATCATGGCTCTAGCCGACCACGCATCGGGATCATACTTATCTAATTTAAGAGCTGTTTCGAAATCGGTCAAAGCGGCAACCGTATCTTTTTGCTGCAGAGCCACCTCCCCTCTCATTAAATAAGCACGCGTATATCGTGGAGAAACGGCTAGTAATTCTTCCAAATTCTGTTTAGCCGCCTTATAATCTTTTTTCTGCATGTGACACAACGCCAAGTTATGCCACAAAGTCACATTTTCAGGGTCATAAGTCAGCGCCATCTTGTAATCCTCTATCGCTTCCTCGAACTTATTTTGTCGGATTCTAGACAAGCCCCTCACCTGATACGCATTCACCACAAAAGGATTCCGATGAATAGCTTCATTACAATCCAATTCCGCACCTTGATAATCATCAAGATTCACCTTAGCCAAAGCCCTAAAGAAGTAAGGTTCATAAAGATACGGCTTGGCATTAATCACCTGATTAAAATACTGAATAGAGAGCACATAATCTTCAAAATACAGTGCATTTCTAGCGATAGTCATCACTCTATCCGTATTTATTTGGGCGTATAAAAAAGCCGGAAACAGAAATAAAGCTATTATAATTTTCCTAATCATAGGTGGTTCATGTTTGTGAATGGAGCAAAAATAGCACTTTTTGCTCCACTCAAACGAAATAAAAAGATTTTTTATCTTTATTTCACCTGTTTCATCTTATAGGAGCTTCTAGCCTTCCCTTTAAGCATGGTATTGAGTTTGCCTTTAATCATCTGTTTTCTTAGAGGCGACAAGTGATCGATAAACATCGTTCCCTCCAAGTGATCAAACTCATGCTGCATAACACGGGCCAAGTAACCTGTCACCTCCTCTTCATACTGAACGAAGTTTTCATCCATGTACTTCACGCGAATCCAATCGCCACGTTTCACAGCTTCATGAATACCAGGCAAGCTTAAGCACCCTTCTTCCATGCTTACCTCTTCGCCACCCACTTCTAAAATGTGCGGATTAATATAAACTTTATTAAAATCCTTGAACTCCGGAAAATCTTCAGACAACGGATCGAGTGTTACAGTAACTAAACGAATAGGCAGTCCAATCTGTGGAGCAGCTAACCCAACACCATCGGCATGATTCATCGTTTCGATCATATTTGCAATCAACTCTTTCAACTTCGGGTAATCCGGTGTAATATCTTCGGCCACCTGTCTCAATACCGGCTGACCATATACATAAATAGGTAAAATCATATTTTATATAAAACTAAAATTTGCACAACATTCATTTAGAAACGCTTACTCTCAAGATAAGTTTGCAGAATAATCGTTGCACTGATCTCATCGACCAAAGCCTTGTTTTGTCGGTCTTTCTTTTTCAAGCCTCCCTCCAGCATGGTTCGATGAGCCAAGACCGATGTAAAGCGTTCATCGACATACTCTACCGGTATGTGTGGAAAGCGTTTTTTTAACGTTCCCACAAACGGCTGAATATACTTCATGTTCTCAGAAGCTTCATTATTCATCTGCTTAGGCAGACCAACAAGAATTCGTTCGACCTCTTCTTTCTTGAAATAATCTTCCAAAAAAGTCAATAAGGTATGCGTAGGCACCGTTGTCAGTCCGTTCGCAATCAGTTGCAACGTATCACTAACAGCTATCCCCGTGCGCTTACGCCCATAATCCAATGCTAATATTCTACTCATAATTTACGCACAAAAATACAACATATATTTGGGCTTACGAAGAATCTACGAAAAATATATTCCGATAAACAGCCAAGAACCCCTTCGAAAGAGGCCGATTAGGCTTCATAAAGCCTCTTTAAAAGAGACACAAAAGCAAACATCGATGAAAAAAAATGTTATTTTGATAAAGAACTCTTTGCCATTCTTATTTATTTTACAGATATTTGCACAATTAAGAGAATAAATACACGCAAGAGATACACGAGATAAGATAAATACGCTAACACAAAAAGACAAAAATTAGGATAAAAACAGGACTCGTCATTAAATAATAAGTCAAAGAGTCTTGGCTATTTTCACGAATAAAACAGAACAAAACTATGAACAAAAAGAAAAAAACAATGGCTTTTCTTGCAGCAATGGTTGTTGCAGGAGGCATGAGTGCACAAAAGCAAGTTAAAGACTGCACCAGCAAGCACCAAGTAGAAACCAATACCTTTTGGAACAATTGGTTTATCAGCGCAGGTGGTGGCGGTCAGATTTATTTTGGCGATGGCGACAGTCAAGGTGATTTCGGAAAGCGCATTGCTCCGGCGTTAGACATCGCTGTGGGCAAATGGTTCACACCTGGCATCGGCCTTCGAGCCACGTATAGTGGATTGCAAGCCAAAGGGTTTGGTTTCGGTAGCTATGCTTACGGAACTAAGAACGACAAAGGGGTTTATCGTCAGAAATGAAACTTGGCGCACGTACACGGTGATGTGTTATTCAACGCTTCTAACCTCTTCTTCGGGTACAATGAACAACGTATTTACAACCTCATCCCTTATATCGGCTTAGGCGTCATGCACTCATGGGACAGCCCTAAGACCAATGAACTGACAGCTACTGTTGGCTTAATCAACAAATTCCGCTTATCACCTGCTTTAGATTTGAATCTGGAAGCACGAGGAACGTTGGTAAACGACCGTTTCGACGGAGAGCTCGGCGGTGACGGCAAAGAGGGGTTGGCCGCTGTAACGGTAGGGCTGACTTACAAGTTCAAACAACGTGGTTGGAGCAAAGCTTGTCACCAAACAACTGGAATCAGCGAAGACGAGATGCAACGTATGAAAGATCAACTGAATCAGATGATGAGAGAAAACAAAGATCTGAAAGATGAATTAGTAACTGCTCGCAACAAGAAACCAGAAATGATCGTTCAAAAAGAACTGACTTCGGTCTCTCGCTTGATCCAATTCTCGATCGGCAAGAGCAAGCTAAACAAAGCCTCTAAAGTCAATTTAGGCTATCTGGCCGAAGCGATTAAAAAAGCACCTAGTGATAAAGTGTTTACAATAACTGGTTATGCGGACAATAAGACTGGTAGCAAAGCCATCAACGAGAAGCTGAGTAAAGCCCGCGCAGAAGCTGTACGCGATGCTTTAGTCAACGAATTTGGTGTTAACGCATCTCAACTGAAGATTGATTACAAAGGCGGCGTGGATAATCTGTTCTATAACGACGCTAGCTTGAGCCGCGTGGTTATCGCCGAATAAAAACAAAAGAATCAACTTAAATCAGATTCTAAAAAACGGACCGCTCCTCTGAGTCAAACGGAGCGGTCCGTTTCACTTTTCCAACGTTCTTCACACCTCTGCCTGGAAATAAAAAAGGTCAGAGCACCTACACAGAACCACTCGCTCACCTCATCCCACAATAGTCACTCCA
Organism: Bacteroidia bacterium; assembly: GCA_009929715.1. Classification (GTDB taxonomy): domain Bacteria; phylum Bacteroidota; class Bacteroidia; order Bacteroidales; family Bacteroidaceae; genus Bacteroides. Next base: position 10,194 of record RZZX01000058.1, read on the forward strand.
CTTTTGCCATTCACCTTTTTGTGCACTTGCACTTGGACAGACAAGCGTTCACTCATCTCCTGCACATGCGAGATAACACCGATCTTTCGTCCCTGCAACTGTAGTTGTTCCAACGCCTCCATGGCCGTACGCAAGCTATCGGCATCTAGCGATCCAAACCCTTCATCGATAAAGAGCGACTCCACTTTCAGGTTATTGCTCGATAAAGAAGAAAGTCCCAATGCCAACGCCAAAGAGACCAAGAAAGACTCCCCTCCCGAAAGGGAATAGACCGGACGCACTTCATCACACATCTCACCATCCACGACTTGAAGTCCCAAGGTATCGGGAACTTGCTCCAACCGATAGCGTTTAGAGAGGTAAGATAAATGGTGATTCGCATGCATTAACAACAAATTAAGCGTGTAGCCTTGCGCAATAACCTTGAACTTCGTTCCATCTGCACTACCGATAAGCTTGTTTAATTTCGCCCAACGATTGGCTATCTCCTCTTTTACTTCAAGTTCCTGCTTAACCTGCTTCAAGCGTTGAACCCCCTTCTCTTGTTGCAAGACCTGCGCTTCAAGCCTCGAAAGTTGTTGGTCTGCCTCATCCAGTAACGCCTTACCGTTAGCCATCAAAGCAGCAAGCTCCTCTTTAGGCACCAAGCTCTCTCTCTGTAACCGAAGAACGTTTAAAGTTTCCAACACCTGTTTCAGTTCACCACGCAAACCAAACAAGTCGGTTTTAGCTCTATCTGAAGCCTTCGTAGCCTCCTCAACCGCCTGTACAATCTCCTTCTCGTGTTTCAAGACCGCCCCCTCGGCTTCATCCACGCGCATCCCCTTCAACAAGCCCGATCGCTGTTCACGAAGCGTTTGCAGTGTAGCAGCCAGTTTATCGTAACGCCCACGTTCCCCCTTCTCTGTCTCTACCATCAACTCCCACTGCGCTTTAGCAGCACGCTCTTGTTGCCCAGCAAGCTTGCACGTATTAAGCAGCCGTTGCAACTGCTCCAACGCCGTGCGCTGCTTCTTTAAACGCTCCTCTTCCGGACGCCAGACCTCTTCCAACTCCCGATACGCCTTGATAGCCCCTTCTAGTTCAGTCAAACGATTCCGAAGCCCCCCTTCGGTCGTTCCCTCCGGAATCTCCCGGTTCACCTCTTCCAACTGCTTGGTATAACGTTCCGATAAATCGATGTTGTGTTTCCAATCGCGCTGTACAGCCACCACCTCGGCCGATGCCTGCCGAAGAGCCGTCGAACCGTTGTTGTATGCCTGCTCCACCTGTTGGTAAAGCGTATCGACCAAATCAGACTCTTCACGATAAGGGTGAGCAGTACTGCCACAGACCGGACAAGCCTCCCCCTCATGCAGATGCGAACGCAGCAGTTTAACATCCTTTCCGGTAGCCAAACGAGCCTGATCATACAACTGTTTAATGGCTTCCAAAGCACTGTTTTTCTCCTTCTCAAGCGCCAGACACACGGACTCTTTCGCCTTTAAAGCGATGAGTTCTCGTGCTAGCCTAGCCAGCTCCTTTTCAAACTCAACCCGTTGCACAAGACTTTTCCGTTCCGCCTCTCTCTTCTTCTGTTCATCGATCAACGCCTGATAATTAAAAGCCTTCAAAGCATCAGCCCGTTGGTCGTTCCGTTGCTGTGCCGCAACCAAAGCCTCCTCTTCACGCAGCCAAAACGCCTCAACCTCTTCGAGCGAGTACTCTCCGGGAAACACCCCTTCCAATGCCTTGGTCATCGCCTGAAAAGCATCGTTCCAACTCCGCACCACCTGTTCGTGCTTCTTTTGCAGCTCGTTCCTCTTGGTGGCCGACAGTGTCCATGTGCGTTCTGCATCCGTGGTCACTGTGATTTGTCCCTGCAACTGCACATCGAGTTCACGTGCCCGCTTCAGATCAGGTTGGATAGCCTCCCATTTGGCCTTTAAGGTGTCCAATGCCTGCCGCTTTTCGACAACCACTTGCTCTAATCTCTCGACATTTTTCAAGAGCTCCCCCTCCTTACGCTGTTTCACCGCAAACAACTCTTCTTGTGCAGACAACGCCGTCCACAGATCCCATTGCCTCTTCCACAGCTCTTGCTGTTCAAGGCTCTTTAAGCGTTTAACTTTCAGCTCCTCGCGTTCTTTCAAGACAGCAGTAAAAGCCTCATCCGGTAGCAACTCAATGACCCCCATCTGCGTAGTTATCGTATTCACCTCTTCTTGACAAGCCTTGTGTCTATTATAAACCTCTTGCGATAAACGAGAATAGATATCTGTTCCGGTGAGTTTCTCTAACAATTCAGCTTTGGCCGCCCCTCTCGATTTCAAGAAGGTGGCAAAATCATTCTGAGCCAAGAGTACGGTACGCGTAAACTGGTCGTATGTCAGGCCGATGAGCTGAGATAGCTGAGACAACAGCTCGGTCTTGGTGCCTTGTAATTCCTCGGCTGTATCGAGGTTTTTCACACTCATGACTTGGCTGGCCAACCGTCCGTCGACCTTTCCACGGGCACGACGTACCGACCAGTTGGCACGGTATCTAAAGCCTGTAGTACCAATAAAGTCGACCTCTGCAAATCCTTCGGCAGTGCCTCGACGAAGCATGTTGCGCACATCAGATTGATTAATCAGGTTTTCGCCCACATCAGCTACACTGACAGCATCGACACTCGCTGCAAAACGGGGCGCTTTATCGTATAACGCCAGACACAAGGCATCTAGCAAGGTAGACTTGCCTGCTCCCGTCTGACCGGAAATAGCAAAAATACCAGCCGATTTCAAGGGTTCGACTGTGAAATCAATCTCTACCAACCCCTCAATGGAGGTCAGGTTCTTTAAACGTATGGCAACGATCTTCATGCTTTGTCCTCCTCTTTAGCCGTATCTACCGATAGACACGCCTCTTGAAACAACGTTAATAATTCCTCAGGCATAGGCATCTGATAGGTTCGCTGAAAAACCGACTGAACCAACTGTAAAGGGTGCATGGCTCTTAAACCTTCCTCCTGATACAGAGAAGCATCCTCTGCCTCTGCCTTGGTAGCCTGACGGTAATAAGGAACGATGCGCGTGAGTCGATAGGCTTTATCGGCCAACACCTCTAAGACCTCTTGTGGAAACTTCGGATCGGGGCCATCAAGTAAAACCTTCACTTCCAGATAAGGCGCCTCTCCCTCTGGCATGGGCAACTTCTGAAGAGCCGATAAAATCTCTTCACGAGACAAGGTCCCGGTAGCCGGTACACTGACCAAAGGAACCAACAAGGGCGACGACAACTTCCTCATCTCCACCAGTCTCCCCTGATCAATCGTAACCACCACCACCCCATGGTGATAATGCTTCTCCGCAAACGACATCGGCAACGGACTCCCCGCATAACGCACCTGTTCACGTCCCGACACCCGTTGCGCTTTATGAATATGTCCCAAAGCCGTATAAACCACCTCGTCAGAAAAGACAACAGGCGAGACACACTCCAAGCCGCCAATGATAGTCCGCTCACTATAATCCTTCTCAGCTATTTCCGATCCTGTAGCCTGCAAATGCCCCACCGCAACGATGCTTTGAGACCTCTCACGCCGATTCACAGCACGCGCCACCAACCGCCGATAGAGCTCACCTACCCCCTCAGCATAACGGTTGCCCTCACTCTCCACAACCGGATAATCCCCCTGTCTGAGATAAGGCACCGCCAAGCACAACACCTCCGGCTCACCGGCCGCATTCTTCAACTCAACCAGCAGATGTTCCTCATCAATCTCCCCTTCGGGCGTTTTACGCACCACCCCACGCACCTGAGTCCGCATCGTTTCCAGAAGTGGCATAGGCGCTTCCAAGCGTGCTGCCGAATCATGATTACCAGCCACAATAAGTAGTTGCAAGTGCGGATTCTCAGCAGTCACCCGATGAATAAACCGGTAATACATCTGTTGCGCTACTGCCGAAGGATTCGACACATCGAACACATCACCCGCTACGATAAGCGCATCAACCTGTTCAGCCCGTATCTGCTCAGCCAACCAATTCAAAAAACACGTATGCTCTTGCGAGCGATCATAGCCGAAAAACGTTTGCCCCAAATGCCAATCAGCCGTATGTAAAATCTTTATCATTTAAAAATCTCCCTCAATTCTTTATTACTCAACTGTCCGATCCAGTGCTCACCCGACGTAACGGTTAAGTCTGCCAGCTCTTTTTTCTTTTGACACAAATATAGCATTTTTACAAAAAGGAGAGAACATACCCATCAAAAAAAAAGAGCACTAGGCTCTCAAATACGGCAACAAATCCGTGACAAAACTACATAATAAAAAAACGGTCCTGAACATCATTGAAGAAAAAGCGAGAAATAGCCAAAGTCCCCTGTTCATGGAACGGTTCAAAAAGAAGACACTTCTTCCCCTCAATAGCTTTCAAATATCTTATATTCACAATTTGTTGTTGGTTAATCTGTGTAAACTCAGGTGCCAACTGCGTAATATCATCGGCCGATGTCTTACGTTTAAGTTGGATAGACTCCTGTTCTAAGAAAGCATACCAATGCTTTCTCTCATTATTATATTCAAAATACCCCACGTCGTCTATCTTCAAAGAACGATAGCCTCGCACAGTCGTGATCAAAAAGCAAGAACGATCTCTTTCCAATTTAGGAAAAGCCTCCTGAAGAGAAAGAGGCTCCTTCTTCTTCAAATCGATGGTACACAGAAAGCGGTTAATAACCACTAAGAACTCAGATTCAACGTACGGTTTAAGCAAATAATCAAAAGCCGACTCCCTGATCGCTTCAAGCATGTATTGATTATACGCAGTGTAAAAAACCACTTGCAGGGGCCAAGTTATCAAGTTCTTGATATTCTTCAAAAAATCAATGCCATTCATGCCAGGCATTTCGATATCCAAGAACAACAAATGGGGCTGATACTTCAAGACTAAATCTCTCCCATCTTTTGGATTATAAGCACTTAGAACCTTCTCTATTCGATCTATTTCGCCCAAAGAGTCGGTGAGTCTTAAGGCCGATGCCACATCATCATCAATAATAACAACAGTATATTTTTCTTTCATTTAGATTATAAAGTTATACCCATCCAGGATGTAATACTCCACAAGCGTACCTGTTTCATTAGGAGAATCAATGTTCCGTATAGAAACAGACATCTCCTCTACATTGTTCGTATTCAAAACATGAATGATCTGATTTAATATTTTAAGCCCGCTCCCCGTGCCTGAGGAGAAACACCTTCTATTCAGGTTGTAACCCAATCCATTGTCTTGAATACGTATATACGTTCTATTTTTCTCCTTCGTAACATCTATAACGATCCTCTTCTCCCCATCCACTAAAGACAACCCGTGCTTAATCGCATTTTCTATTGGAATCTGAAGCATCATGGGGAATAAATCAAACTCCTCGGCCTTAATATCCGGCGAAATATTCCAGATCAAAGAGACATCTTCCCCATCTTTATAATCATAAAGCGACACAAATTGGGTCACAAAATTAATTTCTTCACTTAATTTGATGAAATTCTTATCTGTAAGTAATAAACTTTCCCTCAAGAGATGGGTTAATGTGCAAAGCCTTTGTTTTTGTGAGACATCCAGAAACTGCATTTCGCGACTAAGGACATTGAAAGCCAAATGCGGAGAGAGCCTGTTTCTGATATTTATTATTTTGAATTTATTCACCTGATTGATGTATTTAATACGCTGTAGTTTGGTCCTCTTGCGAATAACACAAAAGAGACACACAGAAGTTAAACTTCCTAGTATAAACACTAACATCCAAATACAGGTATCAAAATGTAACATCGTTCAAGTTTTATTCGTTGTAATTCTTTTCATCAAAAAACAAACTATTGAAATAGATTTAAAGTAAACCTGCCCAAACAAAACAACAATCAGTTCTTCCAGTATCATTCATTCCACCAAGTAAAGACTCTTTAAACATCCAATACCCATCCCCTAACAGATCAGCTCTTTATGACGGAATAAGAAAAAAACAGAAAAGAACACCCACTGTAAAAGAACGCTAGAGTGGAATAAAAAAAGTATGGTTTGATTTAAGCAAAAACTCTCACTACAAAAATCTTAAAAACGATTCACATACGCAAGTTTTTTTATGAAAAAAGAATAAAAAAAATCATCGACCTTTTAAGACATAAAAAGAGGGCACTTCAAGATCTGATTAAGAATCTTCAAAATGCCCTCCCAAAAATCATATAAACTGAAGCAATTTAAAGCGAAAACCTATTTATTTCTTAATAGGAACTTTGATAACTGCAGTTGTTTCTGCTCCCCAACGGTCAAGAACAGTCAAAGTAACCTCGCTGTCAAGCACATCCGATGTAATAACTGTTACATTACTCTTCAATCGAACCTCCACACTGTTAGTCAACGTATTGAAATTCAAGTCATCAATATATTGATTAGCCTTATCATTCTTAACCAAACTGAAATCAACAAGTCTCGTATCTGAAGTCAAATCAATAGCCTTATCATACGCATCTTTCCATTTAAGTTCAGAAGCACTGATCGTGAAATTAGGTCTAGCCAATGACAAGTAATACTTACTAGCATCATCCAATCCAGGATGAACACCCTCTTTAATCGGAGATTTAACTGTCAATTTGAAAGTCAAAGTAATCGGAGTCAAATTCGTATTGTTAAACGGATAGTAAGACGCTTTCATTTCACGTTCCGAATAAACACCATCATTTGCTCCCATCAGCACTTGTTGAGGAACAGTAATTGTTGGAACAGATGTACTAGCTGCGTTTAACCAAGGTCTACCCAAATTAGACGTACGTGTAACAGGCATGTTCGGTAAAACTTCTGTGAATCTAAAGTTAGTCTTATCGGCTGCACTGCACTCTTCAAAAACATTGTTTACCTTTTTACCAAACAAGTTATATAAGTTATAAACGATGTTAGAGCCTGAAGGATCGCCATAAGCCGTAGCCTTTGTACCAGTTGCATCAAAGAATGCCGATTTTCTATGGAACACAAACAACTCATCGTTATTCATTTTAACACTAAGAGTCATTTGAGCCGCAGCTATTTTACTCGATACGGCATTGAAGAATCCAACTTTAACAGTATAATCCACATCGTCAATCAATGTTGGATCGAAGTTAGCTTGAAGATACCACTTACCAGCTTCCTTCACCGCTTTAAACAGAATAGGATCACGAGTAACTCTAGTAGCCACCTGATAATCACAAGTGATATAACCTTCACCAGCTTCTAGAGAACCATTACTATTCGTATCGAATGTATTCAATAACGCATTCGCATCTGTGTCAAACAACGCTTTTTCAGCATTTAAAGTTTGACCCAAAACAGTTTGCGCTCCAATGGTCCAAGTCATATCAGTTACACCTACTATAGAAGTGAAGATAAGAGGCAAAATAGTCTGCTTCTTTTCACCATTGACCGTTAAATAGTTTACTTTTACAGAGACATTCTGTCCTTTAGTAGACATAATGGTTCTAGCAGTATTATCGATAACAACATTGGTAGACGTTGTTTCAAAATAATAATCCACCACATTATTTAAGTTAGTCTCACCAGCTTCAATCATCAATGAATCTAGATCCAAAGTCACATTATAAGGAGCTGTTTGAGCAGACAAAGTAGTATTAAAGTCAAAAGATTGCTTCTTAGCAAAGACCATTACAGTATAGTCCGACAACAACTTCTTACCAAACGCATCTTTAGTAACCAAAGCGTATGCTGCACCGTTTCTCTGAGTAATATCAGCAACCTTTACTCCATCAGCAAAAGCCACAGAAAGATCATAAATACCCTCATTCCAAGTAGGAACTAAAGAGGATCCTCTCACATTAACCAATGCTTTTTCAGACATGTTTTTAGTTACTTTTGTGACAGTAAATAGAGCCTTACCTTTACTATCTTGTAAGTTGATCGCATATTCAGAGAAATCCACATCAGCTGGGTTGACTTGAGCAGAAAGAGAACCACTATTACTTGTCAATAGATCGTCCATTTCATAAGAACGACCATTGAATGTAATATCATCGGGACAAATTCCATAGTACAACTCCACAGGCACTCTCATACCTCTTGATATAAAACCATTCTCTACTGTTACCACATTCATACTAGAGATAGCAGCCGAAGTAGGCAAAACAATTTGTCTCCACTCTTTTTCACCGTTATCTTTTTTCTCTTCAACGTTCAATATAAAGTTAGGCATATCCGGACTTTTAACCACAAAGATGCTCGAATCCGCAGCATGCGCTTTCACCCATCCTTTTAAATCTCCATCGGCAATTGCTTGCGCATGATCAGGTTGGTAGAAATACCAATAGCCATCAACGATTTTAGGTGATTTTCCATCGATACCCGGAATACCTTGTTCTCCTTGAGCTCCGGTATCTCCTTTAACGCCTTTCCATGAGTAACCAGAATCAGTGCCATCGATAAACCAATTTCCATTCTCTCCTAAAGTCACAACAGGGCTATGACCATTAGTACCGTTGGTTCC
>RZZX01000059.1 GCA_009929715.1 Bacteroidia bacterium
AAGAGAGAATCGCTCAGAGGGTTCGGAAAGAGGAGGCGAGTTCCGCAAACCGAGAGAGTTCCGTAAACCGGGCGAAGGTGGTGAATCAAGAGGCTTCGGCGGACCTAGAAGAGAGAATCGCTCAGAGGGTTCAGAAAGAGGAGGCGAGTTCCGCAAACCAAGAGAGTTCCGTAAACCGGGCGAAGGTTTCGAATCAAGAGGCTCTGGAAGACCTAGAACTGGCAGCCGTCCAAGAACTTCGGAAAGAGGAAATGAAGGAAGAGAAAGACAAAATTATGACGATAAACCTTTCACTAATAGATCCTTAAATTACAATGAAAAACCGAAACAGTATGGAACAAAAGAAAACGAGGAAAATAGCTAAAAGATTGGCTTTTGCCTTGCTGGCTTTTACAGTAGTATTCAATGCTATGGCACAGGACTTAAAAAAACTCACGCTAGAGGATCTCATCCCTGGCGGTGAGTCTTATCGCTACGCCAAAAACTTATATGGCTTACAGTGGTGGGGCGATGTGTGCATTAAACCGGATAGTGAGCAACTCACTGCCATCGATCCTCAGACGGGAAAAGAGCAGGTGATTCTCACATTAAAAGAGGTGAATGCCGCACTTGAAGGAGAACAAATAGGTAAACTTCGAATGCTTTATGGGGTTAGTTTTCCTTCACCGGAAAAACAGGAGGTGTTATTGACGCTCCCGGGAAAGTTGGTGACCTATGATTTTAAAGCGAAACAAGTGAGACAGATGGTAACGTTCGATAAAAAAGCGAACAACACGGACTTCTGCCCTGCAACGCAAAGAGTTGCCTACACGCTGGCCAATAATTTATTTGTAAACGGAAAGGCGGTAACCAATGAGCCTGAAGGGGTGGTGTGTGGACAGTCGGTTCATCGCAACGAGTTCGGTATACACAAAGGAACGTTTTGGAGTCCCAAAGGAAATCTATTGGCTTTCTATCGCATGGACGAAAGCATGGTGGCACAGTATCCATTGGTGGATATTACTGCTCCTATCGGTACCGTTAACGCCATCCGGTATCCCATGGCTGGGGCAACGAGTCATCGGGTGCAAGTGGGTATTTATAATCCAATGACGGAACAAACGGTTTACCTCCAAACCGGTGATCCTACCAACCGTTATTTTACCAATATTAGCTGGGCTCCGGATGAACAAACACTCTACTTGATCGAACTGAACCGCGATCAGAACCACGCAAAGCTTTGTCAATACAATGCACAAAATGGGGAATTGATGCGGGTGCTTATCGAGGAGCGTGATCCGAAGTATGTGGAACCACAGCACCCAATCGTTTTTTTGCCATGGAACCCGAAGCAGTTTATCTACCAGAGCCAACAGAGTGGCTTTAACCACCTCTACTTGTATGATGTTGAGGGAAAGCTGGTTAAGCAACTGACTAAAGGCAACTGGCTGGTATCGGATCTTTTAGGCTTCAACAAGGAAAGAAAAGAGCTTCTTTTTACAGCCAATACGGGTCTGGAATCGGTGAACTATGCGGTAAATATAGCTTCGGGCAAGCAGAGCCGTCCATTGAGTCTTAACACCACTACCGAAGGGGTACACTCAGGGGTAGCAAGTGCCTCTGGCCGCTATATCATAGATCGGTATGCCACCGCAACGGCGCCACGCAACATTGATTTGATTCAGACTAAAACTCTGAAAGCGATTCATCTGCTTAAGGCGGAAAACCCGTATGAAGGGTGTGAGATGCCGCGCATCGAAACAGGGTATTTAAAGGCTGCCGATGGGGCAACGGATCTCCATTATCGCTTAATAAAACCAGCCGATTTTGATCCGAATAAAAAGTATCCGGTGATTATTTATGTTTATGGTGGCCCTCACGCCCAACTGGTGGACAACGGCTGGCTGAACGGTGCACGCGGATGGGATCTTTACATGGCCAACAAAGGGTTTATTTTGTTCACATTAGACAACCGAGGGAGTTCCAACCGAGGAGTTGCTTTTGAAAAAGCAACCTTCCGCCAATTGGGCATCGAAGAGTGTAAAGATCAGGTGAAAGGGGTCGATTTCCTCAAGTCGCTTCCTTACATCGATGCTAATCGAATTGGGGTACATGGCTGGAGCTTCGGCGGTCACATGACAACAGCTCTGATGCTACGTTACCCAGATCTATTCAAAGTGGGTGTAGCTGGAGGACCGGTCATCGATTGGGGCTATTATGAAGTGATGTACGGCGAACGGTATATGGATACGCCACAAAGCAATCCTGAAGGTTATAAAGCCACCAATCTGAAATTGTTGGCCAACCAGTTAAAAGGGCACCTTTTGATGATTCATGATGATCACGATGATACATGCGTGCCACAACACACGCTCTCTTTCATGAAGGCTTGTGTCGATGCACGGACTTATCCAGAGCTCTTCATCTACCCGGGACACAAACACAATGTAGCTGGCCGAGATAGAGTCCATTTATACGAGAAAATCACCCGTTATTTCGAAGATAATTTATAACCCTTTACAAACATGAAAATTTTACTTTTAGGTTCAGGAGGTCGCGAACATGCCTTGGCATGGAAAATTGCTCAAAGTTGCCGAGTTGAAAAACTATTCATTGCACCAGGAAATGCCGGCACAAAAGCCGTCGGAGAAAACGTGGCTATTCAAGCGACCGATTTTCCTGCATTGAAGACTTTTGCTCTGAAAGAAGGCGTTGAGATGATTGTCGTTGGCCCCGAAGATCCGCTTGTGGAAGGCATATACGACTGCTTCAAAGCAGACGATAGTACAAAACACATCGCCCTCATCGGCCCCTCACAAGCTGGCGCACGCCTAGAAGGAAGTAAAGAGTTTGCGAAAGGGTTCATGGAGCGTCACCAGATCCCCACCGCCCGGTATAAAAGCGTCACGACCGAAAACTTGGCCGAGGGATTGGCCTTTCTGGAGAGTTTAGAGGCACCTTATGTGCTCAAAGCCGACGGGTTGTGTGCTGGCAAAGGGGTGCTTATCCTGAATACACTCGAAGAGGCTAAATCTGAACTGAAGAAGATGCTCGATGGCCTATTTGGCGGAGCATCGGCCACAGTCGTTATCGAGGAGTTTCTTTCGGGTATCGAGTGTTCGGTTTTTGTGTTAAGTGACGGCGAGCATTACAAGGTTTTGCCGGTTGCCAAGGACTATAAGCGCATTGGCGAAGGTGATACTGGTTTGAATACTGGTGGCATGGGAAGCATTACGCCGGTGCCGTTTGCCGATGAGGTGTTTATGCAGAAGGTGCAAGAACGTATCATCGAACCCACGGTGAAGGGATTAAAAGCAGAAAAGATTGTCTATGAAGGCTTTATCTTCCTGGGATTAATCAAGGTGAAAGGAGAACCAATGGTCATTGAATACAATGTCCGCATGGGTGATCCGGAAACTGAGAGTGTGATGCTGCGCATTAAAAGCGACTTGGTCGACCTCTTAGAGGGGGTGGCGCAAGGTAATCTGAACGAACGTTCTTTGGAACTTGATCCGCGCACGGCTGCTTGTGTTATCTTAGTAAGCGGTGGTTATCCGGAAAGTTACGAGAAGGGGTTCCCAATCACCGGATTGGAACAAACAGCAACCGATAGCTTCGTCTTTCATGCCGGAACCACAACGCTAAACGAGGCGGTAGTGACCAACGGCGGACGGGTTGTTGCGATTAGTTCTTACGGCGCCAACAAAGAGGAGGCTCTCCAAAAAAGCTATGCCTTAGCAGAACAAATTCATTTCAATAAAAAGAACTTCCGACGAGATATCGGGTTTGATTTATAATGAGAAATCATCGCTTATATACAGAGATCACTACCGGACAGTTTACACTACCGGTAGTGATTTTATCCAGTGTGTGTCTCTGGATACTTTTCTATTTTTTAAATCCAGAGAGCGTAAGCACTACTCCAAGTCCCTTCTTCGCTGAGCTACAAGCCTCTTTTTCAGGAATTCCGAAGGGACTCTTTCTGCTGGCAGGTGGGGTTCTACAACTCACCATCGTTTATTTCCTCATCGGACTAAATAATACCTTCTCGCTTATTAGAGTACGAACCACGCTACAAGCGTCGTTGTTCCTTTTATTAAGCGCAACCTACCCTATCCTACAACTAGAGCCGACCTACTTTTTGTTGGCTTTGCTCTACCTCTGTTCGCTCTTTTTCTTGTTTAAGAGCTATCAACAACAAGGAACAGGTGCGCTCTTCTATGCTTTTCTCTTTTTAAGTTTAGGAAGCATCTTCTTTCCAGCACTCACCTTCCTAAGCCCCTTTTGGTTCATAGGAGCTTACCTCTTTCAAAGCCTCCATCCGAGAAGTTTCTTTGCAGCCCTTTTAGGTTGGCTCTTCCCCTATTGGTTACTCTTCGGACACGCTTTTTACCACCACCGCATGGAGCTCTTTTACCGACCGATCATGGAATTAGGTACTTTTGGAGAGTGTTGGGCCATCGGTCAGTGGAACAGCTCCGAAACAGGAGCTTTAGGACTCCTTCTCCTCCTTTTTATCGTGAGCGCAAGCCATGCTATTGCCACTGGCTACCAAGACAAAATACGCATCCAGAGTTTCTTGAGCTTCTTGACTCTCCTAACCATCGGGTGTTTTATCTTTCTAATGGTACAACCACAGTACTACCCCTATTTACTGCCGATAATCGTCTTAAATACCAGCCTGCTAACGGCTCATTTTTTGACTCTAACTAGGCAGAGGGCAACGGTTCTCTTGCTAACATTCACACTCCTAGGAATCCTATTCCTAATAAGCTTTAACATATGGACACGATTATAACAAGTATCTCAGAACTACTTATTGAGTGGGGGCTCCCCGGATTATTCATGGCAGCTCTATTGGCAGGCAGTGTCCTCCCCTTTAGCTCCGAAATCGTATTAGTAGCGATGATCAAACTAGGCCTAGAACCTGTTGCTTGCATCCTAACAGCCACTGCCGGTAATACAGTGGGCGGGATGACTTGTTACTACATGGGGCATCTCGGTAAAATAGAGTGGATCGAACGCTTTTTTAAAGTCAAAAAAGCAAAAATCGATAAGATGGCACACTTCCTCAAAGGAAAGGGCTCTATGATGGCTTTCTTTACTTTTCTTCCTTTCTTCGGAGAGGTTATTGCCATCACTTTGGGCTTTATGAGAAGCAACTTATGGCTCACCATCAGTTCGATGTTCATCGGAAAAATGATCCGATACATCATCATGGTATGGATTTTGTTACAGACACTCTCTATAATCACCGGGTAAACCAAACATGAAAAGAGAACTGATTACGACCAATGATGGCAGTTGCACGCTTTTTGTTCCTGAGATAGAGGAGCATTATCATTCTGTAAAAGGTGCATGCACGGAGTCGCAACATATTTTTATCAAGCAAGGGCTTAAAGCCTCTACTGCCTCAACGCCACGTGTCTTAGAAATAGGATTTGGTACCGGATTGAATGCCTTACTTACGCTGATCGAAGCCGAAAAAGAAGAAAAGTTGGTCCACTATACCAGCCTTGAGCTCTATCCGCTAAACTGGGAGCTTATTGAGCAACTGGATTATCCACATTTAAAGCTGACAACCGATTCTGAAGCAGAGAACACAAGAATACCTGCAGAACAGCTCATCGAAGAGTGGTTTGAACAACTGCATCAAGCACCGTGGAATGAACCAATAGCCATTACAAAGCGTTTTAGCTTACATAAGGTTCATACGGATATCACGTTATGGATCAACCAAAATGGGGATGAACGGTTCGATGTGGTCTATTTCGACGCTTTCTCACCCGAAAAACAGCCGGAGCTTTGGACGCCAGAGATCTTTGGTGCGCTCTATGCCATGATGAAGAACGAAGGCATTTTGGTCACTTATTGCGCCAAAGGAGTGGTCCGAAGAAGCCTCCAAAATGCCGGATTTAACGTGGAACGCCTACCGGGCCCTCCAAATGGAAAGAGGGAAATTTTACGCGCTACCAGACTCTAAAAATAAACGAAAAACCATGAATAGAAATCTTAAAAAAATACGCAACCTCCTCTTGTTGCTCGTTGCCCTGCTCTCTATACAGAGCTGTGGCCCAAGAAAAGCGACAAGTAAAAGCGACCAAAAACCTGTTATAACTGTGACCATTGAGCCTCAGCGCTACTTCACCGAGGCTATTGCTGGCGATAAATTCGAGGTCATCAGCATGGTCCCTAAAGGCATGAATCCGGAGACGTATGATTTGTCGCCTCAACAGTTGGTTGCCTTAAGTGAGAGCCGGGCTTATCTGAGAATCGGCTATATCGGTTTTGAGCAGAATTGGATGAAACGACTGATCAGCAACGCACCGCATCTGCAAATGTTCGATACATCGGAAGGGATTAACCTTTTGCTAGGAGAAACGACGTGTGATCACACACATCATCACCAAGAAAAGGGGACACATTCGCATGACAAGGTCATCGAGCCTCACATCTGGAATTCGGCATCCAATGCCCTTGTCATCGCTCGCAATACTTACCAAGCACTCTGCCGCTTGGATAAAAGCAATGAGGCGTATTACGCTGATCGCTATCGGACCTTGTGCAACAAAATTACAGAGACCGATAGTTTGGTACGAAAGCTCTTGGCAACACCGCAAAGCAGTCGCGCTTTTATGATTTATCACCCGGCACTTTCTTATTATGCCAACGATTATGGATTGCACCAATTCTCGATCGAGGAGGATGGTAAAGAGCCTACACCTGCTCACTTGAAAAAGCTGATCGAGCTTTGTCGCACAGAGGGGATTCGTGTCTTATTTATCCAACCGGAGTTTGATAAACGCCATGCAGAGATCATAGCCGAACAAGCAGGTATCAAAGTGGTACCGATTAATCCATTGAGTTACCAATGGCATGAGGAGATGATCAATGTGGCCCGTTCACTCGCTAAACCATAATACGCAAACGATGTCTCAACTGATAGAAATAAAAGAGCTATCCGCCGGATACCAAAATAAAACGGTGCTGCGAGATGTGAACCTAACCATCTTTGAGCAAGATTTTATTGGAATTGTTGGCCCTAATGGGGGTGGAAAAACAACTTTGATCAAATGTATCTTGGGCTTATTGAAACCATTCAAAGGGGAGTTAATATACCCAAAAGACCTTCAAATGGGATATTTGCCACAATATAGTAGCATCGATCGTCAATTTCCTATTTCAGTAGAAGAGGTGGTGCTTTCAGGATTGAAAAAAAAACTCACCGCAAGGTATACGACGGAAGATTATCAGAAAGCCCAACGCATTATCGAGCAAACCGGATTGGAAGGCTTGGAGAAAAGGAGCATTGAAGAGCTCAGCGGGGGACAACTCCAACGGGCGTTGCTAGGACGTGCCATCATCTCGGACCCCTCGGTGCTCATACTCGATGAGCCCAATACGTATATCGATCGGCGTTTTGAAATGCGCCTCTATGAATTGCTGAAGGAGATTAATCGGCATTGTGCCATTCTTTTAGTGACCCATAACCTCAATTCTGCTCTCGAACAGGCTAAGTCCATAGCTTATGTCAGCGAGTCACTGAGTTATTGTCCACACATGCCATTTGCAACCAAATGGCTGGAAAAGCTACAAGGGCACCCCATTCACCAAGCGCAACACGACAGCTCTCCGACGAAGTGTTGCTTCTAGTAGTCACGAAAAAGGGGACTCACAAAACGGCTTAACTCATAATAAATCTTATCATTCTGTCGCAATATTACGCCAATTCATTATCTTTGCGCTCACGTAACGTGTTTTTAACGAATAAACTACGAGAGTGTTGATGAAACAGTACAGAACCGTAAACAACCTGACAGGTTGGATTATATTTATTATCGCAGCTACCGTCTATTGTCTAACAATAGAGCCAACAGCAAGTTTTTGGGATTGTCCCGAGTTTACAACGACCGGATATAAACTGGAGGTGGGGCATCCACCCGGCGCTCCGTTCTTTATGTTAGTGTCCAACTTGTTCACTCAGTTTGCATCGGATGCTACTGAAGTGGCCAAAATGGTCAACTACATGAGTGCGTTAATGAGCGGTGCTTGCATTTTGTTCCTCTTCTGGAGCATTACGCACCTGGTTCGAAAACTCGTTGTTACAGACGCTAAAAACATCACAAAGAGCCAGATCGTGACCATTATGGGTAGTGGGGCCGTGGGAGCTTTGATCTACACCTTCAGCGACACCTTTTGGTTTTCGGCTGTTGAAAGTGAAGTTTATGCTTTCTCATCGCTGTTTACCGCCGTCGTTTTTTGGCTGATTTTGAAATGGGAAGATGTGGCCGATGAAGCCCACTCCGACCGTTGGCTTATTCTCATAGCCTACCTCACAGGGTTGAGTATCGGTGTTCACCTACTTAACTTGTTGTGTCTGCCAGCCATTGTACTCGTTTACTACTATAAAAAGAACCCGAATGCCAATCTCAAAGGTTCGCTTTTAGCACTCACTGCATCGATGGTTCTTGTGGGAGCTGTGCTATACGGAATTGTACCGGGTGTCGTAAAAGTGGGCGGCTGGTTTGAACTCATATTCGTCAACTCTTTAAGTCTGCCTTTCAATACCGGTGTAGTGGTTTACATCCTTGTTTTGGCCTCATCGCTCATTTGGGGTATCTACGAAAGTTATACCGAACAAAGCAAACAGCGGATGATGATCTCTTTTGTTACCACCATTGCTTTACTTGGTATCCCGTTCTATGGACATGGTGTGAGCAGCCTCATTCTAGGCTTATTGGTGATCACTCTTTTAGCTCTCTATCTCTCGCCTAAAATACAAGAGAAAATCAAAGAGAAATACCGCATTTCGGCACGCACCATGAATACAGCGTTGCTCTGTACCATGATGATTATGGTGGGATACTCTTCGTACGCTTTGATTGTAATCCGGTCGACAGCCAACACACCAATGGATCAAAATTCACCGGAAGACATCTTTACGCTAGGAGAATACCTCGGACGCGAACAGTACGGTACACGCCCTTTATTTTACGGCCCAGCTTTCTCTTCAGAAATTGCTTTGGATGTAGAAAACGGGTATTGCGTACCTCGCCAAAGTGAAGCGACAACTAAATACGTCCGAAAAGAGAAAAAATCGGCCAACGAGAAAGACTCTTACGTAGAGCTTCCTGGTCGCATCGATTATGAATATGCTCAGAATATGTTCTTCCCACGCATGTATAGTAAACAGCATGCCGAACTCTATAAACAATGGGTCGACGTCAAAGGGTATGATGTGCCATTCGAGAAGTGCGGAGAGATGGTGATGGTCAACATGCCTAATCAATGGGAAAATATCAAATTTTTCTTCTCTTACCAGCTCAACTTCATGTATTGGCGCTACTTTATGTGGAACTTTGCCGGCCGACAGAACGATATCCAAGGCAGTGGAGAGATAGAACATGGCAATTGGGTGACTGGTATCTCCTTTATCGATCAGTTCTTAGTGGGCAACCAAGAACTGCTTCCACAGGATCTCAAAACCAACAAAGGGCATAATGTCTACTACTGTTTACCCTTGCTGCTCGGCTTAATCGGTCTGTTTTGGCAGGCTTACCACAGCCAACGAGGGATTCAGCAGTTTTGGGTGGTCTTCTTCTTGTTCTTCATGACGGGTATCGCTATTGTCCTTTACTTGAATCAGACACCGGCACAACCGCGTGAACGCGACTATGCATATGCTGGTTCATTCTATGCCTTTGCCATCTGGATCGGTATGGGGGTAGCTGGATTGGTTGAATTCTTGAAAAGCTATAAAGTGAAAGAGCTTCTTGCGGCAACCTTGGTATCGGGGTTCTGCTTGCTCGTTCCTCTTCAAATGGCGGGACAGAACTGGGACGACCACGACCGTAGCAACCGCTATGTGGCTAGGGATTTCGGACAAAATTACCTCATGACGTTGCAAGAGAAAGGACATCCGATTATTTACACCAACGGCGATAATGACACTTTCCCATTATGGTATAACCAAGAAACAGAAGGGTTCCGAACAGATACCAGAACATGTAACTTAAGTTATCTGCAAACCGATTGGTATATCGACCAAATGAAACGTCCGGCTTATGACTCACCTTCGTTGCCTATCACATGGGACCGCTTAGAGTATGTTGAAGGAGAGAATGAGTATGTTCCTATCCGACCGGAGGTCAAACAGAGCTTGGATGAGATGTACGCTCAAGCCGATAGCGCACTGAGAAATGGTAATCCCGAAAGCATGAATCAGCTTAAAGCGCAGTTCGGTGAGAACCCGTATGAACTAAAAAATATCTTGAAATATTGGGTGCGCTCTTCTAAAGAGGGACTCCATGTTATCCCGACCGACAGCATTGTCATGAAAATCGATAAGGAGGCGGTCCGCCGATCTGGCATGACTATACCGGCGGAACTCGGCGACTCTATCCCTGATTATATGCACATCTCACTCAAAGGTAAACGAGCGCTCTATAAGAGTGAACTGATGATGCTGGAGATGCTTGCCAACGCCAACTGGGAGCGTCCGATTTATATGGCTATTACGGTGGGAGGTGACAACCATTTGGGCATGAGTAATCACTTTGTTCAAGAGGGCTTGGCGTATCGGTTTACACCTTTCGATACAAACAAACTTAACAGCAAGATTGATACGGAAAAGATGTACGACAACCTGATGCACAAATTTAAATTTGGTGGCATTGAAAAACCAGGGGTTTACATCGATGAGAACGTGATGCGCATGTGTTACACACACCGCCGAACCTTCTCACAACTAATCACTCAGCTAGTAAAAGAGGGGAAAAAAGAGAAAGCTTTGACAGCACTCGCTTATGCACAGAAGATGATTCCAAGCGACAACGTTCCATACGATTGGGCCAACGGAGCGCTTCAGATGGCAGAGGCATATTACCAACTAGGTAAAGCAACTGAAGCCGATCAGATCCTAGACGATTTGGCCAATAAATCGGTCGAATACATGATCTGGTACTTGAGTATGAGCGATAACCAGCTGGCTATATCGAGCGAAAATTTCATGTATAATGCCGGAATTTTGGATGCCGAAATTCGCGTCATGGAGAAGTATAAATCTAAACTCGCTGCACATTACGCTAAGCAACTCGATGAGTTGTATGGTGAGTATGTAGCTAGAATGAAAAAGTAAAAAGTAACTTATACAAGCATGTTTATAGAACAACCACCATGGTTTTTCCGTGCGTTGTATCCTCAAGCTATTTTCCGTATGGACCCGAAAGAGAAAGCGGTGTATCTGACTTTCGATGACGGGCCCATTCCGGAGGTAACTCCTTGGGTGCTTGACTTATTGGAAAAGTATCACATCAAAGCCACTTTCTTTATGGTAGGCGATAACATCCACAAGCATCCGGAGGAATACCGCTTGGTTGTCGAAAAAGGACACCGCATCGGCAACCACACGTATAATCATATCCGCGGATTTGAATATTCCAACTCCGAATATTTGGCTAATGCCCAAAAAGCTGATGAATGGATTCAAAGTGATCTGTTTCGTCCACCACATGGACACATGGGGTTCCGACAATACTACACGCTGCGTCACCACTACAAAATCATTATGTGGGATTTGGTGACCCGTGATTACAGTAAACAGATGCGGCCGAAGCAGGTCTTCGAGAATGTTAAACGTTACGCCCGAAACGGTTCAATTATCACCTTTCACGACTCCCTAAAATCGTGGAACAACGGTAATTTACAGTACGCTCTGCCACGCTCCATAGAGTATTTGCTGCAAGAAGGGTATGCTTTTAAAGTGTTTTGAACCATGGTTAAAAATCTCTCAGCCCAAGAAATAAAAGCCGAAGCACAACGCCTCGGCTTTTCTGCTTGTGGGGTGGCTCAAGCCGATCACGTTAACCCACTGGCTCACACCCATTTCGAGAGATGGATCAAGCAAGGTTGCCATGCCACCATGGGTTACCTCGAAAATCATGAGGAAAAAAGAGTCGACCCACGCCTGTTGGTCGACCAAGCTCAAAGTGTTATCTCTGTAGCCCTCAACTATTATCCTGGGCAACAGATACCAGCCAACGAATATCAATTATCGCGATACGCGTATGGGAAAGATTACCACGACGTGGTGAAGGAAAAGCTCACCGCTCTCCTTGATTTTTTACAGGCCAACTATGGCACAAACGGGCGTGCTTTTTGCGACACAGCCCCTGTCTTGGAACGCTATTGGGCATGGCGTGCCGGTTTAGGATGGATCGGTAAAAACACCCAACTTATTATTCCACAAGCTGGATCACATTTTTTCTTGGGAGAGCTCATCGTAGACCAACCAGCCGATCAGTATGATACCCCACAACTCAACCGCTGCGGTAGTTGCACCCGGTGCCTAGAAGCGTGCCCCACCAAAGCTCTGGAAGCCCCGTACTGGCTCAATGCCAACAAGTGTCTCTCCTACCTCACGATTGAACACCGAGGAGCTTTCACTCCCAATGCTCCTCTTCTAACCGGAAACACCATCTACGGGTGCGACGTCTGTAGTCAAGTCTGTCCATGGAACCGCTTCGCTACTCCTACCGAAGTCCAAGAATTTGCACCATCGGAGGCGCTTTTGCAGATGCGAAAAGAAGATTGGCACACGCTCACAAAAGCGGAATACCAACAACTCTTTAAAGGAAGTGCTGTAAAAAGAGCCAAATACGAGGGACTCATGCGCAACATCAATGCCCTCGAAAAAGGGACAAACAAGTAACTCTCTACCGCCCTTTTTAAAAAGGCCAGTGGGGGTTTCCAGCTAAAAAAGAGGTTCTTTTTTCATTCATCTATTAAAAGTACTTAACAGAAGCCTATTAGATCACTTTTTATTTGTTTATTTGCACCAAATTTGGGTATCATGTAGCCTATCCGGTAGAACCAACATTTATTGAGCAGAATTAAATGAATAAAATCATCCTAAATACGTGCCCGTTATGCGGAAGTGCACACCTTAAATGTACCATGAGCTGTCGGGACAATTACGCTTCGAGTGAATTGTTCGAACTCTGGCGTTGCGAGGAGTGTACCTTCACTTTCACACAAAACTTCCCAGCAGAAAGTGACATCGGTCGGTATTATGAAACCCCCGATTATATTTCACATACCAACACCCGTAAAGGTGCCATGAACCGCATTTATCACTGGGTTCGATCGTATATGCTGCGTCGAAAAGCACGCCTGGTAACCAAGGAATCGCATCGTAAAACAGGACGTTTACTTGATATCGGGGCCGGAACAGGTTATTTTGCGAATACCATGCTCAACAGAGGCTGGGACACCGAAGCGGTCGAGAAAAGTCCGCAGGCACGCGAGTTTGCAAAGAATCATTTCGATTTGGAAATTCATCCTGAACAAGCTCTAAAAGAGTTTGCACCGGAAAGTTTTGACGTCATAACCCTTTGGCACGTCATGGAGCATCTGGAACACCTCGATGAGACGTGGCAACAACTCGGGCAACTACTGACCGAAAAAGGGCGACTAATTGTTGCCGTTCCTAATGCAGTCTCCTACGATGCTGCTTACTACCGACACGAATGGGCCGCTTACGATGTACCACGCCACCTTTGGCATTTTTCACCGGTAACAATGCAACAGATAGCCTCTAAACACGGCTTTATCATGACTAGCCGCCACCCGATGCCACTTGATGCCTTTTATGTCTCCATCCTCAGCGAAAAACAGCGAGGTGCTTCATTCAGCTTTCTGAGAGGCATGTATGTAGGCACATGGGCTTGGCTAAAAACGCTTACTCACAAGGATCAAAGTAGTTCCATGATCTACGTCTTCCGAAAGAAATAAACTAAACACAGATTCTAAATCAGAACGAAAGAAGTCAATGAAACCAGAAGATAAGAATAAAAAGAAGTTCCGCATAAGCATGCAATTCATCACTTCAAGCATCAGCACTACCTTGGTGCTTTTGTTGCTGGGGTTGGTTCTGTTTTTTGTGCTCGCCGCACACAGCCTTTCTATTTACGTCCGTGAGAACATCAGCTTTTCAGTGCTGATTAGCGACGACATGCGCGAGAGCGACATCTTGAAATATCAAAAAAAACTCAGCGAAACAGACTTTGCCAAATCGGTAGAATACATCTCCAAAAAACAGGCTTTAGAAGAACAGACCGAAGCGATGGGAACTAATCCCAAAGATTTCTTGGGTTACAACCCCTTTACCGCTTCACTTGAAATAAGACTAAACTCCGATTATGCCAATTCGGACAGCATTGCTAAAATAGAAAAACGAATCCGAAAAAACACCAACATTCAAGATGTAGTGTACCGCAAAGAGCTTATTGATGCGGTAAATGACAACATACGCAACATCAGCATCTTGCTGTTAGGACTGGCCATTATCCTAACCGTCATCTCCTTTGCCTTGATAAACAACACCATACGCCTGACCATCTACTCCCAGCGCTTCCTCATTCACACCATGAAACTGGTAGGCGCAAACTGGAGCTTTATCCGTCGCCCTTTCTTGTTAAAGAACGTTTGGATTGGCATTTTGGCAGGTTTATTGGCCGATGGTATCTTGATATCTGCTGCTCGCTGGGCCATTAATTACGAACAAGAGCTGGCTACGATTATCACCCCAGAAATACTGCTGCTTATCTGTCTGAGTGTATTGGCATTCGGCATAATCATCACGTGGTTCTGCGCCTACCTTTCCATCAATAAATTCTTGCGAATGAAGGCCACAACTCTCTATTACATTTAACCCAAAGAATCAATTTAAAAAGAAGATAATATGTCTGATAACAAACAAAAATTTGCTTTCGATAAGACCAATTTTATCCTGCTGGCCATCGGCATGGCAGTGGTCATCCTAGGCTTTCTGTTGATGACCGGTCCGGCATCCTCAATCACCCATTTCGAACCGGATATCTTTAGCGTGCGTCGCATCAAAGTAGCACCGGCTGTCTGCCTTTTCGGCTTTTTGTTCATGATTTACGCCGTTGTGCGCCACCCTAAAAAGACCAAAAAAAACAACCTAGATGAGTGATTTAAGCCTGTTAGAGACCATTATCATAGCCATTATAGAAGGATTAACTGAGTTTTTGCCAGTCTCTTCTACTGGCCACATGATCATTGCCCAAAGCATATTGGGAGTAGAAAGCACCGAATTTGTCAAAGCCTTTACGGTAATCATCCAATTTGGAGCCATTTTATCTGTGGTCTGCCTCTATTGGAAACGCTTTTTCCGTTTAAACCCGATCAAGATTACCGACCGAGAGGCCACACAGGGCAAAGGATTAGGAGCTAGCCTTGTGATTTGGACCAAACGCTTTCTACAGAAATATGATTTTTACTGGAAACTCTTCATCGGATTTATCCCAGCAGCCATTTTTGGCTTTTTGTTGAGCGATAAAATTGATGCTTTGCTCGAGAGCGTGTTAGTAGTAGCCATCATGTTGGTGATTGGGGGAATTTTCATGCTCTTTACCGACAAGCTCTTTACTCAAGGAGAAGAGGGGGTGAAGCTTACCGAGAAGAAGGCCTTCAACATCGGGCTGTTTCAATGTATCGCTATGATTCCAGGGGTATCACGCTCCATGGCAACCATTGTAGGGGGTATGGCTCAAAGATTAACGAGAAAAGAGGCAGCAGAGTTTTCTTTTTTCTTGGCTGTACCAACCATGTTTGCAGCAACGGCCTACAAGCTCTTAAAACTTTTTTTAGATGGAGGAATCACCATCATTATGAACAATTTGCCCGCTTTAATCATTGGAAATATAGTAGCCTTTGTGGTGGCCCTACTTGCCATCAAGTTCTTCATTAAATTTGTAACCAAATATGGCTTTACCGCTTTTGGTTGGTACAGAATTATTGCAGGAGGTGCCATTCTAGTCATGTTAATGCTGGGTTATAATTTAGAAATTTAATAGATGAATTTTAAAGAAGGAGAAATCCTGTTTTTCAACAAGCCTTTAGGCTGGACTTCGTTTAAGCTGGTAGGACATGTGCGGTATCACATGAGTCGCAGAATTCAGGTAAAAAAACTGAAGGTAGGACATGCGGGCACGCTCGATCCATTGGCCACAGGGGTTATGATTGTCTGCACAGGCAAGGCAACTAAACGTATTGAAGAGTTTCAATACCAAACAAAAGAATACATTGCTACCGTGATGTTGGGCGCTACGACGCCATCATACGACCTGGAACAGGAGATAGATGCCACGTATCCAACGGCACACATCACTCAGGAGATGGTCGAAGAGACCCTGAAGGGCTTCATCGGACGGATAGAGCAGATTCCACCAGCCTTCTCGGCCTGCAAAGTCGACGGCAAACGGGCATACGACTTGGCACGCAAGGGAGAAGAGGTTGAACTCAAGGCCAAAGAGTTGGTCATTGATGAAATCGAGTTATTGGACTGTTCACTACCGGAGATAAAAATCCGCGTGGTGTGTAGTAAAGGAACCTACATCCGCGCTTTAGCCCGCGATATCGGCGAAGCATTAAAGAGCGGAGCGCACCTCACCGGACTGATCCGCACACGTGTGGGCAATGTCTGCTTATCGGATTGTCTCGACCCTGAACCTTTCAAAGAGTGGCTAGACCAACAAGAGGTGGAGGTCGAAACAGAATTAACAACGAATCATTAACGTCATAAGGAATATAGATATGAAACTGTCACAATTCAAATTTAAGTTACCTGAGGAAAGAATCGCATTACACCCTGCAAAGTTCCGGGATGAATCGCGTTTAATGGTGCTTCATCGTAGCACTGGTGAGATTGAACATAAAGTCTTTAAAGATCTTTTAGAGTATTTTGATGACAAAGATGTCTTCATATTCAATGACACGAAGGTGTTTCCGGCACGTTTATATGGCAATAAAGAGAAAACGGGAGCACGCATCGAGGTCTTTTTGCTGCGCGAACTGAACGAAGAGCTACGCTTATGGGATGTATTGGTGGATCCTGCACGTAAAATTCGTATAGGCAATAAACTTTATTTCGGTGAAGACGACTCTATGGTGGCTGAGGTGATCGATAATACCACCTCGCGCGGACGTACTTTGCGTTTCTTGTACGACGGACCACATGACGAGTTCAAAAAAGCACTGTATGCTTTGGGCGAAACCCCACTGCCACATACCATTGTCAACCGCCCAGTGGAACCTGAAGATACCGAACGGTTTCAATCGATTTTCGCCTCAAACGAGGGAGCTGTTACTGCTCCTACAGCCAATCTACACTTTAGCCGTGAGCTGATGAAGCGCATGGAGATTAAGGGAATTGACTTTGCATACATTACGTTGCATGCCGGATTGGGTAATTTCCGCGATATCGATGTGGAAGACCTAACGAAACATAAAACAGACTCAGAGCAGGTCTTGGTCAACGAGAAAGCTGTTCAGGTAGTCAACCAAGCCAAAGACCAAGGCAAACGGGTTTGTGCAGTGGGCACAACAGCGATGAAGGCCATTGAAAGTACGGTTAGTACCGATGGCCGCTTGAAGGCTTATGAGGGATGGACCAATAAGTTTATCTTCCCGCCGTATGACTTTACGGTAGCCAACTCCATGATTTCCAACTTCCATATGCCGCTTTCGACGCTGCTAATGATTGTTGCTGCTTTCGGAGGATACGACCAAGTCATGAACGCTTACGACGTGGCCCTAAAAGAGGGGTACCGCTTTGGAACGTATGGCGATGCCATGTTGATCATTGATTAAGCTGAAAAAGAGCCATTAGAACATGTCGAAAGTCTATCTCAGCCTAGGTACAAACCTGGGAAACAAAGCGGAGAATCTCCGACAAGCAGTTCGAAAAATAACAGAACAGATAGGGGACCTTGTGTCCCTATCTGCTTTTTATGCCACCGAACCTTGGGGATTCAGTTCCGAACACACCTTCTTAAATGCCGCTATTTGTATAGAAACGGGGCTCGATCCTTATGCAGTGCTTCACCGAACTAAAGAGATCGAACGGGATCTCGGACGTAAACACAAATCGGCCAACAGGGTCTATAGCGACCGGTTGATCGACATCGATTTGTTGATTTATGAACAAGTGTCCCTTCAGGAAGAAGAGCTCACGCTCCCCCACCCGCTTATGGCCGAACGCCTTTTTGTAATGGAACCTTTGGCTGAAATTGCCCCTCATTTGATTCATCCTACTATGAATAAAACGATCGGACAACTTCAAGAGGAACTGAAAGAGAAAGAAAAAAGGATCAGTCCGAAAACCGAGTGGATCTGTTCTATTTAAATGACTGGTTGGCCTCATCTGAAAAAGACCGAATCATCTGGAAAAGTGGCACTCTAATGGTCTAAAAATAAAAAGTCAGTCCGAAATAAAACTGACTTTTCAACTTCATCTCGGCATTATTAAGCAGAGTGACTTATACTGATATAGGTAGACACTATTACTAACTAAAAAAATAGTGTTTTATGAGTGATCAACAATCTCGTCGTTACACAGAGAGTGAAAAGCTAT
>RZZX01000060.1 GCA_009929715.1 Bacteroidia bacterium
CTACACTTCACCTGCATGAAGTGTACACTTCACCTGCATGAAGTATACACTTCACCTGCGTGAAGTATACACTTCACCTAGGTGAAGTATAGAAAAATCTGCTCTTTTCTGACTTAATCTAACAGCGATAATGACTTAAGCTAACCTTCATCTGACTAAAACAAGCTAGAATTTTATTCCAACGTCAGTCACTGCCACTGGGATGAACTTGATTCATGCGCTCCAAAGTCTGTTTTTTATCGGCAATGGACCAAAAAGTGAGAGATAAATGTCAGGATGTATATCACTTATTACTTTTCTTTATTCATAGGCTATTTGAGAGTTTCAGTGAGAGGAGTGTAGGATAATGGCATTTTTTTACTTTCTAGTGTGGTAAAAATCGTTTTTTCGAAGGTCAGCAAATTACCAAGTTTAACTAGATTCTCCCACCAGGTTTTCGGATTGATCCTAAATAAGAGCATCGACTTTTCGAGAGCTTTAAAAAACAACGAAGGCAGATGCCTTTTGTCATCTGCCTTCATTCTGTTACGGTCATACACTTTTTTCGAGCGGTGTACGTGGTTGAAACTAACTGGTCGGGTGTGATCGGCTATTTCCGCTTCCCGACTAGCTTTGCGGTTGGCCTTTACGTAATCACGTTGCGTAAATCTCTTTGCTTTCATAATTAACCTTCTTTTTACGGATTAATAAATTCTTGGCAAAGATACCATTTTTCTCTGATTGACCTATCAGACAACCCTCAATTTTGAAGCGCTACCCCATTGACCAATAGCCCTTGGTCTAGTTTTCCGTGATCACCTATCACATACAGGCGTCCTTTTTCTATTAACACTCCCCGGCTTCGTTTTTCTTCTTTATTCTCTTCATTGTCTACATTGACACCGATCACCTTTCCATCATAAAAGGAAGAGACCTCTTTAAAAATGGTATGACCTACAAAGAGTTGATTAACGCCATAATGCGTTAGAATCCCCTTCAAGGTCTCACTCTCTGCCGGGTGATATTTATCGTCCCTTCGTACCAGTCCTCTGTACCAAAGTGGTCCCTCACTTCCATAAAGGAAAGCTGTGAGTTCTGAGCAAGCATTACGCTCCTTTTTGCTCTTATTCAGAGCATTACTTATCGTCAGATTGACAGTAGAGATCTCCGGGCGAAGTTGGTAGAATTTCTCTCCTAGGCCGGCATGCACAAAAAGTAGATCACCCATTACCTCGATGGTATTTCGAGTGACCAGCCAACGTCCAAGTTCTGTGTTCTGTCCGAAGAAAGTCGGATAGGGGAGCTGGCTTTTCTCTGCCAAAAGCAGATACTTCTCTTTACAATAACGCAAATCACCCGATAGAACAAGTGCCTCATGGTTGCCCAATAAGAACGACACCCGACCACCAGCTGATTCTGCCTCCTGTTCCAACTGATAGCATAACCATAAAATGGCCGTTACATCCTTCCCCCGATCGAAGATATCACCGATAATGACCAGGTGGTTTTTTCCAAAGCTCCATTTGAGGCGGTGATTAATCACTCCATTGCCTTGTAGCACACTGACCATACAGTCCAATCGACCGTGAGGATCGGATAGAACCACTATCTTTTGAGGTTTTTTAGATTGCCAAGTTGGCCTCTTTATAGGATGCAGTGTTACCTTGAACGGATAATTGCCTTGGTGATCTGTGACTTCGAACGACCACTTTTGTGGGCGTTTAGCATAGACCGTGTCGATTCTTTGTCCTTGAGGGTTCACTGCAATAAAGCGTGTTTTCCCTTCCGGAAGATCAAACAGATAAGGTCCGTCGGCCGATAAAGCTTCTTGCTGTTTGCGATCGGCTTTATCTTGATACTCAATTCCGGCTATCGAGCCGGAACTGAGTAAAATGAGAGATAAGAAAAGAGTCTTATAAAACCACAATTTAATGGCTTTCATGGGTTTGTTTTTTAATAATTCGGGTTCTGTTTCATATTGACATTCGCATCAAGCTCTTTTTTAGGAATTGGAAGAACTATTTTATGGTAATTCCAATCGAATGACTTCGCTTCATCGGGCATGGTATAATGTTTAGTGCTCGAAATCTCGCTGATTTTAACATCTGTCCGTTCTATGCGCAGGTGGTTTCTCATGGCATCGAACAACCGATGTCCTTCGCCGAACAACTCCTTCCGACGCTCAGTTAGTACTTGCTCCAATGTAATGGTTTGTCCTACAACCGTTTTAGCCGGATTAGCCCGTTTAACTATTGGGTCGAGGTATTTCACAGCATTCGTGTTATCGTTCTCTTTGACTGCCGCTTCGGCTGCATTTAGATACGTTTCAGAAAGGCGGAAGATCGGAATATTAGCATCTGCGATGTTTTCATTACCTTGTGGTTGATACTTGTTGATGTATGCCACTTTACTTGAAACAACATACAACTTATTGCGCACATCTTGCGGATCACTTTTCAGCATCTGATAAAACGAACTTGTCAGGATTAGATCTTTATACCCTTTAGACGAGCACAAATATCCCATACTCTCTTTTCCAGGACTGTCGACGGTCAGGTTCACAATCTCAAAAAGCACCTCACCGGCTTTGCCAACTTCCCGGTCATTGCCCCATGCAGTAGGATACTCTTCGTTGGTCCAAAGTGCATACCCATTCGCTTCAGCCCCTTTGATAGCCTCTTCGGCCGTTGTGAACGCTTTTCCATTTTCACCTTTGTAAAGATAAACCCGGCTCAACAAAGTCATTGAAGCCCATCGGTTAACCTTGCCTTTGTTGAATCCCTCTTTCAGTAGAGGCACTGCCGTAGTAAGGTCACTAATAATAGCCGTATAACACTCTGCTACCGTGTTACGAGATGGTTTACTACCGATGGTACTTAAATCTTTTACGATAGGAACCCCCAAAGAAGCCCCATTGTCTTTAAGATAAGGATACCCAAAGAAGCGTGTCAGATCGAATAGTGCAAGAGCTCTGAGAGTTAAAGCTTGTCCTTTAAGATCATCTCGATAAGCAGTCTTATCTTTTGCCTCAATGTCATCAATCCGAGTCAGAATCAAGTTGCAATTCTGAATAATCTCATAAGACGATGCCCAATGCGTAGAAGGTCCATCATCTTTAGTGAATTTAAACAGATAATAACCACTTGTTCGTTTCGTTGTCCCGTTGGCCTGCACATCATCACCCGTTACGTCACCATAATACATCATGCGACCAGAGTATGAGTAAGCACTTTGCATGGAACTATAAATACTATTCAATGTAAATTCGATATCCGAAAGAGTTTTAATAGCACTACCTGTTGGCACCTGAGTCGATGGTTCAAGGTTGAGCCAATCGTTGCCGCATGCACTTACCGTCAGCAGTAACAAACAAAAAGCAAAATATTTTATTGTTTTCATAAATAGCTAGATTAAGTCGTTAGAAGTTGATATTAACACCAAAAGTCACCGTTTTAAGTGGCGGAGTTCCCCAAATAGCCGACCCACCACTGATAGCTTCCGGATCATAATAATCATGACGTGCCCACGTCCACAAGTTATTGGCCGAAGCATAGAAGCGCAAGGTATTGATTCCCGCTTTGCGTGTCAGATTCTTAGGAATCGTTACGCCGAGTGTCACATTTTTCAAGCGGATAAAATCCGTGCTATGCAAGCGGCGGCTTGTAGCGTACGAGTTCATCGGCGTAGTTGGTTTCTCATAAAACAGCTCATAGCTAGTCACATCGCCCGGTTGTTTCCAAGCATTGCGATAATAAGTAGGGATATTAGCTTCTAAATCATTGCCACCATGTTCCGTTTTTTGTGCCCAGTTGTCGTACGAGTGTCCTCCGAACTGATAAGAGAACATCACGTTAAAATCCACCCACTTATAAGAGAGCGAGTTAGATAAACCACCAGTGATGCTTGGTTCAGCATGCTTCATAGGAATATAGTTGGCCTGTTTCACATCCTCCGTCACCTCTTTTATATAATTACCGTTGTCATCTTTCTCGTTTGTATAAAACTGCGGTGCTCCTGTTTCCGGATTAATACCAGCAAACTCAATTAAGTAGAATGTGCGGTATGATTTACCCACTTGGCGAATCTGTGTACCACTGATGATTTCAGTTTGCTGTCCATCCAACACCACAATCCGATTCTGGTTATGTCCGATATTGAACGACGTATTCCAGGTAAAATCCTTTGTTTGGAAATTAGTAGAGCGCGCCTCAAACTCGATACCTTTATTCTTCACCTCACCGATATTCATCAAGTAAGAGCCAAATCCGGTAGTCATAGAAATAGGGCGGTCCATCAATAGATTCTTAGTGGTACGCGTATAATACTCCAGAGAGAAATTCAGTCGATTCCACAAACTAAAGTCAAGTCCCAAGTTCATGTTATAGTTAGTCTCCCACGACAATTTTTCATTCTCAATTTGAGATTGGATGATACCCGGTTGCTCCATATACCCACTAGTCAGGCTACTTAGTCCCATATACCCATAATAATCAGACGGTAAAGTACCATTAACCCCATAAGAAGCCCGTAGGCGAAGATCGGTCAGCCATCCCTGAGTTGGTTTCATAAACTCCTCTTCGATGGCACGCCAAGCTCCTGAAACCGACCAAAAACTACCCCAACGGTTGTCGGGCGATAAGCGCGAACTACCATCCAACCGATAACTACCGCCCAAATAATACTTATTTTTAAAGTCATAATTCAAACGAGAGATATACGACACCAATCGTGTACGCGTATAATTACCCCCTACCGATTCCGTTTTCATTCCATTGCTAATTTCATTCTTATCGAATGTAGCAAAGTTAGTAGCATATCCAGCCAGATAATCCCGATACGTATCATCGATCTCATAGCCCAAGAGCGCATCCACGTGGTGGTCATTTTTGACCGTCAGCTGGTAACTTAAAGCATTAGCCCAGACCAACTTTGTATATTCATAAAACTTCTTCGACATTCCCCCGTTTACACCCTCACCATTAGATGTGCGTGGGTCACTCCAATCCTTTCCCTTCGTGATGGTATAATCATAACTCAGGGTCGATTTAAATTTCAAATCCTTCATTAGTTCATACTGTGCATACATCGTATTGAAAGTCCGCGTCACATACTCTTTCTGATAATCGTACGTCATAGCTAAAAGCGGATTACGGTCGCCGTTGCGAATAAACTCCCTGTTCCAGCTACCATCCTCATAATAGACGGCATCCGATGGGACCACCGCATTTCGCGAGGCATAGAAAGGTGCTGTATAACTAGTTCCTTCCGAGTACACATCCTGAGTCACCTTAGCAAACTGAATGTTGGCACCGATATTAAACTTATTAGTCGCCTTATAATCCACATTCAAACGGCCAGTGATCCGTTCCAATCCCGAGTTTAAAGTAACACCATCCTGCTTCAGATAAGCCAAAGAAGAGTAATATTTGAACTTCTCGCTACCACCCGACAACGAAGCCTCATACGTCTGGTGACTCCCTTTCTTGAACAACACATCATCCCAGTTCACATACCCACCGGCTGGTACTGGAGCATAGTCATCAATATTATCATCTGCATACTTACCAGCCTCAGTAGCCAGTTCCGTTTCCGGTCGTTGTTGCGAAGGATCCAGTTTATCATTAGCCGCTTTAAGCGCTTTGAATTTAGCAACCTGAAGTCCACCATAAATGGTGTTTCTTCGTTCCTCACCACCCATAACCGGCCGATAATCCATGGCAAAATCAGAAAATCCCCAGTCGGCTCTTAGTGAAACAGTCGGCTTACTGCCAGCCACCCCTTTCTTAGTCGTGATCACCACCACGCCATTGGCCGCTCTCGACCCATAAAGCGAAGCAGCTGCTGCATCCTTTATTACCGTAATACTCTCTATATCCGAGCTATTGATAGTCGACATGATATCGAGTCCCGCATCCGAACTCATGGAATTGATCGTACCTGAGCGAACAGGCACCCCGTCGACCACATACAGTGGTGAGTTAGAGGCATTAAACGAACCCATTCCACGGATGTTCAGCGCAGTTGAAGCCCCTGGTTGCCCCGATGACGAACTAATCTGCACCCCTGGAGCTGCCCCTTGCAGTAAGTTGGTAAATGAAACAGCCGGTACATCCTTTACATTAGCCGTTTTTACCACCGAAGCCGAACCTGCATAAGCCGATTTCTTAAACGTACCGTATCCGGTAACCACGACCTCCTCTAAGGCTTTACTATCATCTTCCAACGTGATTTGTATAGCCTTTTCAGCCGAAGCCTTTACCTCCTGTTTGGCATACCCCACAAAAGAGACGATCAGTGTCACCGTTTTATTCTCATCCACAGGGATAGAAAAGAGCCCATTCAAATCGGTTATGGCCCCCTTCGATGTTCCTTTGATAAGCACATTTGCTCCAGGAATTTCAACGCCCGTATTATCTGTGACTTTTCCCTTAATAACGTGTTGCTGTTTTTGTTGAGTCGTTTGCGACTCCTCCACGTTTGTTTTTTTGATAGCCACTACACCGTTGTGTATACTGTAAGTCAGTCCAGAGTTTTTCAGGCATCTATCCAGTACCTCCGTAGCCAAAGCTTTGTTGACGTTCAAATCATTAATCTTTATTTTTTGCACATCATTGGTACTATAAATAAAGGTAAAATTAGTTTGCCGTTGGATTTCCCATAAGATCTCACTTAGGGCTACATTTTTAAACTTGGCAGTGACTGTTTGTGCCAGCACACTGTTGTTGCTTGCCTGCATAATGCCTGAAGCCAAGAAGAGCAGAATGAAGCTCAGCGTTGCTAAGGTACGTCGACTTCTCCCATGCTTCAAAAAGATAAAGGGTGTTTTCATAAATACAGCATTTGATGTTAATAATTATAGTTTATATTTATTGTTTTTCCGTGCGTTGTAATGGCCACTTTCCCTGTTCGTTCAAGCAACTCAAGGAATGGAGTAATCTCTTTATACCGATCCACATGGCAGCCGAATTTTAAATCCTTCAGTCTCTCATCCTGATAATCGACGGTGATGTCATACCATTTAGCTAGCGTATGCATGATCTCCTCCAAGCGTTGGTCTTTAAAATAAAATTTGCCTTGCACCCACGAAGTATAAAGTTGAGTATCCACCTGCCTAATCACCACCTTGTCAGCATCTTCCGGTGTGATAGAAGCCTGTTCGGATGGTTTAAGCAAATAACTCTTGTCCGCTGTTTTTATTCTGACAGACCCCGTCACCAAAGTTGTCCGATAACTCTCTCCTCGATAAGCAGAGACATTGAACGTTGTTCCCAATACCTCTATCTGCGTTGTTTCTGTTTTCACGATAAAAGGTTTACCCGTTTTGCTGACCTCAAAGAACCCTTCGCCCTTCAACTCAACCACCCGTTTATCACCTAAAAATTGAACCGGAAAGCGTAGTGAACTCATGGCATTAAGATGCACCCTAGTACCATCACTTAGCACGAGTGCATACTCTCCACCACGAGGGATCTCCAACTTATTATAGACCTCTTCTTCGCTAGTTGGCTTTGAATTCGTTTGAGACAAGTAATTCAAGTTCGAAGAACTGATACAAATAGCCGTTCCGTCTTTCTCTTTGAGTTGGGTATTTTGCGCTGATTTCAAGTCGACCACCTCTCCATTGTCTAGTTGCAAAAGCGCCTTTTTCTCTCCCGGAGCAATAGCAGCCCCTTTGCGTTGAACCAGAGCAATCGATTCTTTACCGTCCGAAAAATCCAGATGCGCAATCAGCAAGCCGATAGCCAAGGGGATAGCGATTAAGGCAGCCAATTGAGTGATGCGATAAAGGATTCTTTTACGCGTCTTGGTTTGAATTTTTTTTGAAGTTTGAGTCCATCCCATTTCCGGATTAAAAGCCTTTCTTTGAGCCAGACGTACTTTCAGGTACTCTTCGTTGCATAGTTTTTGGAAAAGCGCTTCATGCTCTAGTGATTCCTCTCTCCATTTCTTTAGTTCACTCGCCTCTTCAGGGGTGATACTTTGGCTTAGATGACTAGCTATCAGTTGCGCGATATTATAATGAGGTTGATGCTCCATACTGTCTTCGATTTAACTTTTATAAATCTATAACAGCCTTATTCGATTCATGGGTGAATCCAACTGATTTTTTTTTTGAGGGGAGCCCCAAAATCAGTCAGCAAGATTACCAGACTAAATAGGTTCATCCGTTAAATGTGTAGACGCTAGTCATGTCGTACTTGGAATTTGAGTACCTTACATTCGCAACCTATCCCAGGGTAAGAGAGCCTAATTCAAAAGTTAAATCTAAAAATAAAGCAGATTATAGTCTTGTTTTTATTAAATATTGTTTACTTTGCAGCATTCATAACCTTTTAAATCTCTTTTTATGAAATTAGCTTATTCATTTTTGTCAGTCTTATGCTTGAGTTGGGCTCTAGTAAGTTGTTCAAGCGATGATGACTCTCAATTTATTGACCCACTTAACGGCCATAAAGAGATAGCCTATGCCAATCAGTTTGCAAAGGACGCCTTGTCTGATATTTATCTATGGAATGCCGAAATTAACTCCGATTTAAACCAATTAAAGGCAGATAATTTCGATCCAATGAAAACAGTCAGAGAGATACGTTTTCATGCTAATGGCAAAGAGGTCGACAAGTGGACCACCCTAACCGATGATTATACAGGCTTTACAAGCAGTATGATGGGTGTTGAAACCACCTATGGGTACAACTTACTTATGGGGCAATTCTCAAACACTGGTACTTATTTCTTTATTATTAGCTATGTTCATCGTGATTCTCCGGCACAAAAAGCGGGGTTGAAACGTGGGGATATCATAATGAAACTTAACGGGGAGGACATTACTAAAAACAACTACCTGGATGCTTTTAATAGCGCAACCATTTCTTTGGGAATGGGAGTCGTTTCTGGAGGGTCTATTCAGGCCAGTGGGAATGTTTCACTGGCGGCGAAAAGAATGTATGAGGATCCTATCCTTGTTGCTAAGGTGTTCGATTGCAACGGGAAGAAAGTTGGCTACTTAGCGTATAGCAGTTTCAACATGCCTTCTGTGCCAGGATTGATCACTATTTGTAAGGATTTTAAAGCGCAAGGGGTTACGGAGCTGATTCTCGATTTGCGCTACAATGGCGGTGGATCAGTGACTACCGAGAATGCTTTGGCGTCGATGTTTGCGCCAGCCAATGAAGTGAATGTGAAAGGCTTGTATCAAACAGAAATATGGAACGAAAAATACAGGGCTTACTTTAAACAGAAGGGGCAAAGTACGAATACTTATTTCTCTACCGACTTTAAGATTGAAGATGAATTGGGAACCACTAAGACGGTTAGTACGCAAGGAGCTAATATTGGACTGAAGAAGATTTATGGACTGATTAGTGCCCATTCGGCTTCGGCATCGGAATCACTCTTAATCGGGCTGATGCCTTTTATGGACGTGGAGCTTATCGGGAATGAAAAATCGCACGGAAAGTATTGCACCGGTGCCGTTTTGTCGGCCTCTGATATTTATGACAAGGATACACCGAAGGAGATTAAGAACTGGGGCATTTATGTGATGATTAACCGGTATGCCGATAAGGATGGGAATAACCCTTGCATGCCCGATGGACTTATGCCAACGGTTGAGGCTGCTGATAACCCGATGGAGGAGTATCAGCTGGGGGATGAGCGTGAGGCTATGTTGAACGTTGCTTTGGTTAGAGCAGGCAAAACGGCTGTTGTGCGTACGCGTAGTGCGGTTGCTTTGCCGAAGTTTCAGACTACGATGGTTACGACCAATCCACTCTTCGGTATGCGTATCGACGACCGTTTAGATCGTCAAAAATAAGGTGACTTTTTGGAGGAAACGATGCACTTCTTAGACTTAAACTGAGAGAGTCTATCGTCAGTATCGCATAAAGAAATGGCCAATCAGTCCAGTTCTTTATGCGATTTCTCTTTTTTTGGGGGGTGGTTGTCTGGTGAGGGAACCGTCTCTTTAGCTGGTAAGCGAAGACCGGTCAACCTGTGCTCAGATGTTTTTCTAAAAAAAGCGGTTAAAAGAATAGGGTATCTCTCTTGTGAACCATCTTAGGTATATAGACGGAAGTTATTTACCTTTAAAACAGACTGATATGAAAACATGGTTTAGTCAAGTATTGGTGGGTCTGATCATCGGACTACTAATGGGCGCTTCTCCGTTGTGGGCACAGGGAGGAGACTCTGAGAGCTACATAACTGTAAGCGGCATCGTGAAGGATAAACGGAGTAAGAAGACTCTGGAGAATGTGAACATCAACTTGCCTAGCAGCAATGTGGGTACGGTAACTAATGCCGATGGCGAGTTTACGTTGAAGATACGGACAGATGAGGGACCAAGCAATCTAATCGTGTCGCATATCGGTTATGTGAATGAGAAGGTGCGTCTAAATGCTGGTGATGTATCGGGCTTGACTATCTGGTTGACCCCACATGCCAATTTGCTCCATGAAGTGGTGGTTTTCGGTAGCAATCCGCGCATTCTTGTCGAGGAAGCATTGAAGAAGGTCGCAGTAAATTATAGCTCGAAGAGCAACATGCTGACTGGTTTTTATCGTGAAACGGTGCAGAAACGGAAACGGTATATCAGCATTGCTGAGGCTGTGGTCGATGTTTATAAAACGCCTTACACAAGTCGTCAGGTCGATTCCGATCGGGTGCAGATTCTGAAAGGAAGGCGGTTGCTGAGCCAGAAAACGAGTGATACCTTGGCAGTGAAGTTGGTTGGCGGACCAAATCTATCCATCTATTTGGATGTGGTGAAGAATCCCGATGCGTTATTTGATAGCGAGGAGTTAGGTAATTACGATTTTTGGTTCGAAGAGTCGGCCAATATAGACAACCGTTTGCAATATGTCATCGGATTTAAGCCACGTGTTATAGAGATGTATGCGCTGTTTTTTGGCAAAATGTATATTGATCGCGAACGCCTCTCCATTACCCGAGCAGAGTTCAACCTCGATATGGCCAATAAAACGAAAGCCATTCATGCGATCTTGAAAAAGAAACCTTTCGGATTGCGCTTTAAACCGCAAGAGATGTCGTTCTTGGTGACTTATAAGGAGTACAACGGGGTGAGCTATCTGAATTATATTCGTAACGATATCCGGTTTAAATGTGATTGGAAACGGCGGTTGTTTTCTACCAGCTATACGGTACTTTCAGAGATGGTGGTCACAGACCAACGCGCAGATAACGTGTCGAAGATTAGTTATAAACACTCATTTGATGCACAAGAGGTCTTTTATGATAAAGCACCTGTTTCTTGGAGTGATGATTATTGGGGAGGATATAACATTATTGAGCCAACAGAATCTTTGGAGCATGCTGTTGGGAAGCTGAAAAAGCAAGTGAATGAATAGGCGTTAAGTGAATAACGCGTTTTACCAGCTTGTTTTGAAAGGAAGCTTACTGCATCGACTCTTTTAATTCCTTTTATAAATGGTTAAGGATTCTCTTGAAGCATGGGGGTATCGGGGGCTGAATTTCAAAACAAAGCTGAGTAAAACAAATGGAAGTTGCTTCAAATCAAAATAGTTTTTTCTATATTTGAACTCTTTGATAAACTGTTGCCCGGTATGCTGACTGATTTTTTTCTGATAGCGAAAATTAAAGAAGGGGATGTGCATGCGTTTGAAACTTTGTTCAGGCGTTATTATGCTCCACTCTGCTGGTATAGTGCCAGCATGACCGGTTCTATGGAGGTCGGCGAGGAGGTGGTCGAGGAGTTGTTTTACACCCTCTGGCGCGACCGGAGCGAACTGAATGTGCTGCGTTCGGTGAAGAGCTATCTCTATGGAGCGGTGCGTAATGAATCGCTTCAGTATTGCCAACACTTGGAGGTACGGGACCGTTACAGTGAGCAGGTGCTGGCTGTTGCCGATAATCAGCCTACTGATGATCCGCATCGGCAGATGGAGTATCGGGAGTTGGAACAACTCATTCAGCAGACCATAACACGCATGCCCGAACGGCGACAGTCCATTTTTAAGATGCATCGTCTGGAAGGAAAGACGTATGTTGAGATAGCGGCAGCATTGTCGTTATCGGTCAAAACAATCGAAGCCGAGATGTCGAAGGCTTTACGAACTTTGCGTAATGATATTGAAAATTATACTCAACTGACATGATTAAAGCAGATAAAAAGAGTGGCAGAACCGATTTAGCTTGGAAGAAGCTGTATCATCGTCTGGAGAGCGATGGCTTGATGGAGGAGCCTAGCGCTAAACAGACTCCGATGGGTGTTTATCGCTTGGCGATACGCTGGAGTGTGGCTGCGGTGGTGGTACTTGCTATCGGAATGGGCGTCTATAAATGGACATTGTCCGATTCGGCATCGACGGCTGTAGCTCTGATAACGAGAAGTAATAGCGAGTCATACCGATTGGTTGAGTCTTTGCAAGACGGTTCGGTGGTCTACTTGGCTCATGCCTCATCGTTGCAATATCCCGAAACCTTTGCAACCGATAAACGGGAGGTGAACCTACAAGGGGAAGCTTATTTCGATGTGGCAAAAAAGAGTCAATGTCCGTTTTATATTCAGACGGAGGATGTTCAGATTAAAGTGTTGGGAACGGCATTCAACGTGAAGTCTGATGAGCAATGTCCATTTAAACTGGAGGTTGAACGTGGGTTGGTAAGGGTTTCACTAAGGCAGGGGACGCAACATCTTTATGTCAAAGCTGGCGAAACGGCTACGCTTTTTAATCGTCGGCTCTATCTCAGCCCGAGTGAAGATGCCGGCATCTTCGATCGTTACAGAAAGCATATCCGGTTTAAGGATGAACCGCTTACTGATATTCTGCGGATTATTAACATGAATGCGTCGGGCACAACCATTCAGTTGGCTACGCCTGAATTAGGCCAACGACGGGTTACGGTGGCTTTCTCTGATATCGATCCTGAATCGGTAGTGGTGCTCATCAGTGCAGCCTTGAACCTGACTTACGAACGGCAGGCTAATGAATGGGTTTTGCATGAATAAGTAGGAGCATAAAAAGGTGTTGTTATGAAAACCATTGGTTATCGTTTAGGCATTTTGTTGTTGCTGAGCCTTCTGGCATCGGTGGCTGCTTCGGCACAAACCGATGCTCCTTTGGAACGCTCTATTTATCTCTCTACGCAAAAGGCAACTGTTTATGCGCTGTTGGGGCAAATTTCTGAGCAGACTGGCTATCTGTTTATTTACGATAGTGGGGTGGTGGATAATGAAAAGATGGTTAAGATTAAGGGGGGAGATCGGTCTGTAAAGGAGGCTGTTTTTGAAATTATAGGTCATCGGGAGGTGGAGTTGCAATGGATCGGGCAACATATTTTGATTCGTAAAATGAAGCCGGTATCGTTGCACTTGTCTTTGGAACAGCCGGTCAAGCCATTGGCTTTCTTTAAAATCTCGGGGAAGTTGCTCGATAAACAGAACGGACTGCCCATTGCCAATGCAACAGTTGGCATTCGTGGACACTCGATGGGGGTTGTCACGAATCAAGATGGGGAGTTTCGGCTGCATTTGCCCGATTCACTTCTGCATCGATCGGTTTATTTTTCCCATTTGGGGTATGTAGGACAAGACTTGGAAGCCTCTTTCTTGAGCGGGCAGACTAGCGTGGTGAGTCTAGAACCTAAGGTGGTGCCTTTGCAGGAGGTCGTGGTG
Source organism: Bacteroidia bacterium (assembly GCA_009929715.1). Lineage (GTDB taxonomy): Bacteria > Bacteroidota > Bacteroidia > Bacteroidales > Bacteroidaceae > Bacteroides. The sequence goes on from RZZX01000060.1 coordinate 13,634, forward strand.
CGATTGGTTCATCCACAGAAGATCTTGCGTGACATGATAGAGGCTAAAGTACGCAATTATGCCAGTCAGCCGGTTTATCTGACCAACTTTTACAGAGAAGGGGTGGAGCTGAAATCGAAGTTGCAGAGCCTCACAGAGGCGGTCTTTAAAATCTATAAAACCACATCGTTCGATGCCTACTCTTCCGATCAAGTGAAGTTACTCAAGATGAGTAGGCTGACTAATTACGATAGCAGTGATACTCTTCTAGCTAAGATTAGTGCCGGTATCGATGCTTGTTTGGATCTTGATCTGATGAAGATGATGCCCGATTTTCTATCGTTTGATCAAATCGATGTACCGTTTGTTTACTCGTCGGGTGGGATTGCTTTTGTAGATAATCGGTGGGTTAACGTGGTGCACTTTGAACAGCGAAAAGGAATAACCTATCCCCTGTTTTGTGGCGACTTATATATTGATTCGGAGAATAACGCACTGATAGAGGCTCATATCGAACTTTCTCCAGAGTATGTCCGTAAGGCTACCGATCTTCTGGTCAGGCGTCAGTCGAAGCATTACAAATTTGCAGCTCAAAAGGTCTCTTATACCATCTCTTATAAACCTTATAAAGGAACCTATTATATTCATCACATCCGCGGTGATTTGAAGTTTAAAGTCCGTAAACGGAAGTTTTTGGCTACCTATGCCGATTTGCACACTTGGTTTGAAACGGTGACTTGTCGGGTTGAGACTCAGCAAGTGGAACGTTTTTCGCGTGTAGAGCGGTTGCCTATGCGGACCATTCTTTCGGATGTTGAGTTTAAATACGATGAGGCGTTCTGGGGCGATTTCAATGTAATCCCTTTGGAAACAGAATGGAGTCGGGTGATTGATCAGGTGAATCTAAAGATTGAAAAATCGATGGAGTGAAAGCGTTGTCTTTTTCGTTAAATAGTTGTAGCTTTGTGGCCCAATTTAAAAAAAAGACGAGATGATGGATATACCAAAAGATCCGATGATGCTGTTTAGCTACATGAATATGAAGTTGCGTGATACCTATGCGTCGCTCGATGATCTGTGCGATGACATGCAGCTCGACAAAGAGGAGCTCACTGATAAACTCCGTACAGTGGGGTTTGAATATAGTGTAGAGCATAATAAATTCTGGTAAAAGCTGCGGATTTATTTTCAGGTTTTGTCTGCCCTCTTTTTCGGCCGAACCGGTTCGGTCGGAAAAGAGGGCAGACAAAACCTAAAAGTTTCCATAGAGCGTCTTTCGATCAATCTATTAGCCCCCCCCTGTTTTTAGGCCCCTGCTTGCGCTCGTAACCAAGCGATCTCTTCGGCCCATTTTGTCTCATCGGGCGTTTCTAAAATCAGTGGTATACCATCGAATCGCTGGTCTTTCATGAGTCGCTCAAAGAATGAAGCGCCAATAAACCCTTGTCCGATGCTATCGTGACGGTCTACCCGTGTAGCGAGTTCTTTTTTGGAATCGTTGATGTGCATGGCTCGTAAGTAACTGAATCCGACGGTTTGCTCGAAGGTCTCGAACACTTGATCATATTCGGCTACGAGGTTGTAACCTGCTGTAAAGGTGTGGCAGGTATCTAGACAAACGCCGACCCGACTTTTATCTTCTACGCGGTCGATGATATAACGCAGATGTTCAAACGCATTACCTAGATTACTTCCTTGTCCGGCTGTGTTTTCGATAACTGCCGTTACACCTTGCGTTTGGTTTAAGACCAAGTTTATGCTCTCTGCAATACGGTTCAAACTCTCTTCAGGGGCGATTTTATTTAAATGACTTCCTGGGTGGAAGTTTAATAATTTCAGTCCCAGTTGTTCACAGCGTTGCATCTCATCCAGAAAAGCAGCGCGACTTTTTTGAAGACCTTCTTCCTCCGGATGTCCCAAATTAATGAGGTAGCTATCATGTGGTAAGATGTACTCTGCCTCGAACCCGTATTTCTCACAATTGGCTTTAAAGAGTGCGATGCTTTCCGGGGTAAGTGGTTTGCTGACCCATTGGCGTTGGTTTTTGGTAAACAAGGCAAACGCATTGGCCCCTATAGCATGGGCATTGACGGGGGCGAACTCTACTCCGCCCGATGCACTGACATGTGCGCCGATATATTTCATAAGCAGTTTCTTTTTAATTGAATAATTCTCTATCTTACAAATTTAATTAAAAAGATTGATTAATAAGCGTGCCCAATGAAAGATTCGCGTTTTTTAATCTTTCATTAGGTTCCTTTATCGGGTAGAGGCGTTTGCTTGTAAGAAAAGACTCTCCGCTGTTTTAAGGCTGATAGAGTTGCTCGATGCGGTTGCTCCACGTGCTGTAAACCGATTGTAGCTCGGTGGGGGTAGGTGGTTGTTTATCCCAGTTTATTTGTTGCTTGGCCAACCAATCGAATAGCTCGCTTTCAATCTTCTCAATGCGTTGCAGGTATCCAGTTTGTTGGGTGTTGAGTAAAGCCGGGAAGTTTAAATAGCGGTACTGCTCGACCGTCTTTAGGGGGAAACACCGTTCTTTCCAAGCCATAGCCCAATCGGATAGGAGCACCCGATTCTCTTTATTAGCGGTCAATAGAGCAGGCAGCTTATCTCCGGCACGTAGCCAGAGTGGAAAGCTCACGCACGTTTCAGGAAATCCTATTTGCACCCAGATGGTATTCATGTTTTTGGGTGCTTGCTCTTTGGTGCCTTCAATGAGGATTGCCGATGACGTTTCATGGCGGGTAATCAAGTCACTGACATTGATAAACTGTTTTTGGGCGGTTAGATTCTTTTCGAACATGGTACGGTAATCACAGTCCAACAAGGCTTGTTTAAAGCATCGGCTGTAATTTTGTAAGAACGTTTTCGGAGTTAGCTGATTCGTAAGATACCCTTGTGTAAGCAGCTCTTGAGCAGTTTGGAACCGACAATAACCGAGTCCTTTGTCTTTCTCACCCGTGAATGAGAAGTTGGTACGTAGTACATATCCCATAGGGGCTGTGTGCCGATCGTTGGCATCGAATTTCGTAAACGTGTGGTTGTTCACTTCATAAAAGGTTGCCCCACCTTCGGCATCGATTACTCCAAAGTGCGCAGCCAGTCCCATTGGCTTAGGTGTTTGTCGGATAAGGGCTTCGAAATCGGCCAATGTAGCGCAGGTAGCCAATGCCTTTTTCATGAAGAATCCCTCTTGATCCTTTAGTGTCGATGAATCGTTTACATTCACGTTAAATGAGGCGCTGTTCATGATGGCAAAACCCTTATCATTACTGCCGCCCCACACCTGTTCGCCTTTCACATCTTCGGTGTTGACTAAGCCGATAAAGGCGTACTGTCCCGATTGGAAGTACATCATTTTATTTTTCAGGCTTTCGGTATCGCGTACTTTCCATAGCATCGGTTTGCCATTGGGGGTGTAGTGCCCGGAGATGACTGCAGTGGTGCAGGCGAGAGTTTGTGTGAGTGTAATGAATGCAAGGCTTAAAAAGAGAGTGATTCGTTTCATAGGGTTGTTTTTTATTATTTTTTTCGAGCAGCTACAGCCAACAAGACGCCTAAGACAATACCGAGGAGGGCAGCAAAAAGAACGCGCATTTCTGTTGGCAGTAGAAAGGTGATGGTGTGTGCCGGAAACCAAAAGAGTGGAATGGTCTTTTTGAAGACAAAGTTCCACTGAACGTCCCAATTGAGCTCGCGGATTATTTTTCCCATAGGAATAGGAGTGAATAGGCTTTTGAGTGTACCACCACACTGTAGAATGTGTGTATCTGTTATTTTGTGTAGGGTCATAAAGATGGGTGCAAAGATCGTATTCATAATGATTGAGATAGCAAAGGCCACGACAACTTTATCTAGACAGAGGTCGCCACTCATGACAGATGGCGCATGGCTCATGCCTAGATAAGCTAAGAATTGAGGAACGCCTTTGGAAAAAATAATCATGGCCATGTTGATGCCCATACCTAATAGTCCCCAGACCACCATGCGTGGAACGAGTCCGAACCCCGGGCGGTAATAACAACCAGTGCTGATGCGTAGACCTAACACCTCGCCCAAGGTAGCAAGAAGGGCGAATTTAATGAAACTCATGTACATACCATGTGATGTATTGACGTTTTGGTAGCAATGATAGAGACTTTCGGAAAGAAAGAACGGGGAGAATAGTGCGACGATTAAGATTACAACGAGTATATCTGCCTTTTTCATAGAGATGTTTTTTATAGAATGCGGCAAATATATGTTTTTTTTAGCATTTATTGCTCGCTTGTGAATATAAATACCTCTTTTTTTAGCTGTTTTTTTAAGTTGCTTTGTGAGGGAGACTCTCTTTTCCTACTAGACTATTATCGTCCCACTATAGTGGGACGATTGGACCACTATAGTCGGACGATCGTTCCACTATAGTGGGACGATTATTCCACTATAGTGGAACGATAAAATAATGGCTAACAGAAGTAATCCTTTTTATAAAGGAAATGGGACGCTTCCGTGAGATCATTCTTTATCGATCGAGCTAACATCAATGAACTTCAATGTTCTTATCAACAGATCGGAGGCGATGAACCATCTTGG
>RZZX01000061.1 GCA_009929715.1 Bacteroidia bacterium
GTTTAACGCTACAAGCATTCCGCTGATTGTCTACATCCCGGTGAAGGGGGAACCACAGTTTATTCGTGGTGCAGCGGATAAAGCGACCTTCAAACGCGCCATTGATGAGTTTTTATTAAAATAGGCTTGCAGGTTTCTAAAGGTTAAAGCCTGTGATCAGAAATTTTGAAAAGGGGATGTGCCGGTTGGGCGCATCCCCTTTTTGGGTGGTTATAGGGCTTTATCGGTTTAGAGGTAAGCTTACTGAAAAGCCAACAGAGGTTTGCTTAAAACGTTCAAATCCTAGAAAGAGGCCTAGGCGGAAGGTGTTTTCAAAACCTACTGAGTAGCCTAGCTCTTCATACGGGGTGTTTCGATAGGTGACTAGGGCCGAGGCATGTATCGCTTCATCGAACAGGCTCTTTCGCAAGAAAGGTAACCGCTTCAAGAACAGGTAGGGATTCTGCCAAGTGAGGTGTCCCTCTGCCCAACGCTCACGGGTGGCATAGCGGTAGCTGTCTGCGGCGAAAAAGCTGTTTGTGAAAGGGCGTTGGGTGAGTGGTAAACGGGTGGTTGAAATCTGTTTATAGTCGGCAAAAGCCAACTGCCTGGCTTTGGTGAATAGGCCTCCTTCCATAGACCAGGTGAGGTGATTAAAGAGCCCAAACTCCAACGACTGGTGCAACTGTAGGTCGAAACGGTGGTAGGAGGTTTGGTAATCGGCCTGTTTAATGGGGTATGCACGCTCGTAACGCAACGAGATGGTGGGGTAACGGGCTTCTTCATAGACTTTACGGCCCTTTACTAACCGGTAGTAATGGGCTGGTGTATAGGCTAGTTCAATAACGGACTTCACGGTTTTGTTCTTTGCCATCGGCACATACTCCGGATGGGATGGAGCGTTTTCATCGACTGTTCCTCCAAAGGGTGGACGACTCACTCTGTTTTGCAGAGCAGAACGCTGTGCCCACTCTAGCGACGTGTACAACTGCAAGCCATTGGCTATCTCAATCTGATGGTCGACAGCTAGATAACGCTTTTCATAAAACGCCACATCGCTCCGCCCAAAGAGAGAAAAGAGTGAGTTGTACTGCCTTGATTCACCGCTTTCGCCATTAAAATCGGTAGCAGAGGCCCCACCTTTTATGACTAATCGACCTGAACGAAGAGGGGCGTAATTGAGCGTCACCCTACAATGACCCACCCATTCATGCCGAGCTGTGGTGTAATAGACACTGGGAGTCACCGAAAGGGTCGTTGCCGGAGAGAACTTCACTCCCCCACTCCATTTAGCACCAACCCACCAACCATCGACCCAGTTGTATTCAGGCACATAAGTCAACACATCGAACGTTTTAAACCAGAACTTCTGATCTTTCGTTTGAAAAGTCTTCCCATTTAAAAATGGATCGAGCCACCCATCTCCAAGCGATTTTCTAGACTTCCGGAGCGTATCTCCCTGTTGCCCTAGCGAATCTCGACGCACCACAGCTAACTGTTTCTGCTTATAGCTCTCCTTTTCGTCCAATCGAAGGGGGACACTACGCACCGAAGCCCAATAAAGCGAATCTCTTTTTCCCGCTAGTGAATCGCGCTTTATCTCATTCTCAACCTTTACTGTGACCCGTTCAAACTTCTTTTTAGACTTTAATGTATCGGGCGAAGAGAGTGAGCGGGAAGCGAGTTTATACAGGCGGTACGCATCGGCATTAGACAGCTCCTCTTTGGCCGATAGTTCTGCGATCTTATCGCGCATCTTCTGTTGTTTACGAGTCAGCTTCAGAGCAGACTTATCGGCATCCGGAGCTTGTTCGGTTGGCACCAATACAGCATCGGGCGCCCACTTCTTTGCACGCACCTGCGTATAATGGACTGCCGAAAGATAAGAAGCCTCAGCCTTCATACCCATCAGTTTGAAAGAGGCATTCAAGCTGGTAGAGGTTGGCAGGAAGAGATCCGGTTGCACTTCGTTGCACACCACCTTAACTGCTGCCACCACTCCGGTCCCCTCGAAAGTCAGTTCGGCAGAAGAGAGCGACCAAAGATCCTCCACGATATAAATCACCCCTCCGATCAACTTCGGGTTTTTACTTCGGGGAATAACCCTTATCTTATTGATCAAACGATCTCCCTCGGCATAACACCCCTCTAAGACAAATTTATAATAAGAGAAAGCATTCACAGCCAAAGGCGAGATCTTATCGAACAGCATCGGTGTATAGAGATTCACATTGACAATCCCGATATTGATATGCCAATCGTCTGGAAAAGAGTTTGTATAGGCTTTCACCCGATTCGTCCATTTGTTGGGTGCCACGTAAGAGACCGCTCGATGTTCCTCCATGACGAACAACTTCCCCATCACTTTTTTGGTCTCCTTACGCACCTCCTTAGAAAGTTTCAAGATGGCAGGGATCGAAATAAGTTTACCTGTTCCTTTCAGGTAGGTACCGCACTGAAAACTAAGCAACTGATTCCGATGAAAGGGCGCACGTGCAATGGCTTGTCGCATCACTCGATAAGCTGGATCTTCCGTATTACGCCCGATGGTGACCTCCTTCAATTCATAGACCTGTTCGGCTAATTGGATGACCATCTCCACCCCCTCCGGATTCATCCTGATGGAGAGGCGTTTCTTGACATACCCGATCGACGAGACTTCTAAAGTATGCTCACCACTTTCAATGATGGTTTGAAAGAAGCCCTCATCATCGGTTGTCACCCCCGTTTTCAAATCCGAGAAATAGAGCGTCGCATACGGAATGGGAACACCCGATTCTTGAACAACTCGTCCTTTGAATACTTGCCCGAAGGCGGTAAGCGACGAACAACAAAGAAGCAAGGCCAACAGCCATAGATTAAACCGACCCATAAGCAAAAAGAGTTTAATGGATTGAGAAATTAGTTCATAGACTCATTAGACGGATGAAAGTAGTAAAAATTGCTTTCTGGTGCAATAAAAAAACAAAAAAAACAGCAGAAGGGATAGATTCACGCTATCTCCTTCTGCTGCAATGCCACTTTAGTTCTCTTTAGGCCAAAGAGTTGGTTCCTAAAAGAACCTGAAAATCTTATTTATCGTCACCGAAATAACGGTTGAAGAGTCCTTCAAAACCTTTACCGTGGCGAGCTTCATCCTTACACATCTCATGAACAGTGTCATGGATCGCATCCAAATTCAAGGCTTTGGCACGGGTAGCAATGCGCTTTTTATCTTCACAAGCCCCTTGTTCAGCCTCCATACGTTTCTTCAAGTTGGTTTTGGTATCCCACACACAGTCGCCCAAAAGCTCGGCAAACTTAGCCGCATGTTCTGCCTCTTCCCAAGCATAACGCTTAAATGCTTCAGCCACTTCAGGATAACCCTCACGGTCGGCCTGACGACTCATAGCTAGATACATACCCACTTCGGTCGATTCGCCCATGAAATGGTTATTCAAATCCTTGATCATCTCCTCATCACACCCTTTAGCCACACCAATCACGTGCTCATCGGCAAATGCCATCGGACCACCGGCTGTTTCAATCACTTCAACAAATTTGCTTGCAGGAGCTTTACACAACGGACACTTTTCAGGAGCAGCATCCCCTTCATACACATAGCCACATACAGTACATCTAAATTTTTTCATGATCGTTTTTCTTTTAAAATTAATTAGTCAATATTTCTTTTTTCAAAGCACTCTTTACAAATGCCTTTATAATAATTATGCACTTCTAAAATACGGTGCCCCTCTACTTCGTACATCTCGACCGATTTGGAGGCTTCCGGAACAGGAAGATCATAAATGCGTCCACAGCTTTTGCAAAGGAAATGGGCATGCAAAGAGGTGTCTCCATCAAAATTCACATTCTTATCATCAATGGTGAGCATCAAAGCTGCGCCTTGCTCGGCAAATAGTTTGAGCGTATTATACACCGTCGTCTTCGATAGCGTAGGCATCGTTGGCGATAATTCGGTATAAATCACATCAGCCGAAGGATGTGTTGAGTGAGTCATCAAGTACTTCATGATGGCTATCCGCTGCATCGAAGGCTTGATGTTATGCTCCAATAAACGTTGATAAGCTTCCATATTCCAAAATTGTATTCGTTACAATTATAAATCGAATGCAAATATACAGCTTCTTGGGAACTTTGCAAATAAAAGGGGTTATTTTTTTAAATAGATGCCTTTATGCAACGCCTGGATGGGTTCTTTCTCCAAAAAGAACGGAGGCATCTCCTTTAAAAGGGATTAAAAAAGAATAATCCAAAACATTTTTCTATTTTTGCACCTTTATAGATTAAAGAAAAGATCAATGAACTATGGATTTGTAAAGGTAGCAAGCGCCATACCTCATGTGAAGGTAGCCGATTGCCAATATAATGTTCAAAGAATAGAGCGCCAAATAGAGGAAGCTGAAAGTCAGCAGGTGCATATTATTGCTTTTCCGGAACTGAGCATTACCGGATACACGTGTGGCGATTTATTTAGCCAGCAACTCCTACTCGAAGAGTCCGAGATGGCACTCTTTAAGCTTTTGAATAATACGCGGCAACTGGATATCATTGCCATTGTCGGCCTGCCGGTAATTGTCAACTCGACCATTATCAATGCGGCTGTTGTCATTCAAAAAGGAAAAGTTCTGGGGGTCGCTGCTAAGACTTATTTACCTAATTATAAAGAGTTCTATGAGCAACGGTGGTTTACCTCGGCTCTTCAACTGGAAGAGACACAGGTTCGGCTCTGCGGACAGGTGGTTCCAATCGGTGCCAATCTGCTCTTTGAGACCTCGCAAACAACCTTTGGCATAGAGATCTGTGAAGATTTGTGGGCTACCATTCCACCTAGCTCTTCACTCGCCCTTCAAGGGGGAGAGATTCTGTTCAATCTCTCGGCCGATAATGAGAATATCGGTAAGAATCAGTACCTCTGTTCGCTCATCAGCCAACAATCGGCTAGGTGTATTGCAGGGTATGTCTTCTCTTCTTGTGGCTTTGGGGAATCAACCACGGATATCGTATTCACCGGTAATGCTTTGATTTATGAGTGTGGTGCACTCTTGGAACGCAACAAACGGTTCTGCATGGAAGAGCAATTGGTGATCAGTGAGATTGATGTTGACCGAATTCGTGCCGAACGACGGATTAATACGACTTTCTCGGCCAACAAAGGGAATATCGATGGGAAAAGAGCGGTGCGAATTGCAACTGAAATGGTGAACGCTCAACCATTCCACCTGACACGCCGTTACCCGACTCACCCTTTCATTCCTGTCATGAGCGAGTTAGGGGAACGTTGCGAAGAGACTTTTGCCATACAGGTAGCCGGACTCTCTCAACGTTTGGTACACACCCATTCTAAAAGTGTCGTGATCGGTATCTCAGGGGGACTCGATTCTACGCTTGCCCTCTTGGTTTGTATCAAGACATTCGATAAGTTAGGGTATCCGCGCCAAGGCATACATGGTATCACCATGCCAGGCTTCGGCACCACGGACCGTACCTATCAGAACGCACTCACACTCATGAAAGAGTTGGGTGTTTCTATCCGGGAGATCGATATCAAAGCGGCTTGTTTGCAACATTTCAAAGATATCGGCCACGATAGTACGGTGCACGATACCACGTATGAAAATTCGCAAGCACGTGAACGCACGCAGATCCTCATGGATATAGCTAATCAGACCAATGGATTGGTGATCGGAACCGGCGATTTGTCGGAACTGACTTTAGGCTGGGCTACGTATAATGGCGATCACATGTCGATGTATGGCGTCAACACGAGCATACCTAAAACATTCATCAAGCACCTCGTCAGATGGGTGGCCGAAAACGAGATGAATGAAGTAGGGCGGACAACGTTATTGGACATTATCGACACCCCGATCAGCCCGGAATTGACTCCTGCCACAGAAAGTGGAGAGATCAAGCAAAAGACCGAAGACCTCGTTGGCCCCTATGAGCTACATGATTTCTTCCTATATTACTTCCTACGGTTCGGGTTCCGTCCTTCAAAAATATTCTTCCTAGCGAGCTTGGCTTTTGAAGGCACATTTGATCAAGCAACGATTAAGAAATGGATCTACATCTTCTTCCGTCGCTTCTTCAACCAACAGTTTAAACGCTCCTGCTTGCCCGATGGACCCAAAGTAGGCAACATCTCCGTGAGCCCGCGTGGCGACTGGCGTATGCCGAGTGATGCCAGCGTCGAAGCTTGGCTGAACGAGATTGAAAACATCCGGATAGACTAATCCGACAACTTGATATCCCCACCGATAAGGACGAGTTATTCACTCCCCTCATCGGTGGGATTCTTTTTTATAACACCCCCTTGCTCGAAGGCAACTCCTCGCAATAAACATCCCGTTTCACCGCCCCTTTAATGGCCCGTGCCAACGCCTTAAAAATACCCTCTATCTTATGGTGTTCATTCTCCCCTTCGGCTTTTATATTCAGGTTCATCCGTGCCGAATCACTCAACGATTTAAAAAAATGGAAGAACAACTCAGTGGGCACATCTCCAATTCGTTCTCGCTTAAACTCCGCCTGCCAGACCAACCACGGTCGCCCACCAAAATCGAGACAGACCTGACACAAACAGTCGTCCATCGGCAACGCATACCCGTATCGTTCGATCCCTCTCTTACTGCCCAAAGCCCGATAAAAAGCCTCTCCTAACACCAACGCCGTATCCTCTACCGTATGATGCTCATCCACCTTCAAATCGCCCCTGACACGCACTGTCAAGTCCACACCGGCATGCTTAGCAATCTGTTCAAGCATGTGATCCAGAAAGCCCAACCCCGTATCCAGCTCTGCCTGCCCAGTGCCATCTAAGTTCAAGGCAACATAGACCTCTGTCTCTCGCGTTTGTCGCTGCACCTCCACTCGTCGTTCGCCTCCGATCAAAAAGGCACTAATCCGCTCCCAGTCGGTTGTAGCCAACGCACACACGGCTCTCAATTCCTCTCGAAGAGACTCAACCGACTCTTGAAGCAGGATCGCACGACAGCCCAAGTTCTTAGCCAGCTCCACATCCGTAGCCCGATCGCCGATGACATAACTCCCCGCTAAGTCGTATACCGCTTCATCAAGGTAAGCAGTCAACATCGCCGTTCCCGGTTTACGGAAAGGCGATTTCTCTTCTGGGAGGCTCCGATCGATACAGACCTCATCGAACACCACCCCTTCATTGGCCAACGACCGTAAAATAAAGTTGTGTACCGGCCAAAACGTCTCCTCAGGAAAAGAGGCCGTTCCCAAACCATCCTGATTCGTCACCATGACCCACTCCATATCAAGCTTCCGCTGCATCAACGCCAAGTTCTGAAACACCTTAGGATAAAACACCAACTTCTCGAACGCATCCAACTGATAGTCCACCGGTGGCTCCATCACCACCGTCCCGTCACGATCGATAAACAACACCTTTTTTCTCTTCATTTTCAATCTCTTTAAAATCCACACACATCCTTACACATCCCTACAAACCGTGCGCAAAGCCTCTATCAACTTCTCGTTCTCCTCGCTCGTCCCCACAGAGATACGCAAACACCCCGAACAGCCTGGCACCGAGTCTCTATTCCGCACAATCACCCCACAACGCACCAACCCCTGATAAATTCTCGTGGCATCGGTCACCTGCACCAATAAGAAATTGGCAGCCGACGGATAGACTCGCTTCACACACCCCAGCCCCTCCAAGGCTTTACACAACAACTCCCGCTCTCTTTTCAGAACCGTCGCCCACTCTCCTACCTCATCTCTCCGTCGAAGGTGCTCCAATGCTTTCTGTTGAGTCAATACATTGATATTATACGGATACTTCACCTTATTTAATAGAGCAATGACAGCCGATGAAGCCAATGCCATTCCTAATCGGATACCGGCACACCCCCATGCTTTAGAGAACGTTTGTAAAACCACCAAGTTGGGATAGCGACCCAATTCCGCACAAAATGAAGGAACCTCAGAAAAGTCGCCATACGCCTCATCCAAGACCACAACTCCCTCAAATCCAGCGATCACCCGCTCTATCTCCCTCCTATCCAGATCATTCCCTGTGGGATTATTGGGCGAACAGATAAAGACCAACTTCGTCCGTTCTGTTGTTGCCGCAAGCACCTTCGATGCGTCCAACTGAAAGGCATCATTGAGCCAAACCTGCCGATACGCCACCCCATTCACCGCTGCACAGACCTGATACATCCCATACGTTGGCTCCACAGCCACCACCTCATCGACCCCTGGTTCACAAAACACTCGGAAGAGTAGATCAATGGCCTCATCACTCCCATTACCCAAGAAAATCTGTTCCTCCGAAACCCCTTTAATGGGCCCGATAACCCCTTTCAGTTCCCGTTGTAACGGATCTGGATAACGGTTGTATGGCGCATTATAAGGATTCTCATTCGCATCCAGAAAAACCGATGCCTCACAACCACTATACTCGTCACGTGCCGATGAATAGGGCTTCAACTCCCAGATTGTTCGGCGAACCAATTGTTTCAATTCTTTCATTATTCCCTCATTTAAATGATTTCTTTAAAGCCTCCAATCGCACTTCCACTGCCCGTCGGTGTGCCTCCAACCCCTCATGCTTAGCCATCACCTCAATAGCCCCACCGATCGTTGCTATCCCCTTCGGTGTGATCTCCTGAAACGTCAGCTTCCGACAAAAGCTATCCAGACTCACCCCGCTATACGCCTTGGCATAGCCGTTGGTGGGCAACGTATGGTTGGTTCCCGAAGCATAATCGCCCGCACTCTCTGGCGAGAAAGCCCCCAAAAAGACCGATCCCGCATTCACCACCTGCTCCGCAAGCCACCGATAGTTAGCTGTTTGAATAATCAGATGTTCCGGTGCATACGCGTTGGTCCAAGCCATCGCCTCCTCCCAGTTTTCAAACACCACCATCTTACTATTCGCCAAAGCCTGTTGGGCGATGACCCGTCTCGGCAATAGAGCCAATTGCCGCTCTACCTCCTGAGCCACGGCAGTTGGCAGACCGGGCACTGTTGTCACCAAGATAGCCTGACTATCCGCCCCATGCTCCGCCTGCGAAAGCAGATCGGCCGCCACAAACTCCACCTTTGCAGCCTCATCGGCCAGCACCACCACCTCCGACGGTCCCGCCGGCATATCAATCGCCACCTCCTGCAGACCAACCCATTGCTTGGCTGCCGTCACAAACTGATTCCCCGGTCCAAAAATCTTATACACCTTCGGAACCGATTCCGTTCCATACGCCATAGCAGCAATAGCTTGTGCCCCACCAATCTTAAAGATCCGATCCACACCCGACCACCGCGCTGCAAACAAAACAGCCGGATGCACACGCCCCTCTTTAGAAGGGGGCGTGCAGAGCACCACCTCCTTGCAACCAGCCAGTTTAGCTGGGATAGCCAACATCAAGACTGTTGAGAAGAGCGGGGCTGTTCCCCCCGGCACATACAAGCCCACCTTCTCGATCGCCACAGCCTTCTGCCAGCAGGTCACTCCTTCTACCGTCTCCACCTTTTTCGATTGAAAGAGTTGAGCCGCATGAAACCGCTCTATCTGATGAGCAGCCAAACGAATAGCCGCTTTCAAGGCATCATCGACCAACTCCTCCGCAGCTGTGATCTCCTCTTCCGAGACCTCCAGAGCAGCAAGTGCTACCCCATCGAAGAGCTCTTCATACCCCCTTACTGCCCGATCTCCCTCACATTTCACCCGTTCGATGATCGGCTTCACCTGTTCCAATACCTGATCCAACCCCATCGTTGGCCGTGCTAATAACGCCGGCCAATCACTCCTCAAAGGATTACTTATAATCTCCATCTTATTGCCATTTAAATAGAAAACCACTCAAGATCTTTTCTCACAAAGAGAGAGTTAAGGAATCATCTTCTCGATCGGCAACACCAAAATACCCTCTGCCCCGATAGCCTTTAACCGCCCGATGATCTCCCAAAAACTCTTCTCACTCAACACCGTGTGCACCGAGCACCAACCCTCCTGAGCCAACGGCATCACCGTTGGGCTCTTCATTCCTGGCAGCACCCCAACAATCTCGTCCAACTTTCCCTGCGGCACATTCATCAACACGTACTTTTTATCCTTAGCCATCTTCACCGCATCCAAGCGAAAAATCAACTCCTCCAGAATGGCCTGCTTCCGGCTATCCATCTCTTGATGTCCAATCAGCAGAGCCTCCGACTGCATCACCACCTCCACCTCTTTCAATCGGTTGCTCACCAAGGTAGAGCCGGAACTCACAATATCGAATATAGCATCCGCCAAACCAATCCCCGGAGCAATCTCCACCGATCCTGTAATCACATGGATACTGGCACTCACCCCCTGTTCAGCCAGATACTTCTTTAAAATCGTTGGATACGAAGTGGCAACGGTTTTTCCTGAGAACCAAGCAGGCCCCGTATAAACCACATCCTTCGGCACAGCCAAAGACAGTCGGCAGCGACTAAATCCCAACCGCTTGACGATCGAAACCGCCTCATCACGTTCGCAAAACTCATTCTCCCCAACAATCCCCAAATCGGCTACCCCACTAGCCACCGTCTGTGGAATATCATCATCCCGCAGAAACAAAACCTCCAGAGGAAAGTTGGCCGACTGCACCAACAGTTTACGCTTCAACGTATTCAGTTTGATACCCGCCTCATCGAGCAACTCCATCGTCTCCTCATAAAGACGCCCCTTCGTCTGTACAGCAATTCTCAACATCATTCTTAAAGATTACATATTCATACCCTGTTTCTGAAACTCTCACCACAGCAAAAAAAAAGAGGCTTACCAATCCGGTAAGCCTCACAATCAGGTATCGACAACATATACACCCTCACTGCCCACCGAAAAACTCGTTAGGTACATGATGATGATGGAATGTTGCTGTATAACTCATATTAGCTGTTTAATGCGACAAATGTAAACCATCCAAACGGAATAAACAAACATTTATCACAATAATTCTATTTTTAACATCAAATCAATGGCAATATCTCTTCAGACTCCACCTCACAGGTTTTAAAAAACATCTCCGCTTTCGCCTTCTCTTCAGAGAAAGTAAAGTAAGTACAAACCGCCTCCGTGCAAAGCTCCCCCGCCTCATTATAAAGGCGCGCCTCAATCAACACCAAGTTGCGCTTAACCTCTTTAATAGACGCCCTCAACATCACATACGCATCGGTGGTTGCGATCGATTTTCGGTAGCGCGTTTCCATTTTTGAAGTCACCCCCGTAGTCTGCAATTTTCGGAGCACCACCCACGCACAGATCTCATCAAGCAGCACCGCCTGAATGCCCCCATGCAACGTATTGATCCATCCCTGATACTCCGAACGTGGCTTCCAAAGACTCACAATCTCATCGCCATCCTCATAAAACTCCATCTTCACACCAGCCTCATTAGTCGGTGCACAACCAAAACAGTTGTACCCCTCAAAGCCCTTCCATGGATTAATAATCTTCTTCATGTTGCTTCTTTTTTAGGTTTAATGGGTCAAATATAACTAAAAAAAGCACACGCACCTCCTTCCTGGAAATCTACCTGCAAATACATCGAATCACGAATGCCTTGTTATCGCCATGACCACTCTCGTCAAACCCTTCAAGCCCACTGCTCAAATACATCTCTAGATCATCGCAACTACCCGTTTCATTGAGCGTCCAGTAAGCCACATACCGACCTTGATAAGCCGTTTGGTAAGAGTCGATATACATCCCCGCAGCTTCTGCCGAAAATCCCGTCTCATTGCTATACGGCATCGCTGCCACCTCCTCTTTCAAAGGCAGCCACTTTCCACCTTTCAACACACTAGTCCGATTTTTCACATACGTCTTCAGTCTATTCCAATCCTTCCAGGTCGGTATGGCCACACTCTTCGGTAAAAGGCCCCCCTTATTCACCACCTTCTCGGCATAAAAGAGATACTTTCCATTCTCAGAGACCAAATAGCCTTCCGCCCCCTTCGCCATTTGAGGCAAAAGCACGAGCTCCTCACCGGTCAAATACATCGTAGCCGATAGATTATCCCGCAACCAGTATTGCGTACCTATCTTCACAATCGGATAGCGCGTAACAACCCCACCACGCTTATCCTCATAACACTTAGTCATCAGTTGCAACGGCTCCCCTTGGCCACTATCTGCCAGCACCATTTTCAGTCCCTTATCCCAATAAAGCACCTTGGCAACTGGTTTATCATCCGGTGCATAAGCCAACGAATTCTCCGTCACGTTCCAACTCACCGTTCCACCATGCCCCACCAGCTCCGGATGGAAGAGTTTCAGCACTGTCCCGTGCAATAAATCAGCCACTCCCGTCTCATCAACAGGGTATGCTACAATAGCCCTTGAATCAATGTTATCGGCTAGCAGATACTCGCGACAGACCTCCGCTACCACCTTTCCTCTGACCAACACCCGGTAACTATCCGATGCAGCAAAGCTCAACCGATCTATGACCAAAGCACTCTGTTTATCCGTGGTCTCTCCACTCATCGGCCGATCCTCTTCCCACTCACCGATAGCCCCTTTGATATGCGAAGAGAGAAACTTCTCCGACGGGTTAAACCGCACATTCAAGTCGTACACTTTCCCACCAGCCAACGTCACATCCGCAGGCAGGGCAACCTGATACTGCACCCCTGCTACCTCTACACTCATCCACTGCTGTTCAGGCACGATCTTTTGTGGGATTACCACCACCTCAGCACCGGCCAACAGCCGTTTCTCTTCGTTCCAAGTCCAAGAAGCAAACGGTTTAAGCGTTCTGACATCAGATAAGTTGCCCAGCTCATTAGTCGCCACCTCATACCTAGCCGCCGTGTAAAAGCCCTCCACACCCACTATCGGTTTTTCACTCTTCAACAGAGCCGGATCAACCCCCTCCGGCACCACTAAATGGATTCTCAGTTTAGAGAATTGATGCACAAACGATAAAGAGATAGCCTCTTTAGCCTGTACATTCTGTTTTCGGGCCACCAGAAAGTCTGAATAAACCAAGTCACCCTTCTCTCGTTGATCCGCTTTCACCCCAACCTTTAAAGCAGCACTCTCCAAATCGACCTCCTTCGTTGAATAAGGGTAATAGCTAACCAACGTCAGCCCCACCTCCTTCTCTGGAAAATAGAGCGTTTCATGAGGCATAAACTCCCCTTTCGAAGCCACATAATTAAACTGCAAGTTACTCGCTAAACGCTCCTGCTCGCGAGTATCCGACTCTATCCAAGCAAACACCCCGACCGAATCTTCGGCTTCAAAAGCATTACCCGCTACCCGCGACGAAACCGAAGAAAGAATGCTCGCCTTAAAACTAATCGGCACACGCTCCTCCTCAGATTCTGAAAATTGATTGACACACGATGTGAAAAGCCCCAACAACAAAGCTGGTGTCCAAGCCAACAGACTTAGTTTCATACGTAAATTAATTTAAAGTTAAACAAATAATACTCCTAGAATAGAGGGCGATTGGGCAGATCGATGACATAAGGGAGATGAGTTAACAAGTCGGTTATGAGAGTAAAAACTGGAGAATCCTCTTTATTCCAATAAACCACAAATTGCCAGCAAGCAATTTCAATAAAACAGCACAAAAATAAAGACAACTAACAGATAAACAAACTTTTAATGCCAATAAAAAGCCGCTTTCTGTTAATAATATTAAAAACAGATCCTTTTTCAAGGCATACAGCCACCCAATGGCGACTCTAGCCCCCCACTCCCTTCTTTAAAAAAAGAGTTTTTAAACAAAAAGTCAGTTTTCTATTTTCATTTTACGAAAAATAGAGTAAATTCGTGCGTTACAACTTTAAAAAAATGACTATGGAATTACCATTTGCCGAATCATGGAAAATCAAGATGGTTGAACCCATCCGTAAAAGCACGCGTGAAGAGCGCGAACAATGGCTCAAAGAAGCCCATTACAACGTCTTTCAGCTCAAGTCCGAACAAGTCTATATCGACCTCATCACCGACTCCGGCACCGGATCTATGAGTGATCGTCAGTGGGCAGGCATCATGCTGGGCGATGAAAGTTATGCCGGAGCTTCCTCCTTCTTCAAACTTAAAGAGATGATCACCTCCCTCACCGGATTTGAATACATCATCCCCACCCACCAAGGTCGTGCGGCCGAAAATGTCCTCTTCTCCTACCTTGTACACGAAGGCGACATCGTACCCGGCAACTCCCACTTCGACACCACGAAAGGACACATCGAAGGGCGTCATGCCACCGCCTTAGACTGCACCATCGATGAAGCGAAGCAGACCCAGTTAGAGATCCCTTTCAAAGGCAATGTAGACCCACGGAAGTTGGAAGAAGCCCTCAAAGCGCATGCCGACCGCATTCCATTTATCATTGTCACCATCACCAACAACACGGCTGGTGGACAACCCGTTTCTATGCAAAACCTCCGCGAAGTTCGTGCGCTAGCCGATCAATACGGGAAGCCCGTCCTCTTCGACTCTGCCCGTTTTGCCGAGAACGCCTACTTCATCAAGACCCGTGAGGCTGGCTACCAAGATAAAAGTATCAAAGCCATCACCCGTGAGATGTTCGATCTAGCCGATGGCATGACCATGAGCGCCAAGAAAGACGGCATCGTGAACATGGGCGGCTTCATCGCTACTCGTCGCCAAGACTGGTATGACGGCTCCAAAGGCTACTGCGTTCAATACGAAGGCTACCTCACGTATGGTGGCATGAACGGTCGCGACATGAATGCCCTGGCCATCGGACTCGATGAGAATACCGAATTCGACAACCTAGAAACTCGCATCAAACAGGTGGAGTACTTGGCTCACAAGCTCGACAGCTACGGCATCCCCTACCAACGACCAGCTGGTGGACACGCCATTTTTGTGGACGCCCCCAAAGTCCTCACTCACGTTCCGCAAGAAGAGTTCCCGGCACAGACCCTCACGGTCGAGCTCTATCTCGAAGCCGGTATCAGAGGATGTGAGATTGGTTATCTCTTGGCCGATCGTGATCCTGTGACACGTGAAAACCGCTTCAACGGACTAGACCTCTTGCGTCTCGCCATTCCTCGACGCGTCTATACCAACAACCACATGGATGTGATTGCTGCCGCATTAAAGAACGTCTATGACCGTCGCGAGACCATCACCCGAGGGGTACGCATCGCTTGGGAAGCCCCCTTGATGCGCCACTTCACCGTTCAGCTTGAACGACTATAACTGGTAGCAAGCAATAAATGACAGATACACCTGGGGGAGACGATGTTTTAAGAGATCGCCCCCCCCAGGATCATATCCCTCCTTCACAGCCAAATAAAAAACCGTGTAAAAAAGTGTCAATGCAATCTATTTATATCTAATAATAGATCGCTTTTTCAATCAGTAATTTGTTTATCTTTAGATTATTAGTACCTTTGTGCATTGTTACACGTCCCTAGTGTTGTTTTGACGTGTAAATTTTACCGTATAAGTTTCTATTAAAAAAACAACCACAATGGGAAATAGTTTAAAATCCAAAAATAAAAAAGCCCTTTCTTCAAACAATCCCGTGAGAAGTAAAGGTGATCGGCTTGGATGGGAATCGTTAAGTGAATATAAGCCTGTTCCAATCAAAAAAATCATTGGTGAAGGCATTGTTCTTAAAGATATAAAGCGATACAGTAATTGTGCTAAAATGATTCCATAATGTTAGATTCCATACAACCATATAAGATAACGTATATACAGAAGGCGTCTCCTAAAATAGGAGACGCTTTTAACTTTTCATACATTTACAAATTTTTCGCACCAGCGGGACAGATTTGAACACGTTTCTTATCAATCAATTAGTTCGTATCTTCTCATTAATAAATTAAACTGTTTAGATACAAATCAGAAAAAAGAGAAAATTGAAACTCTTTTGCTAGGCATCTTTCCCTCTCCCTAACCACGTGAGTCGGTGCCAAACTCCTTCTAGCGGACCACGTCGATGCTTCCTCAACCACCACGCACTAAAGAATCCCTGCAATGTACCCAATGTGATTCCGATCAACAGACACGCCGTAGCTCCCGTATATTGATATAACGCTAAACCAAATCCATAATAGAGACACGATCCCAAAATGGATTGAATCATGTAGTTCGATAGACTCATGCTACCAATGGGTGCAAAGACCTTCAATAATTTATGTCCCCACTTTTTAGGGTAAACCAGCACAAAGCTAGCCATCAATACCAGCATGAATGCAAAGTTGGCCCATGAAGAGAAGATCGTAGTCAGCGGCCGTCTTAACGCCTCATAATCAAAAAGCGTTTCGATAGTCATCTTAAACAGATAAAGCGGAATAAAAACCACGAGCGCCCCAATCAAGGTCCGTTTCCAAAACAGCCGCGTAGCGTCCGAACTCTTAAACAGCCCCTTTCTTCCTGCTAGCATGCCCAACATGAAGAGCGACAAAGTCTGGCACACCCGACCACTCTCCAACGTCCAGTTCATCACAGCCAACCGACCGTTACACAAATTGCCAACTACCGTATCCCAAAGTGATCCATTAGGAATATACTCTCCCATCTTACCAAAGTATGCCCATGAAGTAGGATTAGCAAATTCCACATCCGGATATTGAGCCGCCACCATCACATTAACCCATTCAAAAGGTTGCAACATCAAAAACGCAGCCACCCCGAGTACCAACTTCGTTTTAAGCTTAGCAACCGGAATCAAACCAAACCCCAGAATGGCATAAATCATCAAAATATCCCCTTGATAAAAAGCTGAGTTGATCAACCCAAACCCAAGCAACAAGACCAGTCGCCAAGCAAAACGTGCCCTAAAGTCCACGCCCCGCTTCTGCTGATTATAAGACTGAATAAAGAAAGTCAATCCAAAGAGCAAAGCAAAAATAGCATACGATTTTCCGGCAAACAAGAAAAACAGTGTTTCCCAAACCCCTTTATCGAGCGTTTGCAACCAAGCCGGCGCATTCTCCGGCACATAATAATAATCGAAATGTTCCAAATTGTGAAGCAGCATAATCGCAATAAGCGCAAAGCCTCGCAAGGCATCAACGACATGTAGACGTGAATCAGTGGCGTTCATAAATCAAATAGATATTAATTAGGTATATTTAGTGTCCAAAGATAAATCATTCAAATTGAAAAAGAGCCAAAAGGAACCGACTATTTCACATTAAAACAGCGTTTAAATGATTAAAAAGAAAAGCTAAGTACTGATTCTGTGAACCACTAAATCTCAAAAGAAAAGGGGTAATAGAAACTAGAACGCTATCTACTTCCACTACCCCCTAAACACTTAAGAGAATGTTTAAATTATTAAAAAAGTTTCAGTTTATTGAACAAAATCAATTTCAAACCAGTAATCAGTATCTGTCACACTCTCAAAGCGAATGTGAGAAGAGTCTGATACACTATTAGGCGTAAGTTTATAAGGAGATTTATTTATAAGCTTAGTCAAGAAAGCCGTAGCCTTTGGACAAGCACCCGCATTCAAATCAGCTTTAAGAGTAGTAAATTTCACCTGATCTTCGGTTCCAACAACCATTTCAGGCACCATTGTCCAAACAAACCAGAAGGCCCCTTGTGTCCCATACGTCCCTTTAAAAGAGAACGAAAAATCTGTTCGCCCTAAAACCGGATTAGCGCCAAAGAGACAAAATGTTATTTGCTCGCTACCAGTATTATACACAAAAGCACTCTTAAAGTCGGTAGCAAATGTAGGCGACATCTGTTCGGTATTGGCACCAGAAATATTACCACTAAAGATCCAAGTAGACTTACCCAATGCAAAAATCTCATTTACTGGAGGGAAAACCTTCTTTATCAACGCATCTACTCCAGGCTCTGTACACACCATGCCATCTTTCGCTGCATCAAACTTAAAGTTGATCATCGTCTTCCCTCCGCCTAGCTCATCAAAGCCAACCGCCTCATACAAGCGCAAGCCTTCCTGGGTAAAGACAAATGGCATGTTCAAAGTAGCTGCAGTACCATCCACTTTTGCAGTTCCCTCAAAAACATTGTCATGCCGACTCAGATTAGAGATTTTTTCTCCATTCACATAAAGTGCATAACGTGGTGCATTAAATGAAATCTGCATATCAGTCAATGCCTTCAGATAATCGGCCGGAACC
>RZZX01000062.1 GCA_009929715.1 Bacteroidia bacterium
GGTGGCCCAGTATGCTCCGGAATTACAAAATGGGGAATCCTAATTACGAAA
Source organism: Bacteroidia bacterium (assembly GCA_009929715.1). Classification (GTDB taxonomy): domain Bacteria; phylum Bacteroidota; class Bacteroidia; order Bacteroidales; family Bacteroidaceae; genus Bacteroides. The sequence goes on from RZZX01000062.1 coordinate 52, forward strand.
AAGTGGGTACGCTTAATTGCCAAAATGTGCGGTTTATCGGATGCTTACTGACTACTTTGATATTTTTGTCTTCCAAGAGCTCTACAACATTGAATATTGGGGCAGTTCCCAAAGACCATTCTTTTCGTAAAAGTTCAGCGGCTTCATTTACCTGCTCGTAGTAGGTAGTAACAATGTCAAAGTCTTTTAAAGGGTTTTTGAAATTATGAGGAAGTCCGATAATTTCTTCTAATTCCAAATAACGAGAAAGATATTCTTTGGTGGTTTCGTTAATGATTGCCACTTCTTTTTGGGGCATTCTTTTTAATTTCAAATGAATTTACGCCCAAGCATCATATCGTCCGTCATCATCGGGAGCAGTTTCTGAAAAATAGCGTGTTTCTGCATTTTCGTGTCCCTGTTCGGCGGATTTGCCAAGATAGTCGAGGGCAAGTTCATAGTTTTCTTCCACAAATTCGCCTTCGAGCAACAAAATAGCCCATTCATATTGCGCATCGGCGTTGCCGTTGTCAGCCATCGCTTTGTAAAATTGTATGACACCGGCTGCAAAATCGGGATTATTTTCCATATTTTCCTTGATCTGTTCTGACAAAGTTTTTTCTTCAATAATGTTCATTGATTCATATTTTTAGATTCGAAAATATTTTTTTAAACAGTCACAGACAATCCTGTACATCGAATTATCATCACAGTTCCGGCAAATATTTGCTGATTTCTCCTTGCCAGAAATCCTCAAAATTTGGGTATTCGTCCCAAATTTCATAACTATTTATATCGCGGCTCTCATATTTTTGAGTTTGGGGGTTGTAGGAAAAGATGTCGTCATCTACCCGTCCGAAAAACAGCAAATCGTGTGGAAAAATATATTTTAGCGCCTCTTCGGAAAGGTCTTTTATACCCCAATCCAACATCTGTTCCACATAAATTCCATGCTGTTGCTCGATAAACGACACCATATCCATCAGTTCAAAGCCTGTTTCCGGGTCGGAGACAATGTCCGTTCCAAAGAGTTCCACACCATTGAAGGCAAAGCCGTTGCACTGTTGCAGGAAATCGGCATAGCCGGACGGGATGGGGGGCAGGCTTAAGTTTTCCAATTCGTTGTTCGCCTCCTCGATATCTGCCGTGGTGGCAGGACGGACAACCATTGCATCATTCAACAGGATGAGTTTATCTTTCTGTATAATCATCATTTATAATAATATATTTTAGATTTTTCATAACACTTCACCCACTACTCCTCGCAACATTTCCAAAACCTGCATTTGTTCTTCGCTGAACAAATCATTGCGTTGAGAAAGATTGTAAAGCGTTGATTGACATTCTTTTTTACACTCCGCACCCTGTTCGTCCATTTCGTAGGAATTAAACATTTCGCCCTTCAAATATAGGCAGGCGGCAACGCTCACAAAGGCGACATCGCCCAAATATCGCATACTTTCGCGGCAGGCATTTTCAGCTTTATTGTATTGATCAAGTATTTCTTGGTCGGTATGTCGCGTATCGGTTTTCATTTTACGGTAGTTGTTATAGACTGCTTCAAAAAGTTGCCAATAGCCACTCCATTCGGAACGAAAATCGGGGTCTTTTTCGTAATCAAGATGGTAGATTGCTTGTAAAACATCGTCATAACGGTTACGGAAAGTAATATTTTTGAACGGTTCGCCAAAGACCAGAAACCAGTACAAAATGGCGTGTTCAGCAGCATTGATATTTACAAAAAACTGCCCGAGTTTGGTATTGATGCAAAAATCGTAAAAATTTCCTTTTAACTCTTCGGAAATTTCCGAAAGATATTTTTCTTTGTTTTCTTGAAAATCAGATAATTTTTGAGTGAATTCCGCATCACGCCTTGCTTGTTCCTTTGCGGTGATTTCGTCCGCAAATTCATCTATCAAGGAAATGTCAGATAGTTGAATTTGCAGCGTCAGTTGCGTGTGGATGTCGTAGGTGAAATTGATCGATTCCGTGCTAAACAGGGTATTTTCAAGTGAAAGTTCAAACTCGCCACAATCAACATTTACGCCATTATCGCAATCAAAAACAACTTTTCCCGAAAGTTTTGTAGAATTTTTTTCTGAAAGATATACATTAAAATATTCAAAATTAATCTGTTTAAGTTTTTCAATTTCGGAAAGGTCGTAATTTTTTGAAGTTTCGGAATCTTTACCGGAACCGGGTCTAAACGTATTATGTACGGTCAAAGTAAGCGATTCAATGTGTCGATTTACACGATTTTCAAGAAGTTTTCGCATCGTTCCCGTTTCAGCACCGTAAAGTAAGAGAAGTTGCCCTGCCTCAAACCAATCGTAGTCGTGAGTGAGCAGGAGAGGTGTGAGCGTATAACTGTCGTCAATAACATTTGGATCTGCACCGTTTTCGAGCAAAAATTTGATAAAATCGAGGTCTTTGTGGTCACAGTTGCAAATTGCAAACATCAAAGGTGTGAGTCCTCCGACTGTTTCGTTGACATCAGCACCATTTTCAATAAGAAATTTTGCTTTTTCAAGCGTAATTTCATCGGGTGGAAGGGCGATCGTTTCGTCATTTTCATCGGAAGTCTGTTGCAAACAATTGATGAGTGGAGTCCAAAGAAACTCGCCGTCAACACTTTTTTTGTTCACATCGCAACCAAGTTCTATTAAAAGTTTCAATTTTTCAATCGGAACACCGGGGTTAGTCGCGTTCCAAAGAGCAGTAGAATTGTCGCCTGAAGACATATCGGGGTCTGCACCGTTTTTCATAAGGAAACGCAAAAGTTTTTCCGCATCGTTGAGATTATCAAATACTTTCCAAGTCGTAACATAATAAAAAGGTGTTGGTTGCCAATCAACAAAATATGCATCACATTGCATATTGAGCGAATTTCCTTCGGCAATGTAGCGTTCCAAAAGCGCATATTCTTCAAAAGCCGCAAGAGCCGTCGCAATATTGTTCATTTCCTCTATACCAACAACTTCCTTAATCGTTTTTTGAGGAAATTTTTTCAAATTGTTGATATGGAAATAATACGGAACGAGCCTTGGTATTGGGAAATTTTCGTTTTTGACTTCAATTCCGTATAGTTTTTCTGCCAAGATCTTTTCCGCAATCATTTTTTGATGTTCCACCACTTCCGTGTCTCTTCCTTTTGTGAGCACTACAACTTGGTGAATATCAATTATTGCATCTGCATATTTGCCAAGATAAAACCATGCCAAACCACGTTGATGAAGCGTCTCGCCAATAAGTTGAATATCATTATTCGCAAATTCCAAGTCTCTGTCAAACAGATCGATAGCGCGGGGGTAATTATTTATTTGCATTTTTATATAGGTAATACAGTTGTCATGTTCGTTTATTCCAGAAATATTACTCTTACACATCTCATTCCACCTTTCAGTTGGGTCTCCGACCGAAAATCGAAAATACCATCTTGTCGCAATCCAATGATGGAGTGATAAATTTCAGTGCCGTAGATAATTATGGCGTCGATAAGATATCCCTCTTCACTTTGGGAGACCGTTGCCGGGCGGATGGTGGTTTCCAGAAATTTCAAATCCTCCCGGGAAGGGCTATCCGAGAACTCGATTTCATCAAGACTCTCTACCAGTCGTATATTTCCCTTATCCGCCCAGATACCGTCAAGCACGAACTTGACATAAGGTACAATCGTGCTCTCGTCAAGTATCAATCGCAGCTTATGGAGGTTATCGAAAACGGAATCGCGAGTGCCCTCCATCTTGATAATGTCATTGTCCTTTCCGTTCCACAAATAGTGCATCGTGACAGGTGGAATCGTCGAGAAAGCCTGTGCCGATAGCAACTTGTAATCTTTGAAGAATGGCAACGGTGCCGTTTTCAGGTGTGTCTTTTCTTCAGAGAACAGGTCGTAACTCGACAGGGAATTGATCAGAGAAATCAGCTCCGCATATTTGGACGAAGGAATATCCAAGAGGCTGTGTTGCATTGTATTTTCTGTTTATCGGTTCTTCTTTACCCTTACTATCCATAAAAATATAAGGACCAGGACCAACGAGATCGACAGGAAGATTTTGATTTCCAGGCTGCCGGTGTTGAGGTTCGAGATATTCGAGTGAGGTGCTGCATCCAGGAAACTTACCACATCCACATAAGTGGAATAGATGGTGATTGCCGAAAGGAACATAAACAGTATTTCGAGCGTATTGGAGTGCCCTTTCTGTGATTCCTGGGTTTTTTCTTCAATCAGTTTTTGGATGATCGCTTCGCTCCGCTCGCAGTTTTGCCTGTTTTCATCGTAAGGATTCTTCTCTTTGAATTTCCTCATAAACAGGTTTTGCCAATGTTCAATGGCTGTCTTGCGGAAATTGATGCAGTGCAGAATATAGTGCGTGTTGATCGTTATTTTGCGTAAATCGCTTGAAGTGAAACTGTTGAAGGCGCTTTCCACTTTGTCCTTCCGGAGAAACCTTTTTTTATTTGTTTTCGACAGATCGCTGTCGCTCATCAGTTTGATTATCGCATAATTGAGATTTCCCACCGAATCGTAGGTGTTGATCTCGGCGAGTAGAAGGTTGTATGGTTCAAGGATATTGTCGATTTCTGCAATTCCTGTCGGGGGAGCGGAGCAAATAATCGAGGACTGGTCGATACCGTGCACTTCATAAGATTCCACCTTTTCGAGTTCATCGTTGATCCCGTAAAGCTGACGAATTTCACCGGCGAGTTCCCGGCTTTCGCCTGAAAGCACCGTCAAGTCCTGGTATGTGTACATGTCGCTTTCATCAATAGATAGCACATCTTTTATTTTTAGGGGGATGCCAAACCAGTCCTCGCCGATTTTCACACAATCTTTTTTTTGCAGTTCGCGCAAAACGGGTTGAAGTAGCACTGTACATTCGGTTATTGCCCGTGTAATGCTTGTCTGCAGGCGGTTGATTTTTTTCAGCGCCTCCACATTATCCACCTCGAATACGAGGCGTACATTCAGATAACCGTAGTCGGTGATACGAAACGTGCAGTCACTTAACCTACAACCCTCAATCCCTTCCATCAGATAGACGCCGAATACTTCAAGTGTCTTTTCATCCGGTTGCAAGTCGATGCAGGGATAGAGGTTGTGTCCCATAGCCTGGGCGTCTGAGAAGTCGCGCCATCGGGCAATGATTTTGCCCTGGTGCCTTTTGGGAAAAGGAAAGTCAATCGGATGTTCCAGAATAGTCTCTCCCTTTACATTGAGGGCATCGGTAAACCGGGCGAATCTGCTTTCGTTTACCTTGGCGTGGTACATCCACATGCGCGTTAAAACAAAATGGATCATAACGTATAATTTTCAGTCTTAGTTTTCAATTTTAATTCCATTGATTTTCTGTCGTCACTCGGCATAGTACGAGCAAGCTTTTCTCTACTCTCATTCCTCAGAAAATTCAGTTGCATCAGTATCCGGAATGAGTGGTGGTTGAATCAACATAAGAGCCCTGGTACTTCCTGTCGAGTTCTTTCGATTCCGAACGTGAACCGTATTCTTCAAGCCCGCAATGTTCGCATTTGTAGGTCAGTTTGTAGACACGCACCAGATAGAGCACATCATACACGTCGTTATTGTATGTGCTGGTGGTGTGCGTGACCTTTCGCTGGTTGACCATACGCGACGTCGTTCTTCCGTCACTCCATTTTGTTACTTCTGTATCGTGTACCCATTCGCTGTTGGAGCGTGATCCAATCTTCTTGCTGTCTGTCTTTTTGCGCCACTCCTGGTATTCACGCACGAACTCCTCGCCGTAGTATTCAATGGTATATAACGATTTGCAATCCGGGCAGCGGTTGGACGGGAAATCGGTGAACCAATCCAAAATTTTAAGCGTGAGCCACCATGTGGCAATAAGCAGTGCCGGAATAAAATACCACCAGTGCATGGGAAAGCACAAGCCCAACACAAGCCAGATGTATGTGGTAATGAAAGTAATGGCCACAATAATTTTGGGGAATAGCTTGTTCGAGATAAAGATAAGCGGATAGCGGAAACGGAGCAGGCCGAACAGCAAGAATGGAATGGTCTGGTTGAAGAAAAAGAAATAACCGACTATCCCGAGTATAAAGAAAATCACCAGGACATATCCCGATATTTTGAGTATGACGGACCGATCCTCGGCGTCAAAATCCTCTATTTCAAAGGCGTTTGTAGAGATTAACTGTGAAAAGAAATCCACATCAATGATCGTGGAGACCAGGGGCAGGTATTTCAGGAAAAGCCGGTTGGGGGATTTGTAAATTTTACTGGAATAAGAAACGGCCACACCGTCCTGGTAAGTGATGATTACCGTGTAGAATCTTCCGTCGTTCTTGTCAAAAACACGCAAATCGTATTGGGCCTCAAGGCCGTTTTTTGTTTTCTTGATAAGAAAGGCGGGGCGATAGAGATTTTCGTTTTCTTGAAAGGTTTTCCCGATATATTTTTCCTCGAATTTCTTTTTCGAGAGATAATAGTCGCCACTTTTGTACTCATATTTGCGTACATTATTGCCGATAGAGGTCGTGAGTTTGTGGACACGCACTTCGCCCTGCTCTCCATTGGCCGCTTTGAACTTCATCATTTGAGCATATTCGTCGCCGGTTCGGGCTAACAGCGTTACCGTGTCGCCACTGTTCACGGCTGTTTTCCCGTTGTCTGTAATGAGGTCCACCTTGTAGATAATCCCTTTGTTGTCCACCGCTTCCTGGGGAATCCATCCCCGTTGCCCGTCGTCTGTAGCCGCCAGAAAGCGAAGGTTGCTAAAGTCTGCTCCCAAAATGGTCAGTGAATCACCTTGGTTGATGGTGGCGAATGGCTCTTTGTAGGCAGAAAGTCGCGTACTTTGAATGGCGGCCACTCTGATGCCGGCAGGTTTATTCCTCGGGATACTACAATAAATCAATGCGCCAATAAGGATCAGTGACAAGACGAAGAATAATAATGTACGGTCGAAAAAATGTTTCATATTCCTATAATGTTTAGTGTTATATGGATGAATATTGTAATTGGCTACTATTACTGTTGATTAGCTTATTATTTTCAATAGTATCACGCTGATATTGTCTTTTCCTCCTGCATTCTTTGCCGCGGCAATCAATGTTTCTCCCGATGGATTTTCTGTCAGTATCTGCTCTATCTCTTCATCTTCCACCATATCGGAAAGCCCGTCGGAGCAGATTAGGTACAAGTCGTCTTCCAATAGCTGTCCGCTCAGGTTTTTGATGTCGATGAAGGCCGATTCGCCAGCTCCCAAAGAGTTGTATATCTGGTTGGAACCCTGTGAAAGATCGCCGGTAAGCTGGCGGATCGAGTGGTCGGTGGTCAGTTGCTTGAGGATACCCCCCCTGAAACGGTACAACCGGCTGTCCCCGATATTGAGTGCGAAAACCATTTCCCCATAGAAAAGAAGCCCGCAAAAGGTAGTGCCCATGCCTTCCTGTGCAGGGAGTTCGTAACTCCTGTGCAGGATAAGGCGGTGTGTTTTTTCCGTCCACTCTTTCAGGGAGATATTGATCCCGCTTTCATCCAGCCCGTCTGCCAAATCGAGTGTGAAATCGTCGAAGAGGCGTAAGGCTATTTCCGAAGCGATTTCACCGCCGTTATGGCCGCCCATACCGTCGGCGACAACCGCCGCGAACCGGACGCTGTCTGAAAGTTCAACTATTTGTTTCGAGTTGTTGTCGCGAAAATATTCGCCGACAAAAAGGATCATGTCTTCGTTGTTGGTCCTCACACAACCGATATCACTGTTTATTTCCGATTTTAGTAACATGGCGCTTTCTGTTATTCTACAATGAACTTCAAATCATAAAAGGCAATGGTATCTCCCACCTTGAAAGGTGTGGAGCGATGAGGTAACAGACGGACACCGTTTATAAACGTGCCGTTGGTGGAGTCCAGGTCGGTAATCTCCCATACATCGGAATCATTTCTTTGGAGACGGGCATGGGTCCCGGAGACATACCCCTGGGCACCGAAGAGGTGGACATAATTTCCAGCCCTACGCCCGATGATGGCACCGTCGAGGATTTGCAGGCGGGCGTTCAGCATGTTATTGACTAAAAATTGAGGAAATGCGGGAGGCATTTCCGGGCGGACCGTCGATTCGGAAATGGCTGTCATTTTTTCTTTTTCGGTTGATACTTCCGGTGTTTCTTTGGGCTTCTCTTTTACTTGGATCTTTCCAAGGACAGTATCCACATAGTGCGTCTCTACTTTTTCTTCAGGGGATTGTTGCGGGGATGGGGTTTTCTCTTGTGGAGCGGAGCCCGTGGCTTCTGACGCTTTTACGAGCGCTCTTCCACACTCGTTACACATCTTGTTTTTCTTGAGGCCATGTCCGACAGGGCAGACCATCAACTCTTTCCCGCACTGGTCGCAGAAAAAACTATCCGATTCTATCTCCTTTTCGCAAAAGGGGCATTGTAAATAATCATTTCTCATGATTCTTCTGCTCTTATTATTGATTTATGACTTGATCATATCTTCCGGAAGCAATAACTTGTACTCGTTAATATTAAACCCGGGCTCTTCCATCCTTTTTTTCAACCGGCTGCTCTGACGGCGTTTGACGTTGTCGAAGTAATTATTTACCTCGCGGGCGTTGGCAAAGTTGCGTCCCCGGTTGGCGTATAGGTTGTCGAAGTACTCCACCATCACGCTATCCGCTTCGGGAGTCAGCGTAAGCTGGTCTTTCGAGGCTTTCATACGGAATATATCCGCCATTTCCCTGCCGGTATAATCCTCGAAATAGATGGTTTTTGTAAACCGGCTTTCCAACCCGCTGTTGGTGTCAATCCATTCCTGTATCTCCCGTGGATAGCCGGCGGCGATAAAGACCATCTTTCCCTTGTAATCGAGCATCATCGGCAGGATGGTGTTGGTGGCCTCCTGTCCGAAGTCGTTGGGGCCTCCACTCTTCAGCGTGTAGGCTTCATCGATAAAGAATACGCCGCCGATGGCGCTCTTCACCTTTTCTTTGGTGTTGGGCGCCGTTTGTCCCACGTATCCGATGACCAAATCTTCCCGTTTCACCTCCACGAGCCTGTTGGTCGGTAAAACGTCGAGGGCGTAAAAGATATCGGCCATGATGCGTGCGACGGTGGTCTTTCCCGTGCCGGGATTGCCCACGAAAAGATAGTGATCGCTCACTCCCTGGAATTTCTTTCCAAAAGCTTCCGCTTTTTGCCGTTCCACCTTGATATAGTCGGCTATTTCCCGGATGGTGCTCTTGACATTATCCAATCCGATGAGGTTGTTGAGTTCACTGTAGATATCTTCTTCCACCAGCGTTTTGGGAGCGTCGTAGGGAATATCTTCCGCTTCAAGGATATGGTAGTCGTCATCGGTCAGTATCTCTCCGTTGTCTTCCCGTTCCATCAAGCGGACGGCACGGCGTGTGTCGGCCTCTTCGAGCAGCTTCACCATCTCACCGGCATTGCCAAAGTTTTCCCGCTTGGCATCCACTATCTGGGCGATCAATTTTTTCAGGACTACTTTGGCTTCATCCGTCAGCCTGTCTTTGTTCTTCTTCGCGTTGAGCATGAAGATCTCGTAGAGTTCGGCGGCGTTATAATCGTCGATATGCAGCTTGCTGGTAATGCGGCGTTCCATTCCCGGATTGCAGTTGCGGATGAATTGCTCGATGGGGGTACGGTAACCGGCGAAGATGACCACGAACTTTCCGGCGTCTTCGCTCATTCTCGTCATCAATGTTTCCACGGCTTCTTTCTGTGTATGATGCACGTATCCTTTGTCATCCCCCAAGCCATATGCCTCGTCTATCAAAAGCACGCCACCCATCGCCTCATCGCACGCCTTGTTCGTTTTCACACCGGTGTCGTTGACGATGGACGATTGCAAGTCAGCCGGTTTCTTTTCCACTACTTTTGATGAGGGAAGCAGGCCGATCGCCTTGAAAATTTCCCCCAGCTTGTTGGCGATGGTGGTCTTTCCCGTACCGGGATTACCGGTCAGCGCGATATGTACATTGGTCAGCTTGGCATCACCCTGACCACGCTCCATCTTCCGCTGGTTAAACTTCAGCCTGGTGGCCAGGTCACGGATGGCATTCTTCACGCTCTCCATGCCGATATATTCGTCGAGTTCGGACAGGATGGCATCCAGATCTTTTTCCTGCAGGCTTTCTGCCCCTTCTATATCTTCCCGGGTAAGCGTGGAAATCATTTCCCGGGTTATTTCCATCTTCCGGCGTAGCTCCTGGATACGAAGCCCCTTGTTGCCGATGGCTTTCCGCAGGATATTCAGTACCTCCCGGGCGTTTCCGAAATTCTTTTGATCACGGGAGATATAGATTTTCTTGAAATGGTTGAGCAAGTGTTTGTCGGCCTCTTCATCAAGGGACAATCCCTCTTTCTTGGCCATGCGGCGAAATATCTCACTGAGTTCATCCGGCTTGTAGTCGCGGAAATTGACGGTCTCGTTGAAACGTGACGCCAGCCCTGAATTGGTTGCCAGGAAATCAGCCATCTCTCTGGTATAGCCGGCGGCGATGCAGACGAATTGCCCCCGTTTGTCTTCCATCAATTTCAGGAGCGTGTTGATGGCGTCGGCGCCAAAGCTGTTCCCTGCCAGGTCGTAGGCTTCGTCGATGAACAGCACACCTCCCATCGCCTTGTCCACCGCGTCGGCAGTCGCCTGGGCGGTCTGTCCTACATAACCCGCTATCAGGTCTTTGGCGGCGACCTCCACCAGATGTCCACTCGGCAGCACTTCGATGGAAGCCAGTATGTCGGCGAAGATGCGGGCGATGGTGGTCTTACCGGTGCCGGGATTGCCAAGAAAGAGGAAATGGTCTTTCAATTCCGGTTTGGCATGGCTTCCTTTCAGTTCCTTCTCGTCGTTTATCTTATTGATAATCTTCTGTACCGTGGTTTTTATCTCGTCGATCCCTACAAACTGGTCGAGTTCGGCCATGATCTCGTCATAGCTCTTCTCCTTGAACTCTTTTCCCCTTATATCATCCGCTTCGAAAGTAGTGGCATCGAAATTACGTTGAATGGCTTTTTGCCATATCTGCTCGGCTTTCTTCACGGCGAAATGGCCGTTATTGCCAAACAGGAAATCTTCCTGCTGGTTGCGGAAGGCGTACTTGAACACCCGTTCGAGCTTGTCTGTCGCTCCTTCTCCGGGATCCAGATTATAGGTCTCTTTGAGCATATTGATGCAGATCCCGCGCAGTTCGGTGGCGCTGAAATTGCTCAACTCGAAATGGTACTCGAAACGGCTGGCGATATCGGCGTTGGTACGCATAAAAGCGCTGAGTCCGGTGAGGCCCGAGAGGACAACGATGGGGTCGTTGTTCCATTCGCCGTTCATGCATTTGAAGAGTTTGTCGAGTTTGTTGATATCATCCGATTCTTTTTGTGGAACTAACTTCTGTGCATTCTCGATGACCAATAGGCCTCCCTTGGCTTTGGCGACATTCTCATCCCACTTATCTTCTTTCGAGAAGTTCTCATAATCGACCGCGTCAATGATTTCCGCCTTCGGGTTTTTGATGATGCCCGTGGAATAGAGCAATGACTGGATGACACCTATCAGCTTGGTTTTTCCGGTTCCGGTGTTTCCGGTGATCACCATATCCATGCCGGGACGTACTCTTACTCCCGTTTTCTTAGCCCTGAGTGCCAGCATCTCACAGATTTTCACCAAGCTGCTCAACTGGTTCTTTACCTGCTCCATCCCCACCAATTCCTGCAAGGGGGCGTTTGATTTTGTGACGACACTTTCACCGCAATATTTGCAGAAAACAGCCGTATCGCGATTGGGCCTATTGCATCGGGGACAATTCATGATTTTGATTTGCTTTTAATTCTTTCAAATTGTTTTAGCCCTCTTAGTTTGTCTCACTGACCGGATCATTCGAGCCGGCAGCTGATTTGACAAAACGGAAAGGCACCTGTTTCTTGGTCGTATAGTTTTGGTAAGTCCCTGACATCTCGGTGAAGTCATCGTTGAACTTCCCGTTGTACTCGCCGTCGAGGTTACCATTAGCATGGACATCGTCGAGATGGAGGGTCTTATCTTCCATGTTGATAGCGCCTGTTACATTTTCGGTTATCAGCTCCCGGTATTTGACGGTGATCGTAGCCTCTACAGCCTCTTTTTGGGCTTTGGATATTTGCATGACCGCATCCCGTCCTTCGAATGTACCTTCCCATTCTCCCTGTAAAACGGAGTATTGCTGTTGATTCCCGGACTTTTTCATTGAAAAAACAGCGGAGATACGGGAAGTATCAAAACTCCCAAGCACACCGAAAGAGATTACGCCGAGCAGGATGATTGAAATCCAGGGAACAAGCAGTTTTTTGTAAAATGCTTTTGTGTTTTCCCCGATATCCCATGTCAAATCGGATGTCCGTTCTCCGATAGACGATTTGAAATTTGTGCCGGCGGCGGCGCGGAAAGTGAAATGCAACGGCTCCAAAATACGTTCTTCCGTGGATGGATAGAATAGGTCGCTATTGGCCCGTTTGCTGACAGGCGACTTCACCAGCCGTACGACCATCATTACCGCCATTGCCGCCACAATCGCCGTGATGAGATACACCAGGTAAGGCGCGATGAAAAGCAGTCCGAAATAGGTGACGACACCGGCAAGCGCTCCCACCAACAGGATTCCCACACAACCAAGGTCATTGCTTATATCATAGATCGTATATACTACGGCCACGATTCCCATCAGCACAGCCACCGCGTATATCCAGGTGGAATGGAAATTCCTCTCCTTGGGAATATCCAAATTGAGCAAGCCGTAAATGACCGCCGCGGCGGCGATCAAGGTAAGTGGCACTATGATGCTCTTAGAGAGTAGATTGACCCTGTATTTCCGTTTTAAATCGAGCACGCTGACTTCCACAGAGTCCGTCGCGAGACGGTAATTCTCCACATCTTCATGCTCCTCATCTATCTCTTCCAGTTTCTCCATGTAGGCGTCGGTCGCCGTTTCGTAAGCGAATTGGGGAGAGAGGTCGAGCGCGGGGTCTTCCTGGAAGAGAGTCGTCAGCCACGCTTCCAGGTATCCTTTGGCCAGTTCCTCTTTTTTCTCATTATCCGGAATTTGGTCCAACTCCCCGAGCGTATATACATATTTATCGCTTTTCGGGAAATAGTAATAGGGATCGAACCCAAGGCCTTTGATCGCTTTGTACACCCCTATCTTCCAGTTATAAGGGCCGGCTTTGCGGGTATTTTCTTTTGATTTTACATCGCCGCAATATTGTATCCAGTCGATTTTATCGTCATACACGCCTCCTTTCGACTTGAAGTAATGATAGAGGCGTGTGTCGTTGATATGGCACATCATGTCGAGCTGTGCGCTCGCGAAGCTGTCTTCGTCCTGAATATAATTTTCCATCATTATATTCATGTAGTTCCCTATTTCCGCTGCCGTGAAAAAGTAGGAATCGGAGTTTTCATCGAATTGAAAGTCATACGATAATTTTGGATTAAGATTGTAGAGCAGCGCCCATAAATCCTTGTCGTGTCCCTCCGAACGAATCTTGCCTTCCAGCGCTTTGTCTCGTGTGCCAATCCAAACAAGAAAAGCTTCCGTTATCAGGTCATCTGCCGACTCATCGCTTATCGGGAAATCGGGATTGAAGGAGTTTTGGATTACCTCGTCGGCTGTTTGGCAATCGGCCTTGTTGCCGTTGTCATCGATCATTCTCCAGGGCAGAGAGGGGTCGAGCGCGTAGATAAGTTGGAGTGTCGCGTCACGGTTGTCTTTGCCCTTCTTGAATAGGGGCGCCAACTTGTTGACCTCCCCGCGTCCCGTGGCATTGAGGTAAATGAAGAGCTTGTCGTTCTTGTCCGCGAGGGCCTGGCTGTAGTAGTCGAAATTCTCCCTGAGGGTGGCCGCTATCTCTTCGTTCTCTTCTATGGCCCGGTGGTTGATATCCAGATATTTCAGATTCGGGTCGAGGAAGTAGCAAGCCGCCCAAAAACCGGCTTCCTTGTTCTTGGGGAATTGCGTTTCGGTAATCTCGTCAAGCGGGGTCGATAGTTCGGTAAAGTTTATCTCCTTGAGCCATGCCGAGATTTGTCCCCGGTACAAGTAAGTGGTAGCCAGTTTCTGGTCTTCCATCATGAACTTCACCAACTCTTCGCGCGACTTCGCTATTTGCTTTTTGGAGGCGTTGTATACAATATTGAACTGGAGGTCCTCTTTGTTGTAAATATCTTCACCTTTCGCCCATTTTACCACTTCCTCAAAACCTGCCCGTTTTTCGGAATCGGCAATGGTCAGCGCTTTGGCGAGTTGCCACAGGCGAGGCGGCATATCCTGGGGGTAGGGGAGTTTGTTGTCCTGCTTCAATGTCCACAGGAAACGCTCTCCGAGCGCGCGGTACCTCTCTTCACCGCCTTCCCAGAGTACCAGCAGCATAATTCCCAGCGAGTAGAAATCCATGCTTTTGGTGATGGCGATGCTGTCGTCGATGGTCACATAGTACTCGGGAGCGGCATAGATTTTGGTACGCATCTGGATTCTCACTTTTGCTTCGCCGTTTTCGTCACACCGGATAGCGATGCCGAAATCGGCTAACGAAAGGTCTTCCACCTTGTTGCCTTTATTCCTGAAAAAGAAATTGGCCGGCTTTATATCACGGTGGATCACCTGCTTCGAGTGAAGGAAATCGAGACAGGCAGCGCACTTGATGGCAATCTCACCTAAAAGCTGTTCTCCTTCGGCATTGTGGCTGATTGTAATCTGGTCGAGCGAACCTCCCGTACAATAGGCCATCAATTCATAATAGTGCGATTGTCCGGTTTTCGGATTTGTCCACCATCCGTGATGCAGCGTATCCACAAGGAAATTGATGGCGGGGTTTCCGGAGTTCTTGCGGACAATTTCTATGATATCCTTGTCCGGTTCAATACCGGCCTTGTAGAGTTTCAACGCAAATTGTCCCTCGCCATTTGCTACGAGATAAACGTCTGCCTCTCCTGTACTTTCAGAGAGAGGTTTGACTACCTTGTAATTGATATTGTCAAGCAAAAAAACGGTTTGTTCGGCCTGCTGCCCAATTTGACGGACGACTTTGTCGATCTCTTCCTGCCTGTTGGGATGTGTGGTTTTGCCGGTATCACCCCGCATGGTTTTCTCCGTCATCACGGCACCACGCGTAGTCTTCTCCGCGATTGCTTCTCCACGGGTGGTTTTATCGACCGGCCGCATCGTCTTTTCGGCTTCATTGTCACCTCCTCGGATTGTTTTCTCCACATTTTCAGGGTTTCCTCTCGTTGTTTTCTCTGCCCTTGTCCCGGGGCGCTCGGTTTTGTCTGCTCCGTGGTCAACCGGTCTGAGGGTTTTTTCCAAATCGCTCATAATTTATTGCTGTTTTTCCACTCTTTATCTAATGATTCATCTATTGCCTCACCCATATCCGGCTATCTTTCTCCTGATTGTCATAAATCCACTTACCGCCTCTGAACGGTTCCGCGCACTCATTGGGTTCCGTATGAATACAACCATACGCATTGCATTTCCAACCTATTTTGACCTTTACTGTCGTCCTTACAGTCATTTCCACTTTGATGGCGGTATAATAATCGCGTTGCATTTGTGGCGTCATGTCGGGATCAGGAAACATGGCATTGAGCGTGTTTTTCATCTCTTCCAGTTTCGCATTGTATTGCGCCATGGCTTCCTCTTTACCCGGGATACTGAGTGAGAATTTCTTTTGTGGTTTTGGCTCGGGCTCGTGCGGCTTCGTTGTTTCTGATTTCTCCCCCTGCTCTTGTCCACGGAAAGCAGCCAATAAATCTTTGTATTGATTGACAAATACGCGGTTTTCTTCCGATAGTTCCGTTACTTCAGTTTCTTCCACTGCTTCTTCACCGGCCTGAGAGATAAGTTCCTCCAATTTGGCAAGCTCTTCGGCAATGGCGAGCGCTTTTTGTAATTCGGGTTTCTGCCGTATTTGTTGCAATGCCTCATGGGCTAATGCATTGAGGGGGGTATTGCATTTGCGGCAGAAACTGCGGAAATTAAGGGTTTGACAACCGGGGCAGGTGATGCCTGTTTTAGGATTACCGCATTCGGGACAGAAAGTGTCATCACTGTTTGTTGCTGCTCCGCAGAATGAACAGCACTCGGCATGCAGGTTTTGCCCGCATTGGGGGCAAATCTCCCAATTAGATTCCGTATCCGCTCCGCAACGTGTACATGCATGGGGTTTCAGATTCTCTCCACAGCCGGGGCAATAATTGTCGGTATCACTATATACTGTATTGCAATTTGGACATCGACTATTTTTAACTTGGGCTTCTTGTGACTGTTGTCCGATTTTTTGTTTTTGCTTCTGCTCTTGTTGCTCTCTGACTCGATATTGATTTTCTGTCATAGATTTAACAGTTTATTGCCTGCGAAAATAGTGAATGAATATTAGTAAATAGGGGTCAATACAACAAAAAACAAGTCAATTTAACAAAAAACGATGATTCGTACTGGAAAACACAGAATTTTCTAAAAATGGGATACTATCCGGCATGAGGCTTATACTTCGAAGGAGTACATCCTTTTATTTTGGAAAAGGAGCGTTTGAATGTTGATAGCGAATTAAAACCGCACTCTTCTGCGATTTGTTCCAGTGTCTGTTTATTCTTGTTTGTCAATAATCCACAAGCCATCTCCACACGGAAAGCGTTCACATAATCATAGAATGTTGTATTCAGCTGTTTGTTCAGGTATTCGGAAAGGTAGGTCCTATTTGTATTGAGGATGGACGCGACATCTGTGATATGCAATTTGGAATTCAGATAGAGCCTCTCCTCCTCCATTACCTGTTGAACTGTTTCGGCGAAATGGTATGGATGGCTGTTTTCTTCCAGCTCAAAACAATCGTTTTCATTTTTTTGGAAACGATAGAGAAGTATGCCGGGCACTTCAATAACGGCGTGCTGTAACGTGTAAAAATAGATATAACTCCAGATTGTAATGGTGATAAGGTAATAGAGCACGTCTCCCCACCAGTTTTCGTATCCATGAATGAAAATCCACAAGATAAGATATACAAACAGAATCACGATAATTGTGCGTACCCATGAAACACTCAATCCTTCGGTATAGGAGAAATTCTTTTTCACATAATTCTCATATTGTGCGGAAGCCATAAACACTACAAATACCGAGATGCTCCCGAGCAGAAGGCTGTAACCCACTATCCCGTAAAATAATATATCTGACGGGACGAGAATCAATAAGAGGGAGAGAATAACGGATGGCATGGTCAATGTAAGAGCCCGGCGCAAAGTTACCCATCCGGGTGACATCAACTCGAACAGAAATAGCATGGTAAAAGGGACGATCCACATATCGATGCTCATATATATGCGTGTAAGATAATGCGTGTACCATACCCCTTCGATAAGGTATGCTATGTCTTTCATTTCTATAAACGCGAAAAAAATGGCTTCGTAAAATAAAAACCAGAGCAGTCGGCTTTTATTCTGCTGCCAATATAAATGGATGGCGACAAATATGAAGAACATAAATGCCATCCCGTGAGTGAAATGCGCGATATTTTCAGGAAAGGACTCCATGATAAAATTTTTTTGTAAAGGTATTAAATTCTTATTATTGTTTTAGCGGAAAAAGCAGATAAAATACCCCTTTGAAAACGGGGAAAATGGACGGATTCACTTTGTATAAAAATAATAAGAAACCGTTAAAATTTTACCGGAATAATTTTTTAAACCAATACTTCGGTAAAAATTCAATTAACTAATTAAATTTCAATGATTTACATAACATAGTTTAACATAAAAAAGATGGTTAAGTAGCTGATTATCAGTATCTTTATAGCTGATCAAAGCCTAAATAAAGATGGATAGAACCAGCATACTTAACCAATATAGAGGTATCTGTAGTGATGTTCTTGGTGAACTAACTACGAAGTTAAACAAAAGTTTCAAATCATTCCTTATGGAGAC
>RZZX01000164.1 GCA_009929715.1 Bacteroidia bacterium
CAACCTTAACCTGTTCCGTGACTTCTATTTCAATAATATCCCCCGTGACATCGTTATGAGATTTTACCGCATAGGTACCGCCCACGCCTTTTTGAGCCAGCTTAAACAAGTTGAGGATAAATATCCCCAGCTCAAAGAAAGCCGAGAGGATTATTTCAATTCAGACTTTGCGGCGGAAAGAACACTCTATATGCTTGAAACTATAAATGAGTCATACACAGCTTTTATGAAACTTCCCCCAAAGAAATTCCGGGACATCAAATTCAAAGAGCTGGATACAGATTATATCCCTGCCGGCTGCGTCACCTTGCAAAACAAGGCTAGGGATATTCTAAACTTAAACCAACCAAGTAAAATAAATAACTATCCCACCGCCCAAAAAGAAGTTATTACAAAAGCCAAAGCTCTACAGATTACAGAAGTGCCCCACACGGAAGAGGAAACGGCTCTTCTTGAGGACTTAACGTTCGACATTGAAGAATATGACCAAAGACTAATCGAACGCCTTAGAGGGGTCTTAAATGACCTTATAAACATTCCCTCTCATCAGATACTTTCTATGAAACCCGCAGACCGTTTAAGGAACACCAACGAAATAATAAAAGCCATCAGGCTCCTACAAGGTAAATCCACTGAAAATAAACAAACTTTATCTCTAGTAAAGGCTATCGGAATTGCAACCACCAGAAGAACTCCAACAAAATGATTTAGTAAAGCTAATTCTTGATTGGCAAACCTCACCACGCAGGTTTGCTATTGAGGCTTTAGGCGTTACACCTACCAGTCAGCAGAGCGATTTGTTGAACAGGCTAGGTGAGTTAACCCGTGTCAAGATAAAGAAATGGAACACACCCCACGAACTCACAGCCGAAGAGGAAGCACTGTCCAAGAAGGTTGGCATATCCGTAATGTCAGCCAAAGGTACGGGTAAAGATGCCGTTCTCTCTTGGTGCATTCTATGGTTTTTGTGCTGTTTTAGAAACTCCAAAATACCCATGACAGGTGTCAGCTATGAGCAAATGAAAATAGTTTTAATAGCTGAAATAGCAAAGTGGGCTAACCGAATAGACAAAGACGGAAACCCCTGCTTTGTTTTAAAAGATATTGTCCAAATAGGCTCTGACAAAATTTGGATTTCGATGGACGAATCACCCGGTGAAGAGGGTAAAAGCTGGTTTGCCAAACTTAGAACAGCTCCCAAAGGCACCAAAGATGATGTACAATCCAAAACAATGGACGGACTCCACGCCGATTATATGATGGTTGCGGTCGATGAGGCCGACGGCGTTCCCGATGCAATTTTAAAATCCTTGGATACAACCCTTACTTCCCCTGTAAACTTTATGCTACTCATATTCAACCCCACTAAGAACTATGGATATGCATATAGAACCCAGTATGACAGGGAAGGGGATTATTTTATAAAGCTCAAATGGTCGGCACTAGATTCAGAGAACGTTACAGCAGACCAAGTAGAGCGAATGAGGCGTTCTTACCCCGAAGGTTCGCCCGAATACAACGTAAACGTTTTAGGCATTCCTCCCGAACAAACCGAAGGTACCCTTATTCCCCAACAATGGCTTGATGCTGCCGTTGACAGAGATATTACCCCCGATGATAAGACCCCAAGGATAATGGGTGTTGACCCGTCCCGACAAGGTGGAGACCCAGCAGGTATAGTAATCAGAGATGGTGGCAAGATTTTAGATTTAATAGAATTTAGAAAGCTAGATACCAACGAACTTTCCGATGAGATTGTCCAAATTTTCTCTGAATGGGAATGTGATATGGTTTATATAGACTCCATTGGCAATGGTGCAGGGGTTTATGATGTGATAAAACGAAGATTACCCGGACGAGTAAGAGCCGTAGACGTTTCTACAAAAGCACGTTCCCAGCGTTACAAAAGATTAAGAGATGAACTCTGGTGGCGTGTTCGTATGGGCTTTGAAAATAACACCATTTCAATACCCTCCAAGATAAGATTATACCGACAATTCTACAATGAGTTGCTGGTTATGAGGCGGGATACCGAAGATGATACAAACGGCAAGATTAAGATTGAATCTAAAATAAAAATGAAGTCTCGAGGAGCTAGGAGTCCTAACCTAGCCGATGCTTTTATGGTTACTATGTATGCCAATGAGCTTGCATTTGATTGTGATACTAAAAAATGCAAAGCCAGAAAAGACCCGTATGATGACCTTGAAAATATGTCTAGGTTTGATGTACAATATAATGAAAATGCTTGGCTAGGAGTTTAAGGATTATGGCAGAACTTCATTTTACAACTAAATCAGGTAGCAAACCACACACCCATATTATATACATTGATGCCGATACGGGTGATGCTGTTTGCTCCACGTGTCAGAACCATACTCACGAAGTATTTCCGACCGAAACCGTAATAGCTCTCTCTACTGACTTAGAACATACTCATCAGGTTATCCCTATCCCTGTTCAGTCAGACGATGTTAAACCGCCAACAGGAGATGATGAGGAAGTTGTTCGCGATGCTCTTAGCCTTTTTAAAACAGCTTGTGAGTATGAGGAAAAGTCCAGAAAGAGCGGCAAGGAAGCTTACGAATTTTTCAAAGGTAACCAGTGGGATAAGGGCCTCAAGTCTGAACTCAACTCTAAGAAAAGAGCCACCCAAGTTTATAACTATATCCAATCCAAGATTGATGTTCTGTCAGGATTAGCAAGACAAAACAGGACAGACCCCAGAGCTTTTCCGGTTGAAGGTTCTGACGGAGGAGTGGCTGATGTAGCCACAGCTGCATTAGTCCGAATATCCAAAAACAATGTTCTTGCCTCTGAAGAAATAAGAGTCTTTGAGGACGAAGTTATTACAGGCAGAGGACTTTTTCACGTTTATATTTCTCAAGACAAAGACCCACGCGGCGATATAATTATAGAGCGTTTCCCTTGGCCAGATGGATACTTTGGTGTTCATAGTAAACTTGATGCTTCTGATGCCACGCACGCACACAAAGCCAAATGGATTTCAGTTGCCGAGGCTAATAGCAGATACCCCGAACTCAAAGACGACATAGACGGCTTGATAGCTGACAGCAGAGAAGAAATAAACACAACCAATTTAGTTCAAGACCCGGGGAGTAAAGGTTCGACAGTTGATTTTAAAACTCACCCCGAGATTATAGACCAACAGCACAGAAGAATTAGACTTATAGAACACGAAATAAAAGAATTTAAGATAGATTATAATATCGTATCCCCTGATGAAACGGTTATGATTAAGACCACAAGAGAAGTTTTTAACAAACTTAAAGAACTACCCTCACATATAAAATTAGTTGGCATTAAAACTACCAGAGAAATTATCCGAGTTGTAACGACTATCGGCGACAAACTCATTTCAAATGAGTACCCCTTTAGGCCTTACAACGGATTTTCACTTATACCATCTTATGCCTATAAATTCGATGACGGTACTTGGTTCGGAAAAGTTGAGGCTATGAAACACGCTCAAATGGAAATAAATAAACGTGGTAGTCAGGGGATTGATATTGTAAACCGTATGCTTGGCCGTGGCTGGTTCATAGAC
>RZZX01000165.1 GCA_009929715.1 Bacteroidia bacterium
ACTGGTTGAAGTCAATGTCGAAGTCATCGAAGAAGTCAGTCTTCCCGCCATTGGTCGAGCCAAGCGAGTAGTCAGCCAGATTCACCAGAATCGCGATCAGGTGATCCTCGCCCTCCATCGGCTCTACTTCGACGATCGAAGCTACACCCATGACCGAAGCAAGCTGTTCCTTGCTCTCGTAGATGCGACGACCATTCTTGTCCTTGAGGAGCAGATGATCGATGACCCAGTCCGCAGTGGTATACATCGTGGGACGGCCAGTACCCTTGTAGTACTTGCGTGCACGAAGGATCTCTTCGATCTCCGTCTCACCAGTCACATTGGTCGGAAGAGTGATCCGATGGGTGTAGAACTGGTCGTCGGTTGCGATCGGACGGATCTTGTTTTCCTTGATCTTGTCCAGATCGTCAACTTCTCGGCCATCGCCAATCAAGATTGCTCGCGCAATTTCCTCTTCCAGCTTCAGACGCATTTCGCCCTTCATCCAAGCAACCACATCGAACGACGTGATGTCGTTAATGTAATCCTTGTCGAGCTTCTGCTTCTTGTAGATGGTCTGAGGGCCAGTCTCACGATCCCGAAGAGCAAAGAACTCTTCCTTCTTCAGGTTGCCAGTGATGTAACCCTTCGCCCTTGCAGTATCGAGGGTGATGTCGGCAGACATCGAGCGGATCCGATTGAACGGAACCTTGTGCACGCCAGCCAGGACACCAGACACCCATTCAGTCCGACGGTCAACCCAATCCGGGGTCTTCCGGACAAGCTGAGCCTCAGGAAACAGCATCTCGATGTTTGTGATGCCGTAGTTATCAGCAGCATGCTGGAGGAAACGCTGCTTGAAAGAGGAATCCTTTTCGACGTATGCCGAATGGATCAAAGCAGTGAAGTCTTCGTCTGACATGCCATGCTCAAGGGAATCCCCTTCGACAGTCTTATCCTTATCAAACACGTTTTTGTGCACTTCTTGACCTTCCTGATTGGAGTGCTCGATGGAATCATCATCATCGTCAGAGTGATCTACATCACCCTCATCTTCATTGCCCTCTCCAGCCATACCCATCTGGAAGAGTGCTGCCAGAACATTAATCTGGTCTTCATTCATCGTTTTGAGCACGTCACCAATGGTGCGGGTATCGGCGGCATGTTCTACAGTAGTGGAATCGGAATGCTCCAATTCGATCGCCTCATCCATGTAGATAATAGCGGATGTCTCATCAATGTCATATGTGTTATCGCCATGTTGGACAACCAACTCTTCAATGTAAGCCCCCTTGTTGGCACCCTTCACCACAAGACTGACTTCTCCAATGTCCCCGTCAAGAACATCGTTACCACGGCGAGTCAATTCATTGGCGTAAATACTCAACTTATTGATGTCGCCATGCATCACGGAGGTCTTGATGTGCTCTGCGGTCGGAGTTGAGTTGAACGTGCCATAGCCATAGACACCATCAGCTCGATGCTCGAGCACAACGTTACCCAGAATGTTCTCAGGGATCTTCCGACCATGTTCCCAGACCAAGGGTACGGTCATACCGTCATTATGCTTGAATGCGCCATGACGAATGATGGCCTTATCAAGGCACAACTTATCGTTTTTGGTCACATAACCAGCAAAGTCATACTTTTCAGGTTTCATTTTGATTGGATTCTTCCTCCGTGGTAGTTGGTTGTGCCGCTTCATCCGGGGAAAGCTGTTTATTCAGGTTTCGGTTTCGCAATTCATCAGCTTCTGGATCTTCTACCGGCTTAAGACCCACAATTGGCCGAATCTCATTCGGAGACATGATCTCATTACGAGTGAACTTGTCAGCAATCTCTGCAATCTGGCTGATCGGGACCAACTTAAATGGATCCATAAAGAACAGAATTCGTTGGCCTTGAGTAATTGCGGTCTTTGTCAAGAACTTACGAGTAAACTCTTTAGAGATCGCAGACGCAATTGGTTCAATTACACGGTTGTGATAGTTCAACATTGCAATTTCATCGGCATTACCATCAATTACTGCTTTGGCAATACCAACTTCGGAATACACCTGAGCTGACAGCAATTCGACTTGGGCAAGAAGATTATTCTCTGCTGGTCGGTTAAGCTGCGTAATTGTTTCAGTTCCATCAATGTACGCAATTCCATACTTTGAACCCGAAAGCTGCATTTCGATGTCTTTACGACGATTCTCAGCCTGAGTTCGCTTAGATTCGGTTCTCAGTGTGTATGGAAGCTGAATTATTAGATCCAGTTTACCACTTGAGGTCTGCTCATCAACATAATCCAGGAGATTCAGCTTACGATTGAGCCTCATAAGAGTGCTATTTGGAGCATTCATCACCGTATACAACGGATTCTCGATAATCGCAGTCGTTCTCTTGTCCACCCATAGTTGCTCGTGGATCCCGGTTCGTTGATTGTACAGATCAACTAGAACCCGCTCCGGTTTCCAATCAACAATCCTGCCCACACGCATTGTAGTGATATCAAATGCGCCACTTACTGCTGGATTGATCGTTGTATCGACCGGAACAACCGCGACGACCCCTTCATCACACAAAGAAAGGACCAAATCACGAAAGAAGGCTCCAGATTCTTGATCCAGGTTAGCCTCGATGTTAAAACAATTATTCATACGACTATTAATTGTTTCGGTGTATCTTTCATTTTGATCGATCTTTGCATGCCGATAAGTCAATTGGGCAGAATCGATTGCAATTCGAAGATACATAGCCGCGAGTTGAGTTCGACCAGTGTTAATTGCCAATCGAACTCGATCTGGACGATCTCCATAACTCGGACCATCATCTCTGTAGGCCCATCGGTCAGGCGACTTTGTGAAAGCATTCCAGGCGTGCTGTATTCTATCTATTAAAGAATTGGGCATGTCTCACCGCCCTTCTAATCATTCAAAAGCCTCCTTATTGTTCTTCCATGCCACAAACCCATCGAGAAGGGCTGAGACATTGTCGATCTTTTGATCGTATCGAGTCTTCAGAAGTTTACGATTACCATTGTTATCTTCAAGGACGATTGAGTTACCCATTGTGAACGTCATTATCGATTGCCAGAAGTAGAGACCACCATCTTCGGCCAACTTCTTAATCTCGCCAAGAGGAACTGATTCAGTCTTTACACCTTGTGGGACCTTTTCGATACCAAACGGGCCATTCTCCTTCTCCCAACGAGACATAAAGCCTTTGGCGTTGTAAGGATCATAACCAACTGTAAAAACTTCGTACTCGTTCTCATCAATGAATTTTTCAATATCCTCATAGACTTCGTCGAGATCCAGAATAGTTCCTGGCATTACTATGAGAGTTCCTTCACTGAGGAATTCATCATACTTAATGCGCATAGATGGAGCAAGTTTGAACATAGTTCGTTCACTTACATAGCTCCGAGCAACTATACCAAACCGTTCTCCACCCAATGGGAATAGGAATGTAAATGCACAGAAGTCATCGCCCTGGGAAAGGTCAATCCCAAGAGAACACGGCATCTTGTGATACGCATTTGGCCTCGGAGGAACCGTTGGCAATGTCTCTTCATATGTGAAGAAGAACGT
>RZZX01000004.1 GCA_009929715.1 Bacteroidia bacterium
TCGACCGCCAAAGTCAGCGCATTCACTTGTTGTACGATACGTCGATTCTCTTCCGACTGGTCTATCCACGCCTCCACACGCTGCGCCTCATCGGGCGTCAATAAGCCGTCGATATAACGTGGAATAAGGGTCTCTATCAATGGTTCTTTATCTTCAATCATCTCTTTATCTTTCTGTTTCTAATGTTTTAATCAGCTTGAAACTTTGGATTCAACTTATTCGGAATCGGTGCATCAGTTGCCCTCAACCAGTTGAAAAGCAGAGCCTCCAAGCGTTGTCGTTCTTCGGGATAAGTCGTAGACAAGTCCGTTTGTTCTGCTTCATCCGTTTGCAGATTAAACAGCCTGCTACAAGTTGTCTCATACGAGTAAATCAGTTTCCACGCCCCAGAACGAACGATGGAATAAGGAGTAGCACGAAAACCGGCATCACGATAAGACTCTAAATAAGCCGGAAAATGCCAATACAGCTCGCGTGATGCAGCAGACTGAGCTCCCATCAGAGTAAAAAGATTCTGACCATCCAGTCCGGTGGGGCGTATCCCGTTCGCCTCATCGACCAATGTCGGAAAGAAATCGATATTTATCACCGGCACATCGCACGTAGTACCTGCCTTCAATTTAGCTGGGTACCTCATAATAAGAGGAACACGGATGCCACCTTCATAGGGAGTCCCTTTTTCTCCACGCAGCGGATAGTTGTCCGTAGCCTGAAAGGTACCTCCATTGTCGGAACAAAAAACAAGAAGCGTGTTATCGGCCAACTCCAGGGAGTCGAGCAACGCACAAATACGCCCCACCCCCTCGTCGAGTTTCTCGACCATCGCGGCATAGACCGCATTTGAGTGGTGTTTACCAGGTAATTTCCGACGGTATTTATCGACTAAATCTTGTGGTGCAGTAAGCGGTGTATGAACCGCATAATGCGACAAATAGAGAAAAAACGGTTGAGACGGATCACGCTGCCGGATAAACCGCTCGGCCTCTGTGGTCAATCGGTCGGTGAGGTATTCCCCCTCTTTACCACCTTCCAAAGCCCAATGACACCGAGTCTGTGTTTTATTGCAATACGGATAATAATAAGAATAGGGACTTCCCATTCTATCTCCGCCGATATTTAAGTCGAACCCTTGCGACAATGGTCCTGTGCCCTCTCGGTCATCGCCCATGTGCCATTTACCAATATGCGCACATTGGTAACCCGCTTGTTGAAGCACTTCTGCCAGAGTCACAAACGAGGCTGCCACCTCTTCTGTATTCTTGACCGGTATGAGCCGCCGTTTTTGTACATCGCCACGTTCGGATGGGCTCACAGTATAAACGCCGTGTCGAGGAGGATACATACCGGTCATAAAGCACGCACGGCTTGGTGCGGAATTAGCTCCGCCCGCATAAGCTTGAGTAAACCGAACGCCTTGAGAAGCCAATCGGTCAATGTGAGGAGTTTCATAAAAATCACTACCGAAAGAGCCCAAATCATGCGCTCCTAAGTCATCGGCCATAATAAAGACGATGTTGGGTCGATGAGTCTGAGCGTCTACTTGTGAGACAGCCAAACAATCGGCTATAAACAAAAGATAAGAGATGTTTCGGTTTATCATGTACTCAATAGAATGTTTACTATAACTTAATTAAATAAATAAGGCTTCTCTATTAATAAGACCAAGTTCAGAAGAGAACTCCTAAACAACAACCGCTTTTTTTTCATTTTTCTGCCCCACAATAGGTTTATTGGCCAAGAAACAATCACTTCAACAAACTAAAAAGAGCCAATAGACTTACGTGAATCAAGAGAAAGGTCGGTCTCGGATACAACAACCTTTTCGTTTTCTCTAATTTCTCCCTATTCCTAGGGCTTTTCTAAGCGATCATTAGCCCTTTTATTAGCCACCGCTTAATCGTTAGCTTATAAGCAAACGAAACATCGCTTATAAGCAAACAAGACATCGCTTATAAGCAAACGAAACATTGCTTATAAGCAAACGATTAAAACATCGCATCTAGGCAACTTAGCTCTTGCGAGAAAAAACAGTCGCTTTAGTGAACGCATAAGCCACGTGATAGGACTCTCAAGACAAACAGAATAACCTCCAACACCTTGGACGGGATGAATTGTGATCTAGATAAGCAACTGACACAAAAGAGGCTAATCGGAAGCTAAACAATCAAATTTCGGCTCTTTTTAAACCAGATTTTATCAATAACACACATAAATACACTATCTTTGCTAAAGATTCACACCACTATCTATACATGAAACCGGATTCAACCCCAAAAACTATCGGCTATCTGTTTTCAACGTTTCAGAAGGGCAATGAAGAGGCTTTCGAAACGTTGTTCAGAAGGTATTACCCTATCTTCTGCGCTTATGCTCAGAGATTTGTGGCTATCGAGGATGCCGAAGAGATCGTACAGGACATCATGTTGTGGCTTTATAATAATAAGGAGATGTTCGTGATAGAATCATCGTTGGGTAGCTATATTTTTAAAATGATCTATAACCGAAGCTTGAATAAGATTTCTCAAAAAGAGGTCAAAAAACGGGCAGATACGTATTACTATGAAAGCAGACTGGATATGCTATACGATCTGGATGTTTACCAGATAGAAGAGCTCACTAAAAAGATTCATCAAGCAATCGATGCACTGCCCGAAAAATATAAAGAAGCATTTGTCATGCACCGATTTAAAGAGATGAGCTACAAAGAGATTGCAGCCCAACTTGAGGTCTCTACAAAAACCATCGATTACCGCATCCAACAAGCACTAAAAGTGTTACGACAAGATTTAAAGGAGTATTTGCCGCTACTTTTTATATTGGGGGGAATGAACAGCTAAAGAAATGATAACCTCGATGAAAATCGATCTCTTCAGAAGAATCTCCAGCTAACTCCGTTCTTTTTGGGTAACTTTATGTATTTTTGCACCTTATTTGGGGCACGAATGTCGCATGGCGAATAAAGAAGTTCCCTTTTAAAAGCGTTAGAACCAGTAGCAAGCATGTATCAACTTAAAGAAAACAAAGTTCCTATAAAGCTTATGATTAGAACCGTTATTTGTTGCTTTCTCTTAATGACCTCCTTGTCTCTTTATGCACAAAAGCCAACAGCCGACTCGGTTATAGTATCGGAAAAGCCACTTACTCCTTTCAAAAAAACACTGAAGAAAATCCTGAATTTCAGTGATTTCGACACCTTATATATCAGCCCTAATCGTTATAACTATGCACTGATGACCACCCATTTCAGCAATTTTGAATACTATTCCATCAGCAGCAAAGCACCTGAAATTCAGAAAATCACCTTATCGCCCAACCCGCACCATAAATTGGGCTTCTACTTCGGATGGCGCTGGATCTTCCTTGGATGGTCGTTCAATATTGATGATGTATACCGAAAAACAACCCAGAAAAATAAAGGAACAGAATTCGATTTAAGCTTGTATAGCTCTAAAATCGGGCTAGATTTATTCTACCGAAAAACTGGAAATAATTACCGCATCCACCAAGTTAAAGGTTTCTCAACCCAAATACCAGAAGACTATTCGCAAACATTTAATGGGCTGAAAGCAAAGATTAAAGGACTCACACTTTACTATATCACTAACAACCGAAAATTCTCTTACCCGGCAGCCTTCAGCCAATCTACTAATCAACGAAAAAGTGTAGGTACGATGATTATCGGCTTATCGGCTTCTAAACATCACATCGATTTCGATTATAAGCAATTGCCGATGCTCATACAAGAGAACCTTAACCCGGGCATGAAAATTGAAAACGTGACTTTCTCGAATTGGGCCTTGAGCTGTGGCTATGCTTACAACTGGGTGTTTGCACGAAACTTCTTAGCCAATCTTTCACTGACACCTGCTATCGCCTATAAATCATCGCACATCACAACCGATAACGATAAGGATAATCAATCGGACCAAAGTGTTAATGTGGACTTCATTGTCCGAACTGGCTTGGTGTATAACAACAGTAAGTATTTCATAGGTGCCTCCTTTTTAGGTAAGACCTATGATTATTATCGTAAAAACTTCTCTCTTAATAATGGATTCGGCACTTTGCAGATTTATGCCGGCTTCAACTTTTACCTAAAAAAAGCTTATAGAAAATAAGAAAAAAAGACAGTCCGAAAGGCTTTGCACTGTATTCATCGAGTCGTTTTTAAAAAACATCATCTTTTCTTTTAACATAATAATACAGAAAACATCCAAAAAAGGAGTACTCATTCACAACCAAAAATCTCTTATTCGTTAATTAATCCTAATATTAACCGTTTTATAGGTCTGCTTCATATCTTTTTTATCATATCTTTGTTTTATAGATATATTATTAAACCAACATTTATGCGAAGAGTTAATTTTTTTCCATTAGTAGTAATAGCCCTAGCTATGACTATATTGCAATCGTGCATCAAAGAAGAAGACTTCTCTCAGACTACTCCCCCAAAGCCTGAAAGTGAGTACTTTGATTTTTCTTCGATGCAGTCGATTCAGCTGAATATAGATTATGGATTCGATGGTTATACTGCCCTTTTTGAAGTATACACTGAAAATCCTTTCGATGAAAACAGATCGAAAATAACCTCTGTTGAGTCTGCCTTTAAAGCCTTTACAGATGGTTCCTGCTCTTTCTCCGGTAAAATTGAGGTACCGGCTCATACCACAAAAATTTATTTGTACTCAACATCACGTGCCATACCAAGATGCATCGAGGTGCCTATCATTAATGGTACGGCAACCTATCAGTATGCTGCACCGGATGCGCAGACCGCACGAACACGCGCTGTGCCCGAAATCAATCTCGGCAGCGCACCTAGAACGCTGTATAGTCCTTATAAGTTCTATTCATTATATGATAGGTATACGCCCTATGATGTATACAGTAATCAGTGGATGCCAGGAAATAGTAAAGTTAGCAAATTATATTCGATTGTCCCTTCAAACACGAAGCTTTCAAATGAAAGCACACTGGGGCAATTGATGGAACGCATTGAAAGAGCGTTAGTCAAAACGAATAATTCGGCGTTAGTAGCCAACGAGAATGTGATCAACATCTCTGTAGCGAATAAGACGGCGAATGGAACTCCAGTAGATGGCGTCCGCTTAGACTTAGTCTTTTTGGATAATAATGGCGATTTCCACAGCTCAATGGCTTATTATTATTATAAGACAGGGGCTAATCTGACAGGAGAAGAAATCAAACAGTTGCCTAAGTATTTTGTAATACCACGCATGACATCAGGAACTCCCAACAAGGCTGTGAAGGCGCGTTTGCAGTTCTTTGGCGAAAATGGCGACCAACCTGGAACGGA
Source organism: Bacteroidia bacterium (assembly GCA_009929715.1). Classification (GTDB taxonomy): domain Bacteria; phylum Bacteroidota; class Bacteroidia; order Bacteroidales; family Bacteroidaceae; genus Bacteroides. The sequence goes on from RZZX01000004.1 coordinate 5,318, forward strand.
TCTCTTTCCTCCAGGCTATACAGTAGGATGGATGGTTGTAGCTAACATGTTCCCAAGCGATGGTAGTGCTTACTTCTGGAAAGATTTGTCGACCATTGAGCCACGTATCAAATGGGCTTATGAAAGCGAACATGTTATCTACTCAAATCAATCGGCCAATTACAAACAACAGTCAGGCTGTATCTCACTGTACGACCAGAAGTCTAAACGCATCGTACTTGGATTTGAAGACCAAACCTATCGCGACGAAAATGATAGAAGTTTTGAAGATATCTTGTATTATGTAGAGGCTGACCCAATCGATGCCGTACTAGATCCTAGTAGACCAGAAATTCCTGTGGTGGGTAATGGCGATAACATTACTGCAACTGAAACAACGAAAGGGACCTTGGCCTTTGAGGATGTTTGGCCTACCGGAGGAGATTATGACTTAAATGATGTGATTATAGAGTACCGCTCGGATGTGGAATTCGATCGTAAAAATCAGATTACACGCATCACAGAGACATTTACACCGGTCAATAAGAAAAATAGTGCCTTGAATACGAATGCCTTTGGGTATGTTATCAATGATAATCTAGGCACAATCAATCTTGCAGAATCGAACTACTCGGTATTGGAAGAGGGAAATCAGATCATTCTTTGTCCGAATGTAAAAGAGGTAGCCGAAGAAAATGTGACATACAAGGTGGTACGCGATTTTACAACCCCGATCAGTAAGCTGACTTATAAACGAAATTGGAACCCATTTATCGTAGTAAACTATAAAGCAGGAGTTAAAAAGCGGGTGGAGGTGCATTTGCCTAAACATCAACCCACCTCATGGGCCGATGAATCATTGGTGGGCACTAAAGATGATGCGTATTTCATTAATAAAGATGGAAAATTTCCTTTCGCTATAGATCTACCGATAAGCGGTTTCGAACCGGTTACGGAAACGAAGAGAATAGGGACAACCGATGAATACCCCACTTTTAAAGATTGGGCTGAGGGCTTTGGTAGTACTCATGCAGATTGGTATAAGCATAAGAAATAAATCAGAAATTCCCCTAGAAGGGAGCTTGTTAAAGAAGGGATTGCTTAAAATGCAATCCCTTTTTTGTTTTTTAACGCCTCGTAACGCCTAGACGGGAAGAATAGCTAAATCATTCGGAACTTTCGCTATCGGCTTATCTTTTTAAACCTCATATCTTTGCATTGAAATAAAAACAAAGAAAAAATGAAAACTCTAAAAATAGTCCTAGGCGCTTTGGCTATATTTACAGCCGCCGCTTGTACAGGGAGTCAATCAAACAAAAAGAATAATCAATTAACGAAGGAGGATCAAAACATGGAAGTTATGTCATTGAATAAAGCCGATTTTCTAAAAAAGGTCTATAATTACGAAACAAGCCCGAAAGAGTGGAAGTTTGAGGGAAGCCGACCTGCTATCATCGATTTTTATGCAACTTGGTGTGGGCCATGTAAAATGATGTCGCCCATCCTTGATGAGGTAAGCAAAGAGTATAGTGGACAAATAGACGTTTACAAAATAGATGTTGACCAAGAGGAGGAGCTAGCAGCTGCTTTTGGAATACGGAGCATCCCTACCCTACTATTCATTCCGATGAACGAGCAACCGCGTGTCTTGCAAGGAGCTATGGCTAAAGACCAATTAAAAAAGACCATCAACGAGGTTTTGTTGCAGAAAAAATAACGGGCAACTAAGGTTTTAAGAAAAGCTATCGACTCTAATCGGTAGCTTTTTTTTTAGAATCACAAAACCAAGATGAGAGGTTGTGAAGGTGGGAAACAGAGAGTTTCTTTCAAACGAAAAAATATCTTATCCGAATGATTGAATGCGAGTATAAAAATGTATACTTTTGCATAACGAAACTCAATTATAATCACTACGGGAAAAATGGAAAATCTAGATAACATCTCTGTTCTGCTTTTATCAATTATCACTCTCTTCGGATTGATTCAATTAGCGTATTATGGTGTACTGTATAATGGACTGCACCGCCATCATGTCCGTTTCAAAAAAGGGAAACAGAATTTAGCGACCGAATACCCTCCTCTCTCAGTCATTATCTATGCAAAAAATGAGGCAGAGGATCTAAAACAAAACTTGCCATTCATCTTAGAACAAGATTATCCAAACTTTGAAGTAATCGTTATCGACGATGCTTCTACAGACCATACAGAGGGTGTGTTAGATGAGTTGGGACGGAACTATAAACATCTTCGCAAGAGTTTCACTCCAGAGAGTGCTCGCTATATCAGCCATAAAAAGTTGGCCCTTACGTTAGGGGTCAAAGCGAGTAAGCATGAGTGGCTGGTTTTTACAGAAGCGAATTGCAAGCCAGCTAGTAATGAGTGGTTGCGGTTAATGGCAGGCCAATTCACACCCGAAACAGAGATTGTCTTAGGGTATCATAATTATGAATTCACCAAGAAAGGAACAAGCAAATTGATGATACTGGATTCCCTGTTTTTCTCCTTACGGTACTTAGGATTTGCACTTATCGGAAAGCCCTATTTAGGTATCGGTCGGAACTTAGCTTATCGCAAAGGGCTTTTTTTCAAACAAAAAGGGTATTCAAGCCATCTCTACCTGCGCCGTGGAGAGGATGATTTATTCATCAACCGAGCAGCTACGAAGACGAACACACGGGTTGAAACAGCTAGCCAGGCAGCTATACAAATTGTGTCCTCAGGCAAGCAAGAGTGGAAAGAAGAGAAGATAAATAGAACAGTCACCTCACGGTGTTACAAGGGAAGACAACGCTATGTGCTAGGCTTTGAGACATTCTCGCGCCTTGTTTTTCACACCACTTGTTTGGCCTCTCTTGTGTGGTTTATAATGCAGTCTGCTTGGATCTTTTGCGGAGTAACAGCCTTGGTTTGGCTTATTCGATACGCTTGCCAAGCGATCATCATCAACCAAACAGCCAAAGAGTTGGGAGAGAAAAATCGCTTCTACCTGCTATTGCCTTTCTTCGATGTCATCCAGCCTATCCAATCTCTCTTTTTTAATGTATACCGAATAAGGTATAGAAAAAGTGATTTCTTCAGAAAGTAGACACGAACTGCTATTCATAACGCATAGAGCTAGCCGGATTTATTTTACTAATTAAAAAAGAGGGGCCGATAAGCATCGAAACCGAAGCGAACAGGGTACCCAAATTTATTAAAAGCCACCAGCCCCAATTGAAAGCAACGGGTACGGTGTCTACATAATAAGTCTGAGGATCTAAACGGAAGAGTCCGAACTGGGCTTGTAAGAGATAAAAGGTCAGCCCGATGAGATTTCCCCAGATCATGCCTTTCCCTATTAAAAAGACGGCAAACCATAAAAAGGTCTTCCGTATGGTGTAATTAGTGGCCCCCAAAGCCTTTAAGATGCCTATCATGGTGGTACGCTCTAAAATGATGATCAGCAGGCCCGATATCATGGTGAAGCCAGCCACGCCAACCATCAACAACAGGATAACCCATACATTGGTATCCAAGAGATCAAGCCAAGCAAATATCTGAGGATTCAATTGCAAGATGTTACGAACATAATAAACGCCACCAAACTCGTCGATGACATTGTCGAAAGTAGCGGATAAGCGGTTGGTGACTTCTTCCAGCTGATCATAATTGTGAATCTGAAGTTCCACCCCACTGACTTGATCTTTCTCCCAACCATTCAAACGGTTGACTAAGGCAATATCGGTGAGAAGAAATAGATTATCGTATTCGGAAAAATTGGTCTGATAAATCCCAACGATGGTGAGCCGACGAGCTCTGATGTCTTGTTGGATGTAATAGGTATAAATTTTATCACCCAACTTTAAATTCAATTTATCGGCCAAGGCTTTCGATAGGACCACTTTGTTGGATGGCACAGAGTCTGTGAAGGTGGGTATTTCACCTTCTAGCAAGTGTGAATTAAAAAAGTCGGCATCGAACTCCGGCCCTACTCCCTTTAAAACCATCCCTTGAAAAGCCTCCGAGGTTTTAATCATACCCGGTTTGGTAGAGTAACGCTCCACATGCTTTACATCGGGGTTATGGGTCAAAGCCGTTCTTAAACTATCCCCTACCAGGATAGGATGCGTCTCGTAAGAAGTTACTGCATCTAAATTAGTTAGCTGGATGTGTGACCCAAACCCGATCACTTTGTTGCGCACTTCACGCTTAAACCCGATAACCACCGCCACAGAGATGATCATCACAGCTAAACCGATAGCAATACCAAGCGTCGCAATAAAAACAGCCGGACGCGAGACCCGTTTACCATCTCGGTTCTCGCGATAAATCCGACGAGCGATGAAAAGCGATAATGACATAAAGCAATCTTTTTATTAATCCGTTCGTCCGGGGTAAACCTCTAGCGCTTTCTGTAGAACAAATAAGGCACGCGTCAAGTCTTCTTTCTTCAAAACATAAGCAATGCGCACCTCGTTACGACCGGCACCCGGTGTGGTATAGAAGCCTGAAGCCGGCGCCATGAAAACGGTTTGTCCTTCATAGGAAAAATCAGAGAGACACCACGCACAGAACTTATCAGAATCATCGACGGGCAACTTAGCCACGGTGTAAAAAGCCCCCATAGGAATGGGTGAATAAACGCCCGGAATCCGATTCAATCCGTCGATCAGACATTTCCTACGCTCCACATATTCGTCATACATCTCACGGTAATACTCTTCCGGTGCATCCAATGACGCTTCAGCCGCAATCTGCCCAATCAAAGGCGGACTCAACCGAGCTTGGCAAAACTTCATCACAGCTTCACGAACGGTTTTATTCTTTGTAATCAATGCACCAATCCGAATACCACATTCCGAGTATCTTTTCGAAACAGAATCAATCAAAACCACATTTTCTTCAATTCCTTCGAGGTGACAAGCGGAAATATACGGAGAACCGGTATAGATAAACTCACGATAAACCTCATCCGAAAAGAGAAACAGATCATATTTCTTCACTAAATCACGGATCTGATTCATCTCCCGACGCGTATATAAATAGCCAGTCGGGTTGTTCGGATTACAGATCAAAATGGCTTTGGTACGTTCATTTATCAGCTTCTCAAACTCACCAACTTCAGGCAGAGCGAACCCCTCTTCGATCGTGGTAGTAATGGTGCGAATTTTAGCACCTGCCGATATGGCAAAAGCCATGTAGTTAGCATAAGCCGGCTCAGGAACAATTATTTCATCGCCAGGATTCAAACAAGAAAGGAAAGCAAATAGAACCGCTTCCGACCCACCCGACGTGATGATGATATCATCGGCTGTCAGGCTTATGTGGTATTTATCGTAATAGCCAACTAGTTTTTCACGATAACTCCGATAACCGGCACTCGGACTATACTCCAACACTTTACGATCAATCGTCCGTATCGCATCAATCGCAGCCTGAGGCGTAGGTAAATCAGGTTGTCCTATATTCAGATGGAAAACATGTACCCCGCGTTGCTTAGCAGCATCGGCCAAAGGAGCCAGTTTTCTGATGGGAGATGCAGGCATCTCATTTCCGCGAATAGATATTGTTGGCATAATCGTCGAACTAATAAATCATTATAATTTTAACTTAATTAGGTGCAAAGGTACGTAATAATTTGATTTCAGAGATATAAATACTTTAAAAACCTTATCAACCCTAAAAACGTCATTAAGTATAAAAAGAAATCGCTACATTTGCTACAAACTAATTTAAATATCCTAGAGATGACCATACATTTAATCACCTTTGCCTCGCAACTGCATAAGCAAGCGGCCATAAGAAGTTCACATGAAGCTATTTTAAGCGAACTTGAGAAATTCTACACCCTGAATATCATCGATTATACAGAAATAGGCACGCTCAAAGAGAGTGATTTTAAAATTCTTTTTATAGCAACCGGTGGCGTAGAGAAGCTCGTTATGCAGCACTTTGAAGAGCTGCCTAGACCAACTGTTTTACTAGCCGACGGTATGCAAAACTCCTTAGCCGCATCGTTGGAAATAGCTGCATGGCTGAGAAGTAGAGGCATGAAAAGCGAAATTTTACACGGTGAATTTAATGCAATCATCGAGCGCATACAAACGCTGTATACCAATTTTAAAGCACAACATCGCATCGTAGGAAAGCGAATAGGAGTCATCGGCACCCCATCGTCTTGGTTGATAGCCAGCAACGTGGATTACTTTTTATCTAAACGCCGATGGGGAGTAGATTTTATAGATATTCCACTCGAAAGAATCTATGAGGCATTTGAACAAGTTACAGACGATGAAGTGGGAGCCTCTTGTGCTGCATTAGCTTCACAAGCCTTGGCTTGTAGAGAAGGAAGTCCGGAAGATTTAGTAAAAGCCATGCGCTTATACCGTGCCATCCGGCAAGTCTGTGAAAAAGAGCAGCTGGATGCAATCACCTTAAGTTGTTTTAAACTGCTCAAGAAGCTACATACCACCGGTTGCTTAGCGTTATCTTTGCTCAATGACGATGGAATCATAGCGGGCTGTGAAGGGGATTTGCAAGCTATTTTCACCTTAGTAGCCGCTAAAGCGTTGACTGGTAAAACGGGGTTCATGGCTAATCCATCGATGATAAACAGTGCAACCAACGAAATGGTATTGGCGCATTGCACCATCGGATTGAAGCAAACCGAACGGTATATTATCCGCAACCATTTTGAATCGGATAGCAGCATTGCTATTCAGGGATTATTGCCAACTGGTGAAGTGACCATTGTCCGGTGTGGTGGGGAGAGTCTAGACGATTACTTTGTAGCAAGTGGCACCCTGACCGAAAATACAAATTATATTAATATGTGCCGGACTCAAGTACGCATCAAACTCCATGATTCGACCGAGTACTTCCTAAAAGCACCTCTCGGTAATCACCACATCATTATACAAGGAGATCATAAGGAGGCTTTGCATGATTTCTTTCAAGCAAATACTTGTAAGCGCTCTGAATAAGAGATTTGTATTTTTTATGAGAGTTAAAGGCGGTTCAATGGTTGCATTGAACCGCCTTTAATCGTTATCATCGGCCGATGGCGCACGCTTGCCATGTTCCGTCATGCCACTCCACAACCGTCCGAAATCCAGCTTGCTTCAAGGCTTGAAAAGCGTCTGCCCGACCACTGTTGATTCGTTCTGGATAGTGTGAATCACTGTTGACTTGCACCCGTACACCCAATTCATTCAACAACTTAAAATAGCGTTCATTGGGGTAAAAAGTTCCCAAGTCATGGTAAGCTTTGGTATTAATTTCAACGATATATCCCTTTTGAGCAACCGCTGTAAAATAGTCTTGCATCAACGAGACATACCAAGGTTCATCCATCAATCCGGGTCGATAAGCCTCTGCATTATAATGAATTTTATCGGCATGACCTAAAATATCAAAGCCCCCCAATTCAATCATCCGAAGCAAGTTTTGGTAATAACACCGGATCACTTGATTCAAATCCCCCCCAAAGGAAGAGTCGACTAGTTGTTTAAACTTATCGGCCGGTACATCGACATCGATTATTTGTCCGTTTGCATCGGGCAATAGATGAACGGAACCAATCCGATAATCTAAAGGTAATGCTTGGAAACAAGCGGATGCCGGGTGGTTCTCATCGGTCAGATAGTCTATTTCTAAACCGATGACCAGCTCTATCTGTCCAGTGTACTTCTCTTTTAAACGCCGGAACTCCTCCAAGTAAAGAGGCATCATATCCCACTCCATGGTCCATGCCGTAGTAAACGGCAAGGGGGCGTGAGACGAAAAGCCATACGATGAGAAACCCTGACTAATAGCAAAGCGTACAAACGTTTCCATATCGGCACGCCCGTCACAATATAAACTGTGACTATGATAATTCGTTAAATTACACATAATAAACCCAACTAATACCTGACTATTTTTACCTATCCCTCTATCTCGCTGAGCTCCAACCAGCGCATCGTTTTCTCATCGACCAACTGATTGACCTCCGGTAGTCGCTTCGACTTTTCCGTCAGCTCGTCGACAGTCAATGTGCCACCACACAAAATCTCTTCGATAGACGCTTTTTCTGCTTCAAGCTCCGCAATCTCTTTTTCAAGCTGTTCAAACTCTCTTTTTTCCTTAAAACTCATCTTTCGTTTGTCATTCAAACGAACCCGAGCAACCTTCTCTTCCTGCGGCTTCTCAGCCTCTTTTTTAGACTGTTCTTTAGCCTCTTTCCAATCGCGATAATCACTGTAATTACCTGGGAAATCTCGGATATCGGCCTGCCCATTAAAGACCAATAAATGGTCCACTACCTTGTCCATAAAGTAACGGTCATGAGACACAACCATGACGCATCCTTTAAAGTTTTGCAAATAGTCCTCAAGTACATTTAGTGTGATAATATCCAAGTCATTGGTTGGCTCATCAAGCACCAAAAAGTTAGGATTCTGCATCAAAACCGTACATAAATAGAGTCGGCGACGCTCTCCCCCACTCAGTTTATAAACGTAACTGTGTTGCGTCTCAGGAGTAAAAAGAAAGTGCTGCAAGAACTGCGATGCGGTAAGCTTCTTACCATTTCCCAATTCGATGACTTCGGCTATCTCCTGCACCACATCAATCACTTTCATCTTCTCATCAAACTGCAAACCATCTTGTGAGTAGTAGCCAAAACGAATCGTTTCACCAACATCCAGTGTACCACGATCTGGTTTAACCAGTCCCATTAGTATCTTGATAAAAGTCGACTTACCAGTGCCGTTATGCCCCACGATTCCCATCTTCTCATACCGCGAAAAGATGTACGAAAAATCGTCGAGAATCTTTAAATCGCCAAAAGATTTGCAGAGATGATCCGCCTCGAAAATCTTACTACCGATATAGGACGCCTTCACTTCCAGCTTCACCTGTTCATTTCTAACCGCTTGCTTGGCCACCTTCTCCAATTCATAAAACGCATCTTCCCGGTATTTAGCCTTATGGCCACGCGCTTGTGGCATACGTCTCATCCACTCTAGTTCGGTGCGGTATAAATTATTGGCCCGTTCTATCTCTACATTCTTAGATTCAACACGTTCTTGCCGCTTCTCCAGATAATAACTGTAGTTGCCTTTATACTGATAAATCTGTCGGTTGTCTATCTCGATAATCTCCGAACAAACACGGTCCAGAAAGTAACGGTCATGAGTCACCATAAGCAGACTCAAATTGGTACGGCGGAGATACTCCTCCAACCATTCGGTCATGTCAAGATCCAAATGATTCGTAGGCTCATCGAGTATCAACAGGTCAGGTTCAGTAATCAAGGTATTGGCTAAAGCCACCCGTTTCAACTGCCCTCCGGAAAGAGTCCGGATAGCCTGATCGAAATTTCGGATCTTCAATTGAGACAAAATCTGTTTGGCTTTTTGCTCATACTCCCATGCCTTTTCCTGTTCCATACGTGCCAGAAGCTCATCCAACCCCGGATGACCTTCAGTCTCCATACAACGTTCGTACTCCTTGATCAGCTCCACCGTACTGTTGCCTTGATGAAAACAAGCCTCTAAGACCGTCATCTCAGCAGGGTACTTCGGGTCTTGCTCTAAATAAGCCACCTTTAAGTCACGCCGAAACACCACATTCCCACTATCGTAGCCCTCTTTGCCGGCAATGATATTAAGCAACGTAGTTTTCCCTGTTCCATTTTTGGCAATAAGCCCCACTCGCTGCCCTTCGGCTATCCCTAAAGAGAGATTTTCAAAAAGCACTAAATCGCCAAATGATTTGGTTAAATTATCTATCTGTAAATAAGGATTTACCATAACGCTTTATAGGTTTCAACAAGATTACACGGTTCCCCGGCTTTTATTTTACTCCAGACCAACTTCATCGGGTCTATCACTTTATCGGCAGAGGTCAGTACTGGTACTTCACGATTACCATCGATCAGCGTTTTCCACTCCAAGCCGTCCACCTCATTGGTTAATATCACACAAAGCGTAATGCCGATAGCTAGCCACTCCTCTTTTTTCTTCCGACCGATGATGTCACTATCAACAAGGCGCTGCAACTTTTCCAAGTCTTCCTCACCTCCCTGAAAATCCATTTTCAGTTCATTCTTCACCAACGCAGAAGCCCATTCATAACTCTCGTTTATCTGATAAATTTCAAACAAACGAACAGGAATTAATTCGGCGGGGTATTTACCATCCATCTGGCGAACAACTAATGAACGAATAATCTCTTCGGCCACCTCCACTGTTTCACCCTTCGGAACGGTAAAAGAACATTCAAAGGCCATATCTTCAAGGCCTACAACCCAGTTGTGCGACGTGTAATAGATCTCTTCTTCCTGAAACATCGTCTTACTATAGGCGCATTCTAAAGCTCCCACTCTAACGCGAGAAGCAGAAGCGTTCTCTTTCAACTCTTGTGCAACGACCGCTTGTCCGTAATTAGATCGACCTCTATAGGCCGATATTCTGAAATTCCCGGTCCACACCTCCGGGTTATAAAAAAGAAAAGACCCTTCACCATCCTCAAACTCATTCCAGTCCGATGGGTAACTCATGGAGAACCATGCTCCGGGAGAAATAAATTTCTTACCTTGCATCTTATTGTATTTAACTGTATTGAAAAGACAAAAATAACATTCCCTCAGAGGATATGCAAACATTTAGATTCATTTTCCAATAGGCTGAATCTTTTGTCTGACCTCTTTAGAGATTTCCAAAAACATATAGTTCAATTTCCCGGAATGAATTAAGACTTCATTATCGGCATATTTTTTATTGGCATATTGCTTCGATTTCTCAAACGTAAGCAGTGACATCTCATTTTGAGACTTCCCAACCATCGTGGAATCCAACTGTTCATCGGGAAAGAAATCATCCAAATCGACATCACCAATCATGGTCGTCTCTAAAAAACTCATATTTTTATGCTTGTAATCGGTATAGTAACCTACAAACATGTGCCCAGGAATGCGAATAAGAATCGGCTCGATATTAACAGCTCTAAGTAAAGAGGCGAAAAGTACGCTTCCATCAACACAATTGATCTGGGAAGATTCTAAAGCATCATCAAAGGTTCGCACTCGTTGAGAAAAAACCACATTGCTAGACAAACTGGTGTTTGAAACTGAGCTGTATCGGAATTGACGTTTCTGAAGGACATTCCATAAAGCATAAACTTGCTTGTCTACACTGTTTTTAGAAGCACCTTGATAACCAAGAAAACGATTGACGATACGGGTGTTCAGCGCCTCCCGAAGGAGTTGGTCGATCATGGGATTCTCTTCATTGACGTAAGCGGCAAAGAAGATGCCGGTTTCATGAAACTGCGTACCATTAGCAACGTAACCCAACAGACATTCATTGATGCTCCGAAAAGAAAACGTCCTAACACGTTGACCCAGTTCTTTACCGTCGACTTCCACCTTAATGGCAACGCTCACTGGCTCGGCCTGCACATTCTCCTTCAACGCCTCGTAATTCCAAATAATATCGGGATAAATAGTGTATTCCACTCCGGCTTTTTCAAGTACAAATTCAGATACAGAACGGGAGAAAAAAGGAGTCTTGGCCACTTCAATCCGGACACGGCTCAAAGCCTTAGGCGATTTTAGACGAATAGCAATACTCGATTTGGGATTGCCTAAGTAGATAGAATCTGAAGGCACGATGACTTGCGCATCTGTAGTAGCCACCGACAAGATAGCCGATGGAAAAATATGCCCACCTAAATCATCGGTTATTTCAAAATCGGTCTGAAAGCCGGAACATTTCATCACCCATAAGATAATCAATGGTAACATAAAGATTACTCCTACAACTAAAAGCACTCTTTTCTTCTGCATGATTCTTTTATCTATCATCATTTCTTTAAAGAACTTATATTTCTCTGCAAAAGTAATAAATAGCCGAAGCTTTTCCCTTATAAAAGAAGAAAAAGAAGCTTATGAAGGCGAAATAAAGCCTATTCCAGAAACGTAACAGAAACGTAACGTGTATTTCACCACTCAGTAACAATTTAGTCTCATCTTTGTGTGTGAAATATCGAAAATAGTATAACTTTGTATTATTATAGACACATCTAGCTTATGAATGATTATCGCATTTTAGTAGTCGACGACGAAGAGGATCTTTGTGAAATTTTAAAGTTTAACCTTGAGAATGAAGGTTATGAAGTGGACACGGCCTATTCGGCAGAAGAGGCCTTGAAACTGGATCTCACCCGCTATAACTTACTACTGCTTGATGTCATGATGGGAGAAATATCGGGATTTAAAATGGGTAATATCTTGAAAAAGGATAAAAAGACAGCCGATATTCCTATTATTTTCATTACAGCCAAGGATACCGAAAACGATACGGTAACGGGCTTTAATATCGGTGCCGATGATTATATCTCGAAACCGTTCTCTTTACGTGAAGTGATGGTACGTATCAAAGCTGTTTTAAGACGTACCAAAGGGGCTGAAGTGGCTCAACCAACGGAACGCCTTAGTTATAATGACTTAGTCATCGATGTGAGCAAAAAGAAAGTGACCATCAAAGACAAAGAGATTTCACTTACCAAAAAAGAGTTCGAAATTTTATTACTCTTAGTGCAAAACAAAGGACGCGTCTTTTCTCGCGAGGAGATCTTAACACGCATCTGGAGCGACGAAGTTTACGTTTTAGACCGTACCATTGATGTAAACATTACCCGGTTGAGAAAAAAAGTGAAAGACTACGGTAAGTATATTGTTACCCGACTAGGGTATGGCTACTGTTTTGACATCGAATAACACCTTTAAAATAGAATAATTACCCACTGATCTACCACTGTAACTTATGATTAAAAAAGACCCAAAAAAACATTTTCTTTCATTCAATCGAAAGCTTTTTCTTTCGGTTATCTCTATTTTTTTGGTCTTTGCTGCTTGCTTTATCGCCTATCAATATCACCGAGAAAAAGAGTATAAAATAGGTTTATTGCACCTGAAACTACAAGATTACAACAGTGATTTATACGAGCGTTTAAGAGGAAAGGTGATCAACAACCAAGAGATCCAAGCGTGCATACACGATGAGGAACTCGAGGATATGCGGGTAACACTGATTGACTATCAAGGAAAAGTGGTTTACGATAGTTACCGAAAAAACTATGAAACATTAGAGAATCATCTATTTAGGCCGGAAGTCAAACAGGCTTTGGCTGTGGGAAATGGATTCGATGTCCGACGGACATCGGAAAGTACAGGCATCATCTACTTTTATTCCGCAACTCGCTATAAAAATATCATTATCCGCTCGGCGCTGCCTTATAACATCAGTTTGATCAACAACTTAAAAGCGGATCAACATTATATCTGGTTCACAGCTATCTTCACGCTTACGCTTATTATCTTATTCTATAAATTCACCAACAAGCTGGGCACTTCGATCAACCAACTGCAAGAGTTTGCCATGCGAGCAGATCGGAATGAAGACATTGAGATAGATACCCCATCGCAGTTTCCTCACAATGAGTTGGGCGAAATTTCACAACACATCATTCAGATTTATAAACGTCTGCACAAAACCAAAGAGGCGCTCTACATCGAACGGGAGAAGCTAATTACCCACCTTCAAACGTCGCGTGAAGGTCTGGGGGTCTTTAATAAAGATAAAAAAGAAATTCTGGTCAATAACCTCTTTACACAATACAGTAACCTGATTTCCGATTCTAATCTGGAGACAACAGAGGAGGTCTTTAAAATCAAAGAGTTTCAAGGCATAACCGACTTTATCCAAAAAGGGCAACACCAGCATCTGATGGGAAAAGAGGAGAAACGTATGGCGGTAAGTATAGATAAAAATGGACGAACGTTTGCTATCGAATGTATTCTTTTCCAAGATAATAGTTTTGAGATTTCAATCAATGACATCACATTGGCCGAAGAGCGTATACGTCTCAAACGTCAGCTGACTCAAAACATTGCTCATGAACTTAAAACGCCTGTAAGTAGCATCCAAGGGTATCTAGAGACGATTGTAAGCAACAAGAATATACCACAAGAAAAACTGGAGACATTCTTAGAACGCTGTTATGCCCAAAGCAACCGATTAAGCCGGCTCCTACAAGATATCTCTGTGCTCACCCGAATGGATGAAGCGAGCAACATGATCGATATGGAGCAGATCGATTTATCAAACATCGTTCATAATATAACCAACGAAGTGGCACTGGAGTTGGAAGAAAAACAGATCACGGTCTTTAACTCTCTAAAGGAACACATTTCTATTCGCGGCAATTACTCTTTACTCTACTCTATTTTCCGCAATTTAATGGATAATGCCATTGCGTATGCCGGTACCAATATTGATGTTTACATTAGTTGTTTTAGAGAAGATAATAAGTACTACTATTTTAGTTTCGCCGACAATGGTACCGGAGTGGCTCCGGAACATTTAAATCGCCTATTTGAACGGTTTTATCGAGTCGACAAGGGGCGTTCCCGCAAACTTGGAGGGACTGGACTCGGCTTGGCTATCGTTAAGAATGCCGTTTTGATGCATGGAGGGAATATTTCGGCCAAAAATTCTCAAGGAAATGGGTTAGAGTTTATCTTCACACTGGCTAAAAAGCCCAAAGAGGTGGATGCTTAAATCTCCCAACGAACGATTTAATGCTCTTTTAAAAATTAAACGGCCGCTAGGCCGAATATCTCAAAAATGTTCTTATCTTTGTTGCGTATCGGTTTGCAAACTTTCTACAAGGGGAGCAATTAAAAGGGAATCAGGTGAAAATCCTGAACAGTCCCGCTGCTGTAAGTTCTACAACATGCTACAAGCATTTACTTAAGCCACTGAGTTATATCGGGAAGGCGCTTGTAAGCAAGAACGAGTCAGAAGACCTGCCATACAATCCATTTCACAGCTTTCGAGGAAAAAGCGTTGACACTAATGAACCGGACAATCGTCTAATCTTTTTCATTATTCAATCTAATTCAAAGAAAGCGATTTCTAAAGGCAAACTCTGCCAAGTTTATCCATGTGTCCGGCCGAAGTGATTTCGCCCGGACATTTTTTTTTGAATCATCGGTTAAATCTCATCCATGAAATAAAGATGTTTCGAGCAGTCCTCACTGACTAATCTCAACGAATAAATCCTTCTTTAGAATAAACTTTCATCAAAACGCCTCAACATTTTAGTCCAATGTTTGTTGTTTATAGAAATGAGATTTTGATTTAAAAACTGTTATCAACTAAAGTTCGACTAATATCAATCGTATGAAAAGTAAATTATATGCTGTATTAATGGTCATAATGACTGCATTGGTGTTACAATCATGTACCAAAGATGAAGGAGTCTTTGAAATTTACACGCTAGGCATCAGTGATTATAACGAATCGGGAAGCAGTAAAATAGGATCGCAATTAGAAGTCATAGAGAACTACTTAAAAGAGAAAGGCTGCGTTAATGGAGATGTGATTACATGCAGAAACCGCAAAGAGGCTATAGCTGAATTTAACGCTAACGTAAACAAAATAAGCGTACAAGAGCTGGGGACGCTTATCACCAATGAAGTCTCCTTTACATATGCCTTATCAGCCACGGATTACGAGAGCAATACCACAACTTTAGACAAAAAGACGTTCCATTTTAATGCGAACTAAATAAAGCCATGGAAGGGTTCATCAAACAAGAGCTAGACTTATTTCTAAAGAGAGGTATGAGATGACCAAACTAGCGATCTACCATCCAAGTGAGTACAAAGTCTGTGTGTAACCGATAGGCAAGTGTGTACGCTTTCTCATGTGCACTCCAATATTCATTGGCTTGAAAAGTACCTTGATCAGAGAGTACAAAAGGCAATAAACGCAATTGGGTTAAATCGCTCTGGGCTCCTTCTACGCACTTATACAAGGTCTCTTTGGCCGACCAATGTAGTAACAAAGACCAAGTGCTCACGCCTTGATAGGGCTGCGCCTGCTCATCTGTACGCATAAACCGATCAGCAACGCGATGCACGCGATCACGAAATTGTTCGATATCAATACCGACTTGAAACTTTTCACTCAGAATAACTGCTACGTACCCTTTCGTATGTGAGATACTAATCTGAAAAGAGCCATCCACAAGATACGGTTTGCCAGAAGGTCGGTAACCAACCTCCTTTTCTTCTCCACATAGCTGAGTTAGAAGTACCCGCACAGCCAACCACTCTAAACGGCGCTTTTCGGAGGAGAATTGCGTCAGCCCCCTCTCATAATAAGCCGTCGAAGAGGTTATGGAAAGTAACTCTTCAATCGATTCATCGACCTTCCAAACACCCCAGCGATAGTCGTCGCTCAATTCTTCCCAAAACAGTCCCATCAGATCCGATTACTCCTTAGTCGAGACACCCTCTGCTCCACCCAAAATGGTAAACTTCAATTTCAAGATGCGTCTATTATTCATTTCAAGCACTTCAAACTCAAACGTCTTATAAGTGACTTTCTCATGCAGTTGTGGAAACTCCCCCTTGATTTCAAGCAATACCCCGGCCAATGTATCTGCATCACTACTCACTTCTTCAAACTCTTCCTCAGATAATCCGGTTATTTTATAGAAATCTGTCAGTTGAGTTTTAGCTTCAAAAATCCAAGTACACTCATTCAAAACCGTATAAGTGCGCTCCTCTTCATCATACTCATCATGAATCTCTCCCACTATTTCTTCAATAATATCTTCCATGGTTACTAGACCGGAAGTACCACCGAACTCGTCGACTACAATGGCTATATGAATCTTATTAGCCTGAAAGTCACGCAACAGGTCATCAATCATTTTAGTTTCCGGTACGAAGTAAGCCGGACGTATGAGTGACTGCCAACGAAAATTATCACCTTTGTTCAAGTGAGGCAATAGATCTTTGATGTATAACACCCCTTTTATAGTATCTCTGTTTTCTGCATAAATAGGAATACGCGAGTAAGCATTTTCAATCACACACTGAATCACCTCTTGAAAGGGAGTACTAATATCCAAATCGACCATATCAAGCCGAGATGTCATGACTTCTTTCACCGTTTCTCCTCCAAAACGAATAATGCCTTCAAGTATGTTATTCTCTTCTGAAATCTCCGCTTTATCTGTCAGTTCAAGTGCATGTGATAATTCATTGACCGAAATCATGTGCCCTTTACGTGCAAAATGCTTGTTGACAAAAGTGGTAGAGCGGACCAACCAAGTAGCTACCGGATAAAATACCCGACACAAAATAGCGACTATGGGGGCTGCGGAACGACAAAAAGACAACGTTTTCTGAGCAGAGTAGATCTTAGGCATAATCTCACCAAATAAGAGCAACAAGAATGTTAAGATCACTGTCAAAATTAAGAATTCAACCAACGGAGAGTGAAATACAAATACATCCATAAAGAAGTAATTGCACAACATAATAATGGTCACGTTTACAAAATTATTTGTAATCAAAATAGTGGCTAAAAGCCGCTCCGAATCGTTTAGCAACCGATTGATGATTTCATCTGAAGGATGATGACCTGCATCGATCTCATTTTTATCAGAAGGAGACAAGGAAAAGAAAGCAATTTCTGATGCAGAAGCAAAGCCGGAAGCCAATAAAAGTACAGCAGCCAAGATAATGGCTATCAATGCAAAAGTAGAAGGAGGATTAACGGTTATTCCGCTAATTAAAGTTGCCATTTGGCATAAATTATCACCTGGGTCCAAAGAGTTTATATTTTAGTTTAACAATTCGTCGTGTACCTATACGAGCCGGTTAGCAAACACCCTAAAAACAGAGTTCAGCATCGACTAACCGGTTCTATCGTATCGTACCTTAACGTTAAAACGGTAAGTCGTCCGTCACTTGATTAGAAGAGCCAGCATCTTGAGAAGCTGGTGCCTGAGTAGTAGCTGCAGCAGCTGGCTGTTGGGGATGAGCCGCAGCCATGCTTCCCGTCCCTTTAGGCGTTAACATTTCCATGTTATCCACAAAAATCTCTGTGATATAACGTCTGGCACCTGTTTGGTCATCATAAGAACGTGTTCTTATTTTCCCCTCTACATAAAGTTTATCTCCCTTATGCACATATTTCTCGGCCGTTTCCGCTAAACCACGCCATAACACCAAATTGTGCCACTCCGTACGCTCCGGCACCTGAGTTCCATTTGCTAATGTATAAGCTCTATCCGTAGTAGCCAAAGGAAAAGAAGCGACAGCTATACCACTGTCTAAGTATCTTACTTCGGGATCTTTTCCCACATTTCCTAACAAAATAACTTTATTTACTGACATATCACTATTTTTTTATAACCTTGCGGTATTTCGGTTGCCAAATTTAAAAAGAATAAAAATAGGATGCAACATTAACCCTTATTTTATCACAAAGTTTATCTATCTTTTATTTTGAGATGTTTCTTTGGTGTTCCATCAACATATTTCTCAATAAAAAGATGAACCAACCGTGAGACAGCATATTGCTCTAGCTCCTCTTGCTTTATCTTCAAATACCCAGAGAAAGCAGCCGAATTTTCCGACAAAACAACCTCGTAAAAATTAGCGTATATCACCCGGTGCGACAAGACATGCTTCACATTGAGCCAAACCGGACGAATAGCAACCTCTTCACCTGGTATCAAAAGATCGGCAAGTTCTCCGGACCGCAGAAATCCCTCTTCGGATAAATGAGTAGGAGATTCAATCAATGGAAACTCAAATAAATTTCGCCAAATATCGGCTTCTGTCCGTTTTTTAAGAACGGTATACGCTCCCATGCGTACATAGATATAATTAAAATAGCGGTTCACGCTCTTCACTTTGTGCTGCTTAACAGGCCATTGATCAACACACCCCTTAGCCAAAGCCACACAAGAGTCGGACAGCGGACAAGTGTGACATTCTGGTTTACTCGGCGTACACTGCAAAGCCCCAAAATCCATAATACTTTGATTATAAAGCGCAGGCCTCTTTTTATCGAGCATCTCATCGGCTAAAGCAGCAAATAACTTCTTGCCGGCAGTCGTATCAATAGGCGTGTCAATGCCCAGATACCGAGCCAAGACCCGATACACATTTCCATCGACTACCGCATAAGGCATACCATAAGCAAAAGAACAAATAGCAGCAGCTGTATACTCGCCGACCCCTTTCAAAGCACGAACCTCTTGGTAAGTGGTTGGAAAAACACCTTGCATACTTCGAGCCGCTGCATGCAAATTTCTAGCTCTGGAGTAATAGCCCAATCCTTGCCAATACTTCATCACCTCCTCTTCGGTCGCTTCGGACAAACTCAACAGATCAGGAAAACGTTCAATAAAACGTAAATAGTAACCGTACCCTTGTTTCACCTGCGTTTGCTGCAAAATGATTTCGGATATCCATATTAAATAAGGATTATCCGACTCTCGCCAAGGAAGATCACGTTTGTTTTCTTCATACCATGCAAGCAACCTTTTACAAAAAAAATCCATATAACCAAGACTTTTTAATTTAATCTTTATACTTACTGAAACTTCGTGCAAAAATAGTGAAGAAAAGCCAATAGAAAGACTTTTTTAGAAAAATGTGCGGAATATATTTTTTTAGGATAGCAAAAAGCTATATATTTGCAGTCCAAAAAATTAGAAAGAACATAGTAGTAATATTTTTTTTAGGACAAAATGACTAAAGCGGACATCGTAAACGAGATTACCAAAAAAACGGGTATTGACAAGGTTACTGTTCTTACAACTGTTGAAGCCTTTATGGACACAGTGAAAGAAACATTAGCGAATGAAGACAATGTATACCTTCGTGGATTCGGTAGCTTTGTAGTAAAGAAAAGAGCTCAAAAAACAGCTCGTAACATTTCGAAGAATACTACAATTATCATTCCGGAACACTGTGTTCCGGCATTCAAGCCAGCAAAAACGTTTACAATTGCAGTAAAGAAATAATCAACAGAGTATTAACCACATAAATTTTTAAGCTATGCCAAGCGGAAAAAAGAAGAAAAGACATAAAATGTCTACGCACAAGCGGAAAAAAAGACTAAGAAAGAACAGACATAAAAGCAAAAAATAAGTTTTAAGTCTGATCTAAGCAGAAATAAAGAACAAACTTGTGAAGCTTATGTCTTTCAAGTTTGTTCTTTGTTTAAGAACCAACCTTTTATGAACAACGTATCTGCCAAAAATAGGTGCGATTGTTTATATGATAGAACATAAATAAGATAGGAAACAAACAGTGACAAGCGAATTAGTAGTAGACGTACAGCCCAAAGAAGTTTCCATAGCATTGCTCGAAGATAAGAGTTTAGTGGAACTTCAAAGTGAAGGTAGAAATCTATCCTTCTCGGTAGGCAACATGTATCTGGGGCGCGTAAAAAAGCTGATGCCCGGATTAAATGCCTGTTTTGTAGATGTCGGCTATGAGAAAGATGCTTTCCTTCATTATTTAGATCTAGGTCCTCAATTTAACTCATTAGAGAAGTTTGTCAAACAAACTTTAAGCAACAAAAAAAAACTAAATTCTATCAGTAAAGCAACCATCCTTCCTGATATCGACAAAGATGGCAGTATCTCTAATATACTGAAAGTTGGACAGGAGGTCGTTGTACAAATCGTAAAGGAACCTATCTCCACCAAAGGACCACGCTTAACTTCCGAAATATCATTTGCCGGAAGATATTTAGTCCTTATTCCTTTTAATGATAAGGTATCCGTTTCACAAAAAATTAAATCAAGCGAGGAACGTGCCAGACTGAAACAGCTTCTGATGAGCATCAAACCCAAAAATGTTGGGGTGATCGTCCGTACTGTAGCCGAAGGCAAACGTGTAGCCGAACTTGATGGTGAGCTTAAAGTTTTATTGAAGCATCTAGAAGATGCAATGACTAAAGTACAAAAAGCAACCAAGTTTCCGACGTTAATTTATGAAGAGACAAGCCGTGCAGTAGGCCTATTGCGCGACTTATTTAATCCTTCATTTGAAAACATTCACGTCAACAACGAGGCTGTGTACAATGAAATAAGAGATTATGTTGCTCTTATTGCTCCCGAACGAGCCAACATTGTAAAACTGTACAAAGGACAACTTCCTATTTACGACAATTTTGGGATAACCAAACAAATCAAATCCTCCTTTGGAAAGACAATCTCTTATAAAAGTGGGGCTTACCTGATTATTGAGCATACGGAGGCGCTGCACGTGGTCGATGTGAACAGTGGTAACCGCACCAAGAATGCCAACGGACAGGAGGGTAACGCACTCGAAGTAAATTTAGGAGCAGCCGATGAATTGGCTCGCCAACTTCGATTAAGAGATATGGGAGGAATTATTGTCGTCGACTTCATTGATCTGAATGAAGCAGAGAACCGTCAGAAGGTATATGAACGTATGTGTGCCAACATGCAAAAAGATAGAGCAAGGCACAACATCTTACCACTCAGCAAGTTTGGTCTCATGCAAATTACTCGCCAACGGGTACGTCCAGCTATGGATGTAAACACAAGCGAAGCTTGCCCAACTTGCTTTGGAAAAGGTAAAATCAAATCATCCATCCTCTTCACGGACACTCTAGAGAGTAAAATAGATTACCTAGTCAATAAATTGAAGGTAAAGAAATTCTCACTCCACATCCATCCGTATGTAGCTGCCTATATCACCAAAGGGACATTCTCTCTTAAACGACAATGGCAATTTAAATACGGTCTTGGTATTAAGATTATTCCAAGTCAGAAACTCGCTTTTCTAGAATATACATTCTATGATGTGAATGGCGAAGAAATCGATATGAAGGAAGAAATCGAGATTAAATAAAAAATGAGGCTGCGGAAAGTACCACAGCCTCATTTTTTTAGTATATAACCGTTTTTAAGATTCCTCTCTTCAAGTCACCTTATCGATTCCAGTTATTATTCCCCTACCGCCTTCACTTCAAGCCGACCGTAGAGGAATAAAAGAATGAGATTAAAACGTTTTTAAATACCTAGCGATTTTCTGATTGCTCCGACCTTATCCATAGCTGTAACATCTGCCGCTGCATAACACTGACGACAACCCATTTCGCCTTTCACTTCCATGTAAAATTTGATTTTAGGCTCTGTACCCGATGGGCGAACAGAAACTTTATCGCCCGATTCAGTAAAGAACTGAAGAACGTTAGACGTATCCGGCATCTCTAAATCTGTTGTCACACCACTAGCATCAATCTGTTTCAACGTTTGATAATCTTTCATCAGAACCACCTTAGAGCCACCTAGCTCTTTAGGAAGGTTAGAACGGAAGTTGTCCATCATCGCCTTAATTTCATCCGCTCCGCTCTTTCCTGGCTTCACCACATTGACCGTATACTCTTTAGAGAAGCCATATTCCACGTAAATATCGAGCAACAACTCATAAAGGCTCTTACCATTATCTTTTGCCCAAGCGGCAATCTCAGCCATCAAGCAACAAGCCGATACAGAGTCTTTATCACGCACAAAGTCGGCTGCCAAGAAGCCAAAGCTCTCTTCACCACCACCGATATACTTCTTTTCACCTTCACGGATACGAATTTCACGTGCAATCCATTTGAAGCCAGTATAACAGTCGATCATCTCAATGTGATTTTTATCGGCTATCTTCTTAATCAGTTCTGTGGTAACAATCGTTTTCACAACAAACTCATTGCCCTTCATCTTACCGAGTTTATTATACTGAGTAATGATGTAATAGAGATACATCAGGCAAGTTTGATTACCATTAATCAAAACCCACTCTCCTTTATCATCCTTACAAGCAATACCAATACGATCGGCATCGGGATCCGAAGCCATCACCAAGTCGGCATCCAACTCTTTCGCTAGATTGATAGCCATCGACAACGCCTCCGGATTTTCTGGATTAGGCGAAACAACAGTCGAGAAATTACCATCTTTCACCATCTGCTCGGGCACCGTATGGATATTTTCGAATCCCCACATTCTCAACGAACGAGGAATCAGAATCATACCCGTACCGTGAATCGGTGTATAGACTATTTTTAAGTCCTTGTGACGAGCGATAGCCTCCGGATCAATAGAGACACTCTTTACTTGATCCAAATAAAGCTTATCCAACTCCTCGCCAACAATCTCGATCAATGCCGGATTACCTTCAAATTTAATATCTGCAGCCGAAGCAATCTTATTCACTTCGTCGATGATTCCCTTATCGTGAGGTGCCAAAACCTGAGCTCCATCATCCCAATAAGCTTTATATCCGTTATACTCCTTCGGATTGTGCGAAGCCGTTAAAATAATACCACTTTGACAGCCCAAGTGACGAATAGCAAAAGACATCTCCGGAGTAGGACGCATATCCTCAAACAGATAAACCTTAATGCCATTAGCCGAAAAGATATTTGCTGAAATCTCAGCAAACAAGCGGCTATTGTTGCGACAATCATGCCCGATAACAACAGATATCTGAGGCAGATCTTTAAAATTAAGATTCAAATAATTAGAAAGACCTTGAGTTGCAGCCCCCACCGTATAGATATTCATTCGGTTACTACCTACTCCCATGATACCACGCAATCCGCCTGTACCAAATTCCAAATCTTTATAGAATGCTTCGATTAGTTCTGTTTTATCGTCATTCTCCAACAAGCGTTTTACTTCAGCCTGTGTTTCGGCACTATAAGCCGGAGAAAGCCATTTCATCGCCTTCTCAGTAACCTGTTTAATCAATTCGCTATTTTCCATTCTTACCGTTTATTTTAGGTTAATGCTATAAATTTACACTCTCAATAGATACAAATGTATAGTAATAACTTAATATATCCTACTTATTTTTTAAATAAGTAGGATATACCCCTTCTGTTTTTAGGTTATTTCATCAAATACCGGTCCCCTGTTTGCTTAACATATTCTTCAAGGAACTCTTTGGGATACCCTGTACGTACCACAGTAGCCGGCTGCCCGATAGAGTTACGTTCAAACTGACCATCTTTAACACGTTTCACTACTCCGTCATTATACTTCACCACCAAGAAAGTGCCAAGTTTCTTCCAAGCATCCAATGTATTTTGTGCAGTCATTCCAGTATAATTCGTTAAGAACTCAACAGCTGCTTTTTTATCTTTAGCCCACAACTTTTCGGCCGCATCTTCAATACCTTGTTGCGCAGTAAAGAAAGTATTCTCTAAATCGTGCTGTGTAGCCCGAAGATCACCAATCATCAAATCATAACGCGGATAAACCATGTTGGCCACCCAGTTATAAATCCAGAAAGCCGAATTCCAAGAGAAAGTCACATAATCCGCCCCATCTATACGGGTATAACAATCGGGAGATTTAGTTGTACAGCAATAAACCGGTGTAAAAGCCGTCATATTCGCATCATCCAAGCCAAACCAAAGAACCCCACCTATCGGATTCGGTTTAAAAGAACGCATCTGTGCCACAAAAGAGAATCCACTCTGTTGGGTAGAAATAGGGCGTTCATTAAAGTACTCTTTATCACCGACCTTAAACGTCAGCGGAGAAAGGCGATAAGGCATTTTATAAGGGCCAGCACCAAAGTCCTTGGTGATATCAAGCGGTGTCCCTTCATAATGATCACGCATCATCTCTTTCACATCATTCACAGACAGCTTCCGACTAGGCTTGATAAACAACGGCATTGGTTCATTCGTTTCACCGAAGATATACGGTAAAAACGCCTCTCCTCGGTCTGTATATTTATTAAAGAAGCTCCAGACACGCGCTTCACAAAAGCGGCGTGCACCAAAATCAAGAGGAGCATAAGCATTCGCAAAACTAAAATCCTTGTTGACCCCATTAAAGTACCCCTTTTCACGAGCAAAAGAGATAACATCAGACGAGTAGACACAATTCTCTTTATCATTCATATCGAACTGATGAATACGTGCTTGGTTAGCATGTGCAGAAATACAATCGTCCGGCACACGAACAGCCACCCACACAGCCCCACGCACACCAGGACCTTTTCCTATCATTTCCATAATCCAAATCTCATTCGGATCAGCAATAGTAAATGATTCACCACCACTATAATAACCATATTTTTGCACCAAATCGGTCATCACTTGAATCGCCTCACGTGCCGTACGAGAGCGTTGCAACCCCAAATAGATCAAGCTACCGTAATCGATAATCCCAGTCGAATCGGCCAATTCAGGACGTCCGCCAAAAGTTGTTTCTGCGATAGTTAGCTGGAACTCATTCATATTCCCAATCACATTATACGTTTGATGCGCTTGCTCTATCTCGCCCAAATACTTGGCCGTATCCCACTCATACACTTTCATCATCGTTCCTTTCTTGTGCATACCGGCAGGATAGTGGTACAATTCACCATACAAGCTATAAGAATCGGCCGAATAAGAAACAATAGTCGACCCATCGGTAGAGGCATTCTTACCGACAATTAGATTAGTACAGGCGAAACTCTCCGCCACTGCAGTCAGCAGACAGACCGCTAAACAAACAACTTTCTTCATAAGTACAATATCAGTTAAACATTTAATAATCTTACCAAATTAATCTATCACGCGAGACCGATTGATTACCGCAACGATCTGTCACGGTCAACTCCACCACATGCTTGCCACCTTTTTTAAAATGCCTCTTATCCAAGTCGCACTCCCAATAAGGACGCGTCGTATTAGGACATTTAAACGGAGCATATTGGCCATCGATCGTCCCCCGGAAAGCAGCGATACCCGTTTCCATATCTTTTAAACGATAGACGATTTTCCCCATTCGGCCCCAAACCGATTTAGACACAGGCGTAATAACCGGAGGCACCGTATCAATGGCCACCGTATAAGTTCCTAATTCGCGAATGAGCGTTTTCATAAACCCATTCTCATACACTCCACCTGCACTATACTTCCTACCATTAGGCCAAACCCGCGCTACATAATACTTCAACGAATCTTTAACCAATTTCCGTCGGATACCTATTTTAAGTTCACAACCAGCATGTAA
This sequence comes from Bacteroidia bacterium, assembly GCA_009929715.1. Classification (GTDB taxonomy): domain Bacteria; phylum Bacteroidota; class Bacteroidia; order Bacteroidales; family Bacteroidaceae; genus Bacteroides. Next base: position 31,181 of record RZZX01000004.1, read on the forward strand.
AGCCAGCGGTTTATCATGCAGCTGATACGTAAACGCCACAGCTCCACTATCGGCTTTCACCTTGCAATCCAACCAGACATCTTCATAAAGCATCCCTTTGGGAACCACCAAAGTCATCCCAGGCTCCTGAAGATAATTTATTTTATTCCATCCAAAAGCATACTTTGTGCCATGATCAACAGCAGGAATAGGCTGTTTCAATCCTTGAACAATAAACCTATACTGTGACGAATTACCAAAATAATCCTTCAGCGTGTAGCAGAAGTGATACGGACGCTCCTCATTGATCTCAACCAATCCTCGATGAGCATTATACGCTTGCAAGAAACGCAACGTATTTCCTGGAGCTATAAACGACTTCATATATCCACCATAGGTCCAAGAGTTAATCATCCTCGTCTCAGAAGCCGAAAAGCGATCAAGTTCACTCTTGAAAACCTCTTGTCCATCGACCGAAAGAGCCACTGAATAAACTCCATAATGATTATTCGTGCCGTTCATATAATCGTATGCCTTAATTCCAAATCCAATCAATCCCCAAGCCTTAACTGATGAGGCGCGATGCAGCCCGATAACAGGATGCTGTTTAGCTCCTTCAACCACCCCGTACCCCATTTGAGGAAAAAGCATGATGCCCTCGGCACGTGGCGGACGCGTATCCATTAGACTCCCCTTTTTAAAAAGAGACAACGGATCCACATAATCTCCCGTAGCTTCCTCTATCACCTCTAGATGCAAGTGAGGTCCCATAGAATACCCCATGTTTCCACTCCAAGCTATTGGGTCACCAGCTTTCACCGGATATTCATCCATCTGCGGCACCCATTCGACCTCCCAGCTCTCCTTCTCATATTGCAACTCTTTCACCCGTTCGGCAATCGGGCCAACAAAGCCATTCAAATGCCTATTAATGGTACGATACCCGTTCCGATAAGAGACCTCAAGAACATAACCCGACCCATTGGTCACCCGGATTTTAGAGATATACCCATCACCCAATGCCCTGACCACCTTATTGACCCCTGATGTCTTAAAATCAAGACCACTATGCAAATGATTCGAACGAAGCTCTCCGAAATTACCACTGAGAAATAGTTGGAAATCAAATGGCCACGAGAAAGTAGTTGGTGTATGCTTTTCTTGTGCTTGTACTTTTATGCCACAAATACCCAGCATAAAAACGATAAAAAATACTCTCATTAAAAAAACAACTTTATATATAGTGGCAAATGTACGTTATTCTAGATAGACTATGAAATCTACACTCAAAAAAAAACAGCTCCTTAACTAAACGAAAAAACAAATATTATCTAATAGTCGCCCATCTTCTAACAATATCACATTATTATATAGCAAAAAGTAATAAACCAAGAAAAAAGTAACATTATGCTTTAAAACACATCCTTACCGATAACAACGAAACCTAATTATTTCTACTTTCGGCCACGTTTAACCCTTAAAACAAAACATTATGATTATTGGAGTTCCAAAAGAAATCAAAAACAACGAGAACCGCGTAGGTATGACACCTGCCGGTGTAGCAGAATTAGTAAAACGTGGACATCAAGTCTATATCCAACATACAGCTGGAGAAAACAGTGGTTTTCCTGACGAGTCTTACGTGGCTGTTGGTGCCCAAATCTTACCGACAATAGAAGAAGTTTATGCTATTGCCGAAATGATCGTTAAAGTCAAAGAGCCCATCGCTCCGGAATACAAACTAATCAAAGAAAACCAATTACTATTCACTTATTTCCATTTTGCTTCTGACGAAACCCTAACACATGCCATGATAGAGCGTAAAGCAATCTGTTTGGCTTATGAAACAGTTGAAAAAGAAGATCGTTCACTCCCTCTGCTCATTCCAATGAGTGAAGTAGCCGGACGTATGTCTATCCAAGAAGGTGCTCGTTTTCTTGAGAAACCACAAAGTGGAAAAGGCATCTTGCTAGGAGGTGTACCGGGTGTTAAACCTGCTAAGGTACTTATTCTTGGCGGCGGTATCGTAGGTAGCAATGCGGCACAAATGGCTGCTGGCATGGGAGCAGATGTTACGATAACCGACATCAACTTACCGCGTTTGCGTTACCTAAGCGAAACATTACCCAAAAACGTCAAAACGTTATGTTCGTCTGAACTAACCATCAAAAAAGAGTTGGCTGATGTCGATTTAGTGATTGGTTCTGTTTTGGTTCCAGGCGATAAAGCACCTTACCTCATCACCAAAGAGATGTTGCCACTCATGAAACCAGGCACCGTGTTAGTCGACGTAGCTATTGACCAAGGTGGTTGTTTCGAGACTTCACATGCCACCACACACTCGGAGCCAACCTACATCATCAATGGCATTGTACACTATGCCGTAGCCAACATTCCGGGTGCAGTGCCTTACACTTCTACTTTGGCGTTAACGAATGCAACCTTGCCTTATGCCATTGCTTTGGCAGAAAAAGGATGGGAAAAAGCATGTCAAGACGACAAAGCTTTAAAACTAGGTTTGAATGTAGTCCAAGGAAAAGTTGTTTATAAAGCAGTAGCCGATGTCTTCGGATTGCCTTATGAGCCACTTAACTAATAACAAAAATACGATGCACAAAACTATGTGATAAATCTATTTTGCCTATTTTGAAAAGAACTGTCTTGAGAGTAAAAGCCACTAGGCTACTTTACTTCAAGACAGTTCTCGAATATTATCCAATAAGATTTTTAGTTTTCTGCCACCCGACAAAAGAGAGTCCTCTTTGACCACCGGCATCAAGCCACGTATTTTCCAAAGCGATGACGACTAATAAAAGTCCAAACCAAACTCCTCTTTAAGCTGCAACAACGCCTCATTTTTTTGAGCCATAAACTGAAACTTCTCCACACGCCCTACGGCACGCACCGTTTCATTCACCTCACTCACCCGCACCGTCATAGTAACCTTCGAGTTCTTAAGCTGTTGCCGTAGATAAGGTTCTATCTTAGAGATTAAAGCCATAAAATCACGAGCCGCAATATCATTATCGACCAGCACCTCGAATGTCTGTCCATCCTTCTGCAACACAGGTTTTATGGCCTGCATACGCTTAGTTAAAGCCGTTTCATCCTGAGACAACTGGCCGGCATATTGCAACCAATAATAGTTCAAGTCACGTTCATTAAACATCAGATCTTCCTCAGGCAACATGGTTCGTTGAACCGGCATGGCTGAAGTCTCTTTTTTCGGCTCCTCTACATGCGGTTTTTTAATAGAAATGCCCAAGCCAGACATTCTAATTAAAGGAACCTTAGGAGCCTCCTTAACAGCCGACGTACCTGACACCGGGTGACTCACAGGAGATCCGGACATAGACGAGGCCGTTGAAGTTCCATTTGAAATAGAAGAGAACGAGGCGTTAGGCTGGACAACCGGTGAAACCGGTGATTGAGCCGTAACAGCCGAAGCTACCACCCCTGTCTGTTGGGAAGCCTGCTTAAATATGGGTTTTATAGTCTTCTTAGGGCTACGCCCACTACTCTCGTCGTCAGGTTCCTGCGTCAATTGCGCAAGCTGTATCAACGTAAGTTCAACTAATAAGCGTTTATTCTTGCTCGTGCGATAACTCATGTCACACGTATTACACAACATCATGGCCCGATACAGAAAAGTCTGATGACACTTAGCAGCCTGCTCCTGATAACGCTGTCGGATACTAGACCCCACTTCCAACAAGACAAGTGTAGCGGGATCTTTACTCACCAGCAAATCGCGGAAATGCGAAGAAAGCCCAGTCACAAAATGACTTCCGTCGAATCCTTTATTCAACACATCATTAAGCAACAACAACGCATCCGTCACCTTATTTTCCAAAAAACAATCAGTCAGTCGGAAATAGTACTCATAATCCAATACGTTCAAATTCTCGATCACACTCTGATAAGTGATGTTTCCACCGGTGAAACTAACCACCTGATCAAAGATAGACAAAGCATCGCGCATCCCTCCGTCGGCTTTGAGAGCAATCACATTAAGCGCCTCCGGTTCGGCCGTAATGCCCTCCTTTGAGGCCACATAAAGCAAGTGCTCCACTGTATCTTCCACGCCGATGCGATTAAAATCATAGATCTGGCAACGCGATAAGATGGTCGGTATGATCTTATGCTTCTCTGTCGTTGCCAAAATAAAGATAGCATGATGTGGAGGTTCTTCCAGTGTTTTTAGAAAAGCATTAAAAGCATTGTTGCTCAACATATGAACCTCATCTATAATATAGACTTTATATTTCCCGATTTGTGGTGGTACGCGTACCTGTTCTACCAACTGCCGAATATCATCGACCGAGTTATTAGAAGCCGCATCAAGTTCATGAATATTATAAGAACGATGCTCATCAAAAGCCAAACAAGATTCGCACTGGTTACAAGCTTCTCCATCGGCCGTGGGCGATAAACAGTTAATCGTTTTAGCAAAGATACGTGCGCAAGTGGTTTTTCCAACCCCTCGAGGTCCGCAAAACAGATACGCATGCGCCAGCTTACCGATAGCGATGGCGTTTTTCAGAGTCGCTGCTAATGCCCGTTGGCCAACTACTGAGTCGAAGGTCGACGGACGGTATTTGCGAGCCGATACAATATAATTTTCCATAATGGGAAGTCTACGTTATTATTCAGTTTCTGCAAATGTACATAAAAAAGTCGTAAGTAATCACTCATACCACAGAAGTTTTGACTTAGAAAAGGGAAGAATCTGAGTTATTAATTTTATCTTTGCAACAAGAATAAAGACAATTATGGGGAAACTAATCACTATCTGGAACTTCATCCGTCGCTATAAATACCTCATCACAATCGGTATTTTTAGTGTGATCATCGGTTTTCTAGACGAAAACAGCCTTTATCGCCGTTTCCGATACGCTCACGAAATTCAACTGTTGAAAGAAGAGATCCAGAAGTACCGAACCGATTATCAGAATAGTACTCAGCGACTAAAAGAGCTTACTAGTAATCCCGAAGCCATCGAACAGATAGCCCGAGAGAAATACCTCATGAAGAAACCCAACGAAGATATTTACGTATTTGAAGATAACCAATGAAACAACTTATCCCTCTCCTCTTTACAATTGGCGCTGTTATGTGTTTAATCGGTGCCGCCACCTACATCACCGGTTGGATGTACTCCCCTTACCTTTATACGGTAGGAGCTGGTTGTGTAGCTTTTGCTCAGATAAACACACCGGTGAAAGGTAAAAGTAGCACACTGCGCCGCCTGCGAATTCAGCAGATCTTTGGTGGCATAGCCCTCGTTTTAACTGGCGCATTTATGCTCACCACAAAAGGCAATGAGTGGATAGCCTGCCTAACCATCGCTGCCATTTTAGAACTTTACACGGCTTTTCGCATTCCACAAGAAGAGGCCAAAGCCCGTTGAAAAGAGTGCCATCCGGTTCTCTCAGAGGTTCTATGAAGAATCACTGTCGGTCATTTACCGAATAAAAAAAAACGCCGTTGTCCTACACACCTCTCACTAAACCGTTCAAGGCCGATTTTCTAGACACTCATAGCTGCCCCTAGCGTTAGGTTAGAGACAACTTCGTGTCAGTTGCCAACAGGTTTAGAGTTGACTTCAACAACCTGTTGCTCCCTGAATTTGGCTACATTCCACAGGCGATAGGTGTAGATCTTCCCATAACCTCAGGCTTGTGTTATTTTCACCCTGTGACTGTTTTATCGATTAAATAAACAGTTTTCTAACACCTCATAAAAGCCGTGATAATTATCGGGAATAGATGGGAATAACAGCCTCTTATTCAACCGTTTTAGGATGAATCTAAGGTGAAATAAAAGAAGCTTAATGGCATAACTCAAGACTATTTAGTGCTTTTATGCGTTCTTTTTCTACACTTCACCTAGGTGAAGTGTATACGTCACCCGGGTGAAGTGTATACTTCATGCAGGTGAAGTGTACACTTCATGCAGGTGAAGTGTAGTAAGGAGAGTTCTTTAACAGTTATCTGAGCAGTGGTAGTAACTTAGTAAAGGCCTATTGCGCTCAAAACTGCCCGAGAAAGAGGTGAAAGGGCGATGGAAATGCACGGTTTACTCTACACTCACCGGCTTGTACCAAAGAGGGCATTGCGGACTTGAATCTGTTTATGCAGGAAGGGCTGGTTGCGCCTCACGGAGGTGTTTCGCATAAGATGTCTGTCTTCCCGAACATAAAAAAATCCCGTTGGACACTCTTGCGAATCATCCAACGGGATTTTTAATAAAGCCTTTCTGCTCTTTTATTTCTTTGAAGAAGAATATCTGGCATTCAACCCTTCGATCACGTCTTTAGTGATATTAAAGCTTTTGTCGGCATACAATAGATTATCAAAACCTGTATTGCTGAAAATCATGTTATAACCATGCTTTTTATTATAGTCTTTCAAAAAAGCATTGATCGAGTCACGGAACATTAAGCTGTTCTTCTCATTCTCTCTCATCAACTCCTCTTGCAATTTATTGCTCAAATTTTGTAATTCTTGCTCTTTTTGAGCCAAACGAGCGTATTGTGATTCAGCACTCTCTTTAGACAAGAAAGCATTGTTTTCATATTTTTTCTGAAATTCTTGTTTATCTTTAGCTAATTCATTAGCCTTCTGATTCAACTGCAAACGAACGTTTTCACTCTTCTTGACCATAGCCTCATTCAAATCAACACAAAAATTGTATTTTGCCAAAAGAGTATCTATTTCCACATAAGCAATCTTCATTCCCGATAATCCAGCCGACGCCTGTACTGTATCAGCATCAGCTTTACTATCAGCCTTTCCTGCACATTGTGAAAACAGAACGATAAAAGCAAGGGCTGCAAAACCATTGATGAGGTAGTTTATTCTCTTCATAATTGTTATTTGTTTGTTTATAAGTTTTAATTCATATTATTAGTTAAGGTTTTCTCTCTTTCATTGATAGAAAAACGAGGCTTCTGCTGAGCTTCGCGATCTTGAGACTGTGCACATCCAATGCCTCTCTCACGCAAGGCTTTATTGCCACTGACATGACCACTAGGAAACTTCCCTCCCTTTACGAAAAAGATTTTTATGCCTAATAATACTATACAAATAGCAACTATTAACAAAGTTATGACTATAGTCTCGACCATTTCTATTAAATTTGTGAATGCAAAGATATGTTTTAAAGAGAAACGAATTAAGTTAGCTCAATTAAATTAACCATATTTAGCAATAGTAGATTAAATAACACACCTATTATTCCTAAAAAAAAGAGAAATAACATGGAAAAAAAAGATTTAAAACCGGCAGGTATCTTTAAGTACTTTGAAGAGATATGCCATATTCCACGCCCTTCAAAAAGAGAGGAAAAAATGACTGCCTATTTAAAGGCTTTCGGTGAGAAACTTCAGTTGGAGACCAAAGTCGATAAAATAGGCAACGTGCTGATTAAAAAACCGGCTACTCCGGGTAAGGAAAATCTAAAAACAGTCATTTTACAATCGCATACCGACATGGTTTGCGAAAAGAACAACGATGTGGTACACGACTTCCTTACGGATCCAATAGAGACTATCGTCGAGGGGGAATGGCTGAAAGCTAACGGAACCACACTTGGAGCCGACAATGGTATCGGGGTGGCTACGGAATTGGCTCTCTTGGCCGATAACACCATCGAACATGGTCCGATAGAGTGTCTGTTCACCGTGGATGAAGAGACTGGGCTATCGGGTGCTTTTGCTCTGGAAGAGGGCTTTATGGAAGGGGAGATTTTATTAAACTTGGACTCGGAAGATGAAGGAGAACTGTTTATCGGCTGTGCCGGCGGTATCGACTCTGTTGCCGAATTTACTTATAAAGAGGTCGAAGTACCAGAAGATTATTACTGCTTCAAGGTAACCGTAAAGGGCTTGAAGGGAGGCCATTCGGGTGGTGATATCCATTTGGGTAGAGGAAATGCCAACAAGATTTTGAATCGTTTCTTGAGTCGCACCGCTAGCAAGCACCTCTTCTATTTGTGCGAAATTAATGGCGGTAATCTTCGCAATGCCATCCCACGCGAAGCGTATGCCGTTTGTGCAGTACCCGAAAGTGCTAAACACGATATCCGGACGGATCTGAATATCTTCATCAGCGAGGTAGAAAACGAATTGAGTGTGACAGAACCTGATTTGAAAATCACGCTCGAATCGGAAGCTACTTGCGCAAAAGCAATCGACCAAGATACTTCACGCCGACTGATTAAAGCGTTATATGCTGCCCCACACGGAGTTTTTGCTATGAGTCAAGATATTCCGGGGCTGGTGGAAACATCAACTAATTTAGCGTCTATCAAGATGAAACCGAATCATACCATCCGCATCGAAACAAGCCAACGCAGTTCGATTCTCTCTTCACGGGATGACATGGCCAATACGGTGCGTGCGGTGTTCCAACTAGCCGGAGCAAAAATTTCATCGGGCGATGGCTATCCGGGCTGGAAGCCTAATCCACACTCAGAAATCCTTCAAGTGGCCAATGAATCGTACAAACGTTTGTTTGGCGTAGAAGCGAAGGTTAAAGCGATCCATGCGGGATTGGAATGTGGCTTGTTCTTGGATAAATACCCTGCCTTGGACATGGTTTCATTTGGACCAACTCTGATCGGCGTACACTCACCCGACGAGCGTTTACTCATTCCTACGGTAGAGAAATATTGGGACCATTTACTCGATATATTAAAGCATATTCCGGAAAAGAACTAAGTTCATCGGATCAATCTCAGTTTGTTAATCATGCAAAAATTACAGCCTAGAGATAGCTATAGACAAGACAAGAACAGCGAGCATGCTGTTCTTGTCTTATTTGTTTGTTTATTGATGATGGGGGGCATTACGCCTTCTTTTTCACAAGAACGACCATTTAAGGTGATGTGTTGGAACGTAGAAAATCTGTTCGACACCAAGCACGATAGCCTAAAGAACGATGAAGAGTTCTTGCCTGAAGCCATGCGTCATTGGACTTATAGCCGATACCAAAAGAAACTAGGCGATATAGCTGCTGTCATTACAGCAGTGGGAGAATGGGAACCACCGGCATTAGTAGGGTTGTGCGAAGTTGAAAATGAACACGTTCTAACCGCTTTGACCTGTTTTTCTCCTCTCAAAGAGCTTGGATACCGGTATGTTATGACCCAGTCTGATGACCAACGGGGAATCGATGTGGCGCTGCTTTATCAGCGAGATCGGTTTAAACTCCTGAATAGTCGGCCGATCAGCGTGGGGAGATATCTCAAACACCGACCAACGCGGGATTTGCTTCATGTCAGCGGAGTCTTGTTGACCGGTGACACACTCGATCTTTTTATCTGCCACCTACCATCACGTTCGGGCGGACATTATCGCCTCTCGGAGCCTTACCGGCTATGGGTGGCTAAAAAATTACGTTCAGAGGCTGATCGGGTGATGCACACTCGACGCTGCCCGCAGATTTTAATCATGGGCGATTTTAATGATTATCCGGACAACCGCTCCATAACAGAGATTTTACAAGCTCAAATTCCAACAGCCCCAATAGAGCCTCATGGCTATTACCACCTCTTGGCCGAAAAGGTTAAGAAGCAACACACTGGCTCCTATAAATTTCAAGGTGAATGGAACTTGTTGGATCATCTCATCGTTTCGGGTACCTTGCTCAACCCGGAAAACTCTTTTTTTACCAAAGCGGAAAAAGCAAAAATAGCACGCTTGCCGATGTTGCTGATTGAGGATCGAACATTCGGGGGTGATAAACCTTTTCGTACTTATCAAGGGTTCAAATATCAGGGAGGCATCAGTGATCACCTCCCCGTTTATGTGGATTTTACAGAAAGAATAGCGTATTAAGAAGCGTGCTCGAAAGAGCATTAGAGACAACCGGCGTTCCGAATAAATGTTTCGGCTTGCAACAGCGTCTCGGGCTTTCCGATATCCATCAGTTGTAATTGATCGGTTAGATGACCGGAGACCTTAACACGACTGCACACTGAAAGGTAAAAGTCCATGATGGAGAACTTCCCTTGCCACGGACCTTCATCCATAACTGTGTAGATTTCGGGCGACAGGACGTGGATACCACTAAAAGCGTAAGCTCTATGAAGCCCTTCATCGTAGTTAAACCCCGCAGGCTTCACCTGTTGGGTCTCTTTGTTGACCCACCCACGAAGTTGATCGGCCTCATCGAACAGTAGGTAACGCGAGGTTTGTCGCGCACTAGCCAACAAAGTGGCAATGCTGTCTCCATGGACATGTGTCTGATAGAGTGCTGCCAAGTCAACATCTGAGAGGATATCGGCATTGTGAACCAAAAACGGGGTTCGGTCGGCTTCAAAAAACGTTCGGGCTTTTAAGATCCCACCACCAGTATCGAGCAAGCAATCCCGTTCGTCGGAAAGGTGAATAGTCAGACCAAACTGCTCCTTCGACCGAAGGAATTCGATGATCTGCTCACCGAAATGATGAATGTTAATAACCAGTTCAGTAAAACCGGCCAACTTTAATTTTAAGATAACATGCTCCAACATGGGTACACCGGCTACAGGTACCAAAGCTTTAGGCATCGTGTCGGTCAGGGGCTTCAAACGTGTTCCAAGACCGGCAGCAAAAATCATCGCTTTCATAAACGTGCCTCAAATAATTGTTCGATATTCTGTTCGCGGTGAACTAACTCTACCTTCACTCCAAAGACCTGATTTAAATGCTCGGCCATGTGTTGGGCGGAATAGACCGATCGGTGTTGCCCGCCGGTACATCCAAAACAGACCGTCAGGTGACTAAACCCACGTTCCATGTACCGCTTCACTGACGCATCGACCAAGCCATAAGCGTGCTCCAAAAAAGGGTTGATCTCGCCATCTTCTTCCAAAAACGTAATCACCGATTCATCCAAACCGGTGAACGGCTTGTAACGATCATACTTCCCAGGGTTGTTCACCCCGCGACAATCGAACACGAATCCACCACCATTGCCCGTTTGGTCGTTGGGGATGCCTTTCTTGTAAGCAAAGCTCATGACCTTAACGGTGAGCTGACGTCTCTTTAAATCGTCTGTGAACTGTTTCAAACCTGTAAGCTCACGTAATACACTGCAAAGATAGGGGTATTCGGTGTAGTCCTCTTTCAATAAGTCGCGTAGGTTATCGATGGCAAACGGTACACTCTGAATGAAATGTGGCTTCTTTTCAAAATAGCCTCTAAAACCATAGGCACCAAGTACCTGCAACGTGCGAAAGAGAACAAAGTGACGCAACTGTTTCCGGAAATAAACCTCGTCAATAGGCTGATAGGTACGCATTGCATCGATATATTCATGAAGAAGTTCTTCACGCAAGGTTTCAGGGTATTTGGCTTTGGCTTGCCACAAGAATGAAGCCACATCGTAATAAAAAGGTCCTTTACGGCCGCCCTGAAAGTCGATAAAGTAAGGTTCACCCTCTTTAACCATCACATTGCGGCTCTGGAAATCGCGGTACATAAAAGTGGCCGACGAGCTACGCAACAGGACATCGGCCATGGTATGAAAATCATCTTCCAACTTGTCTTCTTGAAACTCCATACCTGTGGCTTTCAAGAAACAGTACTTAAAATAATTCAAATCCCAAAGAATAGAGCGTTGGTTAAATTCTGGTTGGGGGTAACAATTCGAAAAGTCGAACCCATCGGCTCCACCAAACTGGAAAGCAGGAAGCAGTCGCATGGTTTTTTTCAACAACGATTTTTCTTCTTCAGAAAAGACACTGGTGAGTCGCCCTTTTTCAATGGCATTGAAGAGCAACGTATCGCCTAAATCTTCTTGTATATAAAAGGTATAGTCATCAGATACAGTGTAAATTTCGGGCACAGGTAAACCCGATGCCCGAAAATGATTGGCCATATAAAGGAAGGATTGATTCTCTTCAATGGAAGTGCCACACACTCCAATGAGTGTTTGTGGGCCAACTAAACGGAAATACCGTCGGTTAGAACCTGAGGAGGGTAACTCTGTTATCTCGGATGCTTCAGCACCGGTGTAAGCCTGATATATTTTATTTAATGCTTCGTGTATCATAACGGTCTATTTTTAACGCAAAGATAAACATATCGAACCGATAAAACAGCATCCGCTTATTGGTTTTTCATCTCAATAGCCAACTAACACTTCAACGAAAAGAGAGGCTATCAGCCATTGAGTTTGCGGTAATCGTCTAAGAACTTCTGCAACCCGGAGTCGGTTAGTGGATGATTAAGTAGCCCTTTAATGGCACTCAGCGGACAAGTAACGACATCAGCACCGGCCGAAACACAATCGGTTATGTGTCGGGTGTGACGAATAGAAGCCGCCAAAACTTCTGTTGCATAGCTATAAGAGCGATACATCTGCACAATTTCTTCGACCAAAAGAATGCCATCTTCGCAAATGTCATCTAACCGGCCAACAAAAGGAGAGACATAAGTTGCCCCTGCTTTGGCGGCCATCAAAGCTTGTCCCACAGAGAAGACCAAGGTACAATTGGTACGGATACCTTTACCGGAGAAGTATTTCACGGCTTTAATGCCCTCGGCTGTACAAGGAAGTTTCACCACAATGTGCGGATCAAGTGACGCTAGTTGTTCGCCTTCACGCACCATGCCTTCAAAATCGGTCGCAATCACTTCTGCACTCACATCACCTTGCACAATCCGACAGATTTTGACATAATGTTCGTACTGCTTTTCGATGCCTTTAATCCCCTCTTTAGCCATCAGCGAAGGATTGGTGGTTACCCCATCGAGTACACCTAAGTCATAAGCTTCCTGAATTTGTTCAAGATTAGCTGTGTCAATAAAGAATTTCATAAGAATCTAATTAATTAAGAGTTAACAATATACGGCCAAAGATAAGCCTTTTAATCCAACCAGAAAAGAAAATAAGAGAGAAATACCTCGCAAAAAGGAACCGCTAAGTGGCTAACTCTCTTCGAGCATTTGAGGGAGAGATGTGCCTGGGGACGACGTTTTTATTCTTTATGATGACAGAAAAATGGGGTTTAGAGGGGACTGATAGACAAACGATTGATTCTGGGAAAGAAAACGTTTTCTCTAATAATAAGAGAAGAAAACGACAAAGAGATCAGAAAGACACCCTAAGAAGAGATGGATTCTAATTACAATTCTTGGAAAACCTAGATAAATAGGCGTAGCGTGGACTTGCATAGATCCACACAGGCCTTTCATCTAAGGATTGACTATGAGTGTTTATAGCTAGATCTAGAGGCTAGCCGACGGTTGGCCTTGAATCTGATTACGTTCAAAGAAGCTGGTAAGACCCAAACGCGCATCGGACAACTTATCTTCCCAATGTTTAACGGAATTCTGACCAATCAAATCTGTTACGTACTTCACGGCAACAAACGGGATTTGCTTGGCACGACAAACAAAAGCTTGAGCATAAGCTTCCATATCGACTACATCACCGGATACATGCTCCAACTCTGTCAGGAAACCATCACCTGTGTTGCAACAGCCAGCCACCGACCAGTCCTGACACCACCCCTTTGAAGCCAATAAGGCCGAAGAGTCTAACTCAAACTCTAAACCTAAATCGGCCAACTTTTGCATATCTCGATCAACAAACTGCCTACAAACGAAAAGATCACCTACTTGATGCGACACTGTCCCGGCAGTTCCCATATTAATGACTAAATCGGGCTGCACTTGTCCAAGTGCTTCACTCAAATGAAAAGCAGCCTTCACTTTACCAATCCCTGTGCGTACATAATAAATCTCTGCATCGGGCCACTTAATTTCAACAAATTCTCCCTGAACAGCATAAGTTACCAAAACTTTCAACATACCTTGTTTTTTAATATTTAAAACAAAAGTAAGTAATTCCCAATAAAAAAAGAACTCGGACTCCTTTTTTCTGCTTCTCCATCACCCAAATACACAAAAAGAATCTCCTACCCCCCCTTTAAGCTTTAAATCGCACCCACAAGCCGCCAAACAAGATTATCAGGACCAAACACCCCCCGTCAGATGTGTCGTTCCTTTTTCTGTTTTAGAACCATTCTGATTAAAATTCAGTAAAAACAGTGATTTTCTATTGAAAAGTTTTTGTAATATCAGAGTTAATTGTATTTTTGTGTAGAATTTTGGCGCAATAATGACAGAAGAAGAAAAACAGTTATTAAGTACCTTTGAGGCCAGATTGAGGCATCTGATTTATTTGCATGACGAATTGAAGCGTGAAAACGAGAAATTAACACAACTTCTAAATGCAGAAAAAGAGAACAATTCAAAACTGAAAGCTGACTATCTGACTTTAGAAGCCAACTATGCAAACCTAAAAACAGCTACGACAATCAGCCTTAACGACAGTGACGTAAAAGAGACGAAGCTGAGATTGTCTAAATTAGTGCGTGAAGTCGATAAATGCATCGCTCTATTAAACGAATATTAATAAAAGGTGTATGAACGATACTATAAAGATTAACCTGAAAATTGGTGATGCCAACTACCCGCTGACTATCAAACGCGAAGAAGAGGAAATCATCAGAGAAGCTGCTAAACAAGTAGATATGAGGTTAAATCGCTATCGGGAACGCTATCCAAATGTGGTTCCTGAAAGAATTATGGCTATGGTCGCTTATCAGTTTTCATTGGAGAAGCTACAACTTGCGAATCGAAACGATACGCGCCCATATACCTCTAAACTAAAAGAGTTAACAGAAATGCTGGAAGAATACTTTAGAAGCGAATAACTTTTATCTATCAGCATTTTTACTTAGTTTGATAATTCACGCACTGCTGACTATTCGGAATCTGTTTCTGAATGCTTAGCGGTGCGTTTTAATTTATATATATATTAAAATAATAATGTAAAATGACAGCAATTATAGTAACATCAATTGCATGCTTCATTGTAGGAGGGACTTTGTCATACGTCTTTTTTAAGTACGGACTAAAGACCAAATATGATAACATTCTGAAAGAAGCAGAAACAGAAGCAGAAGTGATTAAGAAAAACAAACTTCTTGAGGTTAAAGAAAAGTTTCTAAATAAGAAAGCCGATCTGGAAAAAGAGGTAGCTCTGCGCAACCAAAAGATACAACAGGCCGAAAATAAGCTGAAACAACGGGAGCTTGTAATGAATCAAAGACAAGAGGATGTGCAACGCAAGAAACTTGAGGCTGAAGCTGTTAAAGAGAATTTAGAGAACCAATTGGCTATTGTCGATAAGAAAAAAGAGGAGTTAGATAAGCTTCAACAAGAGGGGATCGAGAAGTTAGAAACTCTCTCTGGACTATCGGCCGATGAGGCAAAAGAACGTTTGGTGGAATCTTTGAAAGAGGAGGCTAAAACACAGGCTCAATCATTTATCAATGATATCATGGATGACGCCAAACTGACAGCTGGAAAAGAGGCTAAACGTATCGTTATCCAATCCATCCAACGAGTGGCTACAGAAACTGCTATCGAGAATTCGGTCACTGTTTTCCACATTGAATCGGACGAAATTAAAGGACGTATCATCGGACGTGAAGGACGTAATATCCGTGCTTTAGAAGCTGCTACAGGGGTCGAAATTGTGGTTGATGATACACCGGAAGCAATTGTGCTTTCAGCCTTTGACCCTGTTCGCCGTGAGATCGCACGCTTGGCATTGCATCAATTGGTTACGGATGGACGTATCCACCCGGCTCGCATCGAAGAGGTGGTAACCAAGGTTCGTAAACAGGTGGAAGAGGAGATTATCGAAACAGGTAAACGGACAACCATCGATTTGGGTATCCATGGCTTACATCCGGAATTGATTCGGATCATCGGTAAAATGAAATACCGTTCATCTTATGGACAGAACTTGCTGCAACATGCACGTGAAACAGCCAACCTTTGTGCAGTGATGGCTTCAGAGCTTGGCTTAAATCCGAAAAAAGCAAAACGCGCAGGTTTACTTCATGATATTGGTAAGGTACCTGATGAGGAACCAGAATTGCCACATGCTTTGCTTGGTATGAAACTGGCTGAGAAGTTTAAAGAGAAACCGGATATTTGCAACGCGATTGGCGCTCACCACGATGAAACGGAAATGACAAGCCTTTTGGCTCCTATCGTACAAGTGTGTGATGCCATTTCAGGTGCACGCCCTGGTGCTCGCCGTGAGATTGTAGAGGCTTACATTAAACGCTTGAATGATTTGGAGAAATTGGCTATGGCTTACCCTGGGGTAACGAAGACGTATGCCATCCAAGCGGGTCGTGAATTGCGGGTGATCGTTGGCGCCGATAAGATTAGTGATAAAGAGACAGAAAACTTATCGAACGAGATTGCTAAGAAGATCCAAGATGAGATGACTTATCCGGGACAAGTGAAGATTACCGTTATTCGTGAGACAAGAGCCGTTAGCTTCGCTAAGTAAGATAAAGGAAATACTGATTAAAAATAGAAAAGGGCGAAGCATTTCGCCCTTTTTCTGTCTAAACCCTAAAAAAGCATCGACATGGAAATGTATCAGTTTGAAATTTGCACCAATTCGGTAGAGAGTTGCTTGGCTGCACAAGAAGGAGGAGCACACCGTGTAGAACTATGTGCCGGTATTCCGGAAGGAGGTACGACCCCTTCTTATGGGGAAATTACAATCGCTCGTGAAATGCTTACGCGCACACGCTTGCATGTCATCATACGTCCGCGAGGAGGAGACTTTTTATACTCTCCCATCGAGGTAAGAACCATGCTTCAAGACATCGAAATAGCCAAGAATCTGGGGGTTGATGGTGTGGTCTTCGGGTGCTTAACACCAGAGGGCGATATCGACTTACCTGCCATGGCTCGCTTAATGAAAGCTTCACAAGGCCTTTCGGTTACCTTTCACCGGGCCTTCGATGTGTGCCGCAATCCTAAAAAAGCCTTGGAGGAGATCATTAAATTAGGATGTAACCGTATTTTAACCTCCGGACAACAACCGAATGCGGAGCTTGGCATTCCGCTACTTCAAGAACTCAACGAACAGGCTGCCGGAAGAATGACTCTTCTAGCCGGTTGTGGGGTGAATGAATCGAATATTGCCAAAATCGCTTTCGAAACGAATATCCATGAATTTCACTTCTCGGCGAGGGAAAGCATCAAAAGTCAAATGGAATATACCAACGAAGCTGTCTCTATGGGCGGTACGGTGCATATCAAAGAGTATGAACGCAATGTTACAACAGCTCAACGAGTGAAAAGTACCATTGATGCACTGAAATAAAGCACAAAGCAAAATAAGGCTTATTAACAGACAATCTTGCTAAATGTGTTTTAATAGAGTATCTTTAACCCATATTTGACACAAAACCCAAATTGGTAAAGTACTATGAACAGATTCATTCAAAACAGTTTAGCAGGCACACTCTTGTGCGCCTGCCAAACTGTACTTCAAGCACAAGAACGCCCCAACATTGTGGTGTTCTTGGTCGATGACATGGGACTGATGGATACGTCTGTCCCGTTTATCACAAACAACGAAGGCGATCCAGTTCGCCAACCACTAAACGATTTTTATCGAACACCCAACATGGAACGGTTGGCGCAGCAAGGGATTCGATTCTCTACCTTCTATGCGCAAAGTGTCAGTTCTCCTTCCCGAGCTTCCATCATGACCGGACAAAATGCAGCTCGCCACCGAACGACCAATTGGATCAATGCGGAGAGCAATAACCGCGACACCTATGGGCCGTATGCTTGGAATTGGAAAGGGTTAACTGCACAGGACTTGATCTATCCTAAAGTTCTGCAAGAAGCCGGATACCAAACCATTCACGTGGGGAAGGCTCACTTTGGCTGCTTAAAAAGCGAGGGTGAGTACCCAACTAACATTGGTTTTAATATCAACATCGGTGGATCATCCATCGGACATCCTGGAAGTTATCACGGAGAGAATGGTTACGGATGGATTAAAGGAAATCGTTCTCGGGCAGTACCCGATCTGAAACAGTATCACGGCAGTAATACTTTCTTATCGGATGCTTTGACCATCGAGGCGGACAAAGAGATCGAAAAAGCAATCAAAAACAACCAACCGTTTTATCTCAACCTAGCTCATTATGCAGTGCATGCGCCTTTTGAAACGGATGAGCGCTTTATCGCACATTATAAAGGTAAAGGCAAAAACCAACAAGCAGAGGCTTTTGCCACACTGATAGAGGGCATGGATAAATCGTTGGGCGATTTAATGGATAAACTGAATGCACTTGGAGTAGCCGAAAATACGTTGATTATCTTCTTAGGTGATAACGGTGGTGATGCTCCTTTGGGTGGGGGTGCCGATTATGGTTCATCGGCTCCATTGAAAGGTAAAAAAGGATCGGAATATGAAGGTGGTGTACGCGTACCTTTCATCGCTGCATGGGCCAAACCTAATGCCAACAACCAATTCCAAAAACGCTACCCGATAGCACAAGATGCTGTGCAAACAGCGATGGGAACGGTCATGGATATTTACCCCACTATTCTTTCGGTAGCGGGAATTAAACCGCCTAAGGGGCATGCGCTCGACGGAGCTGATCTCCAAACACTCTTCAAAGGCGAAAAGGATAAGAAACATCGGGATGATTTTCTGATGCACTTTCCACACGAACACCGGGGTAGTTACTTCACAACCTATCGGAAAGGCGATTGGAAACTGATCTATTACTATAACCCAGAGACACCGAAAAAGCCTTACTACAAACTATACGACTTAAAAAATGATCCGTTTGAGACCACCGATTTGGCTCAGAAGGAGAACAAGAAAGCTCATGAGCTATTTAATCAGATGGCTAGCCGACTTAAAAAAGAGCAGGCACTTTATCCCGTCGATAAAGATAAAAACAGACTCTATCCGGTTTTTATTAAACCTTAAAAAGGAATAGGGTATCACTAAAAAGGCCAACCGAACGCTTGTTGCTCGGTTGGCCTTTCTTCTATTCTCGTCCTGCTAATTCTTTTACAGACCGTGTATTACCTTCATCAATTGCTCACCCAACCCGATGGTGTATCCTTGCGAAACAAACACCACCCGATTAAACGTATCGGCTACGATAAAGACTGGCAAAGTGGTCTTATTTAACTTCATCGCTTCAACAATCTGGCGTTGAATGCCCCGATCCACATCCAACCCATAGGTGATAGTCGACGGCAATCCTTTAAATTCCGAAGGGTTGTATTTCTTATATTGTTCTTCCGAAGGGAACAACAACACCATCCGACGGCCCCACTTGTCGAACTCACTGCCCAAAGCAGCAATATCACGAAGTGCATGATTCGTAGGCTCTTGTCCCACACCAAGCACGCCAATCACAAAATAGCCACGTCCGCATGTCTGTAAGATGCTTTGAAGATCAGCCCCCTGAATGGGTTGGTAAAGTGATTCCGAATTGAAACTACCAATCACTTGTACCGCATCTTTCTTCTCACGCATCACCAAGTCGACCGTTGTCGTTTTACCCGGTTCAATAGTAAAGAAAGTCACATTCGAAAGAACGCCACCACTCGCCAAACGTGTACCAGTAACCAACATATAATAGCCTGCATCTAAGGTGGCTCCATTTTTCAATAAGTTGGACCAAGTTGCTCCACCGCCCATATCCACATCACCTTCATCGTAATTGAGTAGCCTAAAGCTACCATTGTCGAATTTAGAGAGTGTAAAGTGTGAGTAATATTTCGGGTCGGTCAGTGAGGGAACTGGAGTGTACTTCGCCACTAGCTGACCTTTCGACGAAGACTCTACAGCAGCCGCTGATGCTCCGAAAGTTACATCCTGCCAATCGGCACCCGACCAATATTGCACTTTGCCCGTCACAGCATCAATGCGTGCCGGACAACCTACGCTACGAGCTACCGAAACAAAAAAGATATCACGCGAATGCGTATCAGCCACGCGCGCTTTCCATACGCCAACAGGCGACATCGCTAGACTATTCATATTCAGCTCATCATTAATCGTGATTTGCTGATTACACCAGTCAACTAATTTCTCCGGATGCGTTCCGAATTCAAGGCCTTGAGGCAAGTTCTCTACAAAGAAAGCTTTATAAGGTGTAATCATCTCATTGGCTACACGCGGGTTCATCACATAAGCCCGGTACCTCTCTGCCGATTGGAGCTGGTCGGTAGCCGAAGCCGATGGATTCAAAGCCGGCGTATGCAACAAATGATCTTCTAGTACCTCCAACGACACATCCCGTAAATCTTTGGCAGAAACCACCTTCAACAACTCCACCGCCTGACGACGTTGTGTCTCATCGGCCCGATTCCTTAAGAAAGCCTGCAAAGTGCCATAATTCCCTCTCGATGCAATTAATAACTTCACCACTTCATCGGCCTTCAAATGGCATGAATCAGCAAATGCCTGCGCCTGCTCTTCGGTGATAAAAGTTGCCACATACGCCTGACGAATAGAGTCTTCCTGCGCCATCCGCCGATCATTTATCCGACGTTGTTCGGCAGTAACTTCAGGCATATTAGCCCCCTCGATGGGAGGAACTAAATCCAAAGCCAATGAATAGGCTTCTCCCTCCGTCTTATCGAGTGTGATGGTTACCGCTTCTGTTTTACCAAACGACACCTCCGTGTAACCGAAACGTCCCTCTTTAGAAGCCCAAACCAACATATCGCCTTTACCAGCTGTCAACGATGTTTGTCCCGATGGAGCCGTATATTTGGTTGCCACGCTATAAAACTCGGCATAATTATAAATCTTAAACTCTACCTTAGCACCAGAAACTGGCTGTCCTTGCGTATCCACCACCGATATCTCCACCTTAGCTGTCGGCGCATAATTATCGATCACATTGATTTCTGTATAATTAGGCGTTTCGAGCATCAACTCTTCCGGGCCATTATACCGACCGAACACTTTGGTATGCATCAACATTCCTCGACTAGCTGGTGCATTAAACCAGCCCAGATTCAAGACCGGTTCAGGTTCGCAAGCGCCCAAGAAATGCCATTTTCCATCGGCCCAAGCTTCCACCCAAGCGTGATTATCATCGGTATGTGCCCAACGCGGTGTGTAGACTTGACGCGCCGGAATTCCCACTGCACGCAATGCCGCTACCGTAAAAGTAGACTCCTCACCACAACGTCCATAAGCCGTTTTAACCGAAGCCAAAGGCGAACTAGTACGTGCATCACTTGGTCTATAAACTACTTTTTCATGACACCAATGATTCACCTCCAGAATAGCTTCTTTCATAGATAAGTGCTTCACACGATTTTTCAGCTCCTGATAAAACACCCCACGAGAATGATCTAAGTTCTCATTATTAATCCGAAGTGGCAAGACAAAGTGACGGTAGATGCCATCAGGGATCTCTTTCCCCCAAGCCATCTCCTTACGAGCCTGCTCAGACAAACGGATGTTCTCAAGAAAATAGGTTCCCGAATGGTCTGTTATATCACCCAACGGCATATAAGCATAGAGGAACATCAACGCCTCCTTTTCAGATAAAGACAAATCGGTTTGATCGAACACCGTGAACAAATCACCCTGCTTCAACACTGCTTTCTTGCTCTCAAAGTCTTTAGTTACTTGCTGTCGATAGGTTCCATCTTTCAGGAAATGTGCTTCACCGCAACCGCTCAAGAGAACCGATAAGACAGAAATGCACCATAGTTGGATAAAAGTTTTCATGTTTTTGTTGTTTCTAAATCAATTAGGTTAGTAGATTCTCCACAAAAATACAAGATTATTCTTAGAGCTGACTCAAAAATCCATAGAAAATAGAGAATAGATCGCTTTCAGATACCCTTACGCCCCTATTCTTATCTATTTATACCTTTTTTATGCTCAATAGAAAAGAGAAAGCCCGATAAGGCCTTGAACGATGACCACCTTATTTAATAATAAAAAGCGGTAAACTCTAATAAGAACTCTGTGAAAAAGGTTTTTCACCTGTTTTATCGCCTTTATTCGTCATGGAATTGTAACATCCTGTTAAAAAGAGGCCATATAACGATAAAAAATGGAAATAAAAACGGTTTTTCTATGTTCTAGAACATGTTGATTGCAAAAAAGTCGTATCTTTGTAGCATAAAACAAAAGAATATATAACCGCTCTTCAAAACGTGGAGGGCAAAAAAAGAGGAAACAAATGATGAAAAAGAATGCAAATCAACAAATTGTGATGTTACAGTACCGTATTAAGCGTTATCAAGCAATGGGAAACGGTGCCATGTGTCAAGCCTTAAATGGCCAACTTCAAAAACTGCTGTCTCAGCAGTCTCTTTTGTAAAACAAACACTTATCATACAATCAGAAAGCGGAAAAGGCAACTTGTTTTTTCCGCTTTTTTTATGCCAAGTTCTCACTCCTCCCCCCCTATACATAACGTTTCGACCTCCTCATCTAGATGTTTCGCTAATAAAATAGATGGAACATTTCTCCGATTAAAAAGAATAGCCTAAATTTGTGATAAAGATGCACAGTAAACGACAAATAAAACGATATAATCTTCTATAAAATGACACGTTATCATGAAAAAACTGACTTTATCTCTTATTGCCGCTTGTTTAGTCTGTAACCTCTGGGGACAAACATCCGGTTATCAGTTCACAACGGTTGCTTCTCAACCTGCCACACCAGTAAAAAACCAAGCCTCCAGCGGCACTTGTTGGTGTTTCGCATCGGCTTCTTTCTTTGAATCCGAACTGCTTCGAATGGGAAAAGGCGAATATGATTTGTCTGAGATGTTCATTGTTCGCCAAAAATATATGAATCAGCTCGAAGACAACTACCTTCGTCAAGGTAAAGGCAATATCGGACAAGGTAGCTTATCGCATACCTTTAAAAATGCTTATAAACAAGTAGGTATCGTACCGGAAGAGGCTTATACCGGTATCGCTTACCAAGCCGATAAACACAACCACACAGAATTAGAAGCTTACCTGCATGCCTTGGCTCAAACAAGCGTTAAATTAAAAGGACGTAGTCCGGAGTATCAGAAATTGACTGCCTCACTGTTTGATACCTACCTCGGCAAACTGCCGGAGACTTTTACTTATAAAGGAAAGAGCTACACGCCCAATTCTTTCGCTAAAAGTTTGGGACTTAACATGGACGACTATGTTGAGATGACGAGTTTTACCCATAAACCTTATTACCAAACGTTTGCTCCTGAGGTACCGGACAACTGGGAGCATGAGTTGATGTACAACGTGCCCTTGGACGATCTGATGACAGTCATCAATGACGCTTTAACCCATGGGTATACCGTTTGTTGGGACGGGGATGTGAGTGAAAAAGGGTTCTCTTACCGAAATGGGGTGGCTATCAACCCGCAAGTAGATAACATCGATGAGTACTCCACCACCGACAGGGCGCGTTTTGAAAAGCTGAAACCACAAGAACGGTTGCAAGAGGTGTTCAAGTTTGAACAACCATTCCCAGAGGTCAACGTAACACCGGAGGTTCGTCAAGCTGGCTACGAGAAATTTGTCACTACAGACGATCACCTGATGCATCTGACTGGAATAACCAAAGATCAAAACGGGACAACGTACTACATCACTAAAAACTCTTGGGCAGCAGATGGTAACAAATTTGGTGGCTATCTGAATATGTCCGAAAGCTATGTTCGCGCCAAAACGATTTATATCATGGTGCATAAAGACGCTTTACCTAAAGCTCTTAAAAAGAAATTAGGAATCTCATAGAGAAGTAACCATGACGCCCTTCCCTCATCTCTATGAAGAAGCATAAGGGAGAAAAGACTAAAAATAAAAACTCAAAACGAGCGGTCCTCTGAGTAAATAGGACCGCTCGTTTTGAGTAAACAGACCGCTCGTTTTGAGCAAACGGACCGCTCTGTTTGAGTAATGCCATGGCATCATAAAGTCAAGCCCTGACTGGGAAGGGAGCGACTCTTTATCGTCCTTTCCCCTTCCGTCCATAGGCTATTTTACTTTAAGACTATTTTTTCGTTAGGCTCACTCCACTGATTTGAACCACCGCTCCTTTATTCTGTACAGAAAGAGCCAAATAGCAATCTTTCAAAATAGCCGAATCAGCAGCAACATTCGAAATCGTCAAATCAGCATTAGCACTCTGACTGTTCACCGTATTCACAACCCGGCTCATATCAAAGTCGACCGTCACCTTCACCCATTTTCCTTTGCCCTTTATCGGGAGTGTATACTGAGCAGCCGACGCCGTGCGTTGCGATGCCTCATCATAGTTATTGCGCACAAAAAAGGTTGTCCCGTACTTGCCGGTATCAACACGTTTCTCCTCAACCGATTGCTTAATATAAGCCCCAACAGAAGCGCCACTCTCCTCAGATTTCACATAAAACGTGAGTGTATAAATAGCCTTTTCCAACCCACCAGTCAGCCGTTGGCCAATAAATGCTTTATACCATGAAAGATTTTTGGCAGCACCACTGTTATCGAGCACCATCGCAGAGGGATAAGTTTGGTCGCCAGTAGCCCCGTTCCAAGTGATAACAGTAGCCCCTTCTGTTTCGTTATTTAGGATAAACCACTCCCCATTCACCGCTTTATTGGCATTCTTCACCACCGTGGCAACTTCCGTTTTAAACTCCCCATTCGATAAGACATTCTGTGCATGCAAGTTTAAGCCTAAACCCAAACAAGCGAAAAGACCAATCAATAAAGTTTTTTTCATACTATTCAATTCTGTTTTTTAGTTAGTTATTTAATTTTCCGAACGACTATGCGATACGCATCTTTCAGCTTTTTCTCTTCTGTTTTTAACGTTAACCGATAAATCTCCTTGCCCCAAACACGTGACAAACGAGGATCGTCCAAAGCGATAGGTTCCACGGCTGCTGTAAAGGATTTAGGGTAAGTCATCTCGACCACCTTACCACCCACTTCGAGACGCACCTTACCAGGCTGAGAAAGATCAACCTTTCCCCAAGTCAAAAAGTTCAGCTGGTTAGGTTGTACCGCCTCCTTGAGCGTATACTGATCGGTCAGTATCAACTCCTGCCCTTTCAAAGCATAAGAGCGCACCCAACTCTTCACTTGAGCCTCCTGTGGATAAGCTGCTGCGATATCGGCCGAAAAGATCTGTCGCTTCCCATCACACCGAACCGCGTTGGCTTTATACTGCTGACCGAACTTCTGAGACACCCCATTAATCATCGGTAGGTTGTGGTAATCGCTCTGCATACTCCAAATGGTATAACGTTGGCTACTAAAAGTCAGCCGCGTATAAGTCCCTACGCCAGCATCAATGAGCACTGGAGTTGTGTCGACATAAAGTGAAAAGGTGCCGGCATCGTTGTGGTTATGACTTTCATTATTAAACCCACCTTTAGCCGCTACAAAAAGGCCCTCTTTATTCTTCATGTAACAAAATTCAGTCTCGGGATACCACGTCACATCGGGCATCACATGACTACCCTTCATAGCCGAGAGCCCTTTGTAGCTTAGAAGCGACTGTAAAGAACGAAAGGTATCGTTGCCGAGAGAAGCATACGGTGGCCGACCGGCCAATAAATAGGCCGCAAACTGCATCATCTCTTCGCTACCTACGGCTTTGCCGTACCGATAAATCAGCGATTCATTGCCACCACCTTTGGCCGAGGCATCAGCAAAGTTCACCACCCAGCCGTTGCCAACATACGAACGTGAGATGTATTCGCCCATCCGACGCACCATTGGTTCATCGAAAAGCGAGACCTGCCCACCCGTTCCATCGGAGAGTATTTGCAAATAATCGTAAAGTTTACCAGCTGCATGCTCCCAATAAGAGGGACCTTCTTCGCAAGCGCCATCGGCTTTGATGAAATTCAAGAAATGGTCGACCGACTGCATGGTGCGGTAAACCGCCTTAACCAAACGCTCTTTATCGTTCTCCATCAATAAGAAACACTGTAACACGTTCGAGTTACACCACGGATTCCAATTGTTCACTAACCCACCAGGCTTGAGATGAAAAGCCATCCACCACATGGTGTCGTCCGCCATATAAGGATCGAGTATACGTTCTTTGAGTTCTTTCTGTAGATAGAGTGAAATAACGGGGTTGACCCGATCAAAGGCCTGATGAAAGAAGTAATGCACCCAAGCCAACGTGGCACCGTACCCCCCTGAACCCAAGTCGATTATTTGTTGCCGGAAATCGGGCAACGACCGACCGCTTTTTTGATTGGGCAGGTGAGCCGAAAGAACCCACGAAGTCATCTCACAACTCTGATAAACACCATTTATCAACTGATCGAGGAACCGTCCCTTCCCTTCGGCTAGCTCGGCCAACATTAAGGTGTTCAAGGCACTCCGATTCTTCTCATAAGGATTCTGCATCACATTTCGATCGCCACCCCGTTCGTATTCGAGATAAGCTGTGGCAGGCACAAGGTTCCATTGATAATCGAGCAACTTCTCTCCGGCTTTTATCAAACGCGTTTTATTCTCTCCCATCAAAGCCTCCCACCCTTGTCGGTCGGTATAGGCTGGATAAGAGACCCACGCTTGATTACCCACCAAAACGCGCTCAAGCGCTGCTTCATCTGCTCGATGCTGCAACAAATTTCGTTCAGTATAAGCGTGTGCATTTAAAACATAACTGCTACACAGCACCACCCAACAAATCGTCAAAAAAATCTTCTTGTTCATGGCTATCGTATTTAAAGTCTAGGCAAAAATAACCTATTCTTTAGAAACTAAACGATGAAAATCATACAAAACACCTGCCCAAAACGTACAGCGTCAATCCCAATCGCTAAATTCAAAGCTCAGCTGTTCCCAAACACCGGACTCTTGCTCCTCACCCTCTCTCTTGGGATTGGAAACCGATAGGCCGATAAGACGAATGGGGTGTTCTTCGTAAGCAACTGATTTGAGCAGTTCTTTGGCCAACGGAAGGATGGCGTCGAGCGTCCGAAGCTCAGCTGTCTGTGTGATGCTTCGAGTGATCTGCCGGAAATCGTGAAACTTGATTTTCAAAGTCAGCGTGTTGCCTTCAAACGCTTTGGCCTTAACCCGTTCAACTAATTCAACTGCCACATGATAGAGCTCAATGATGACCGAGGAACGGCGCGAGATGTCTTTTTCCAACGTGTGTTCACACCCGATAGATTTCCGCACACGAACGGCCTCAACCGGACGTAAATCGACCCCACGCGCAAAGTCGTAATAGAGTGCGCCTATTTTTCCGAAATGACGAGACAGCATATTGAGCGAGCAGGAGCGCAACAACAGGCCGTTATGGATGCCCAAAAGATGCATCTTCTTCGCTGTAACTGGCCCGATGCCCCAAAAGAGTTCGATAGGGAGATGCTCTATAAAGGCTAAAGCTTGATCGGGATGGATGGTACACAGCCCATCGGGTTTCCGATAATCGGAGGCAATCTTAGCTAGAAATTTATTGTATGAGACACCGGCCGAGGCAACCAATTGGAGCTCTTCGCGAATGCGCTGCTTAATCTCTTTGGCTATATCGACCGCCCAAACGCAACCTCGCTTATTCGTCGTCACATCGAGGAAGGCTTCATCGAGCGATAGTGGCTCAATCATATCTGTATAATCGTGAAAGATTTCATGAATGGAACGCGAGATTTGCTTGTAAACCTCTTGCCTACCAGGAGTGAATATTAACTGCGGACAGAGGCGCTTGGCTTTGGTAGACGACATGGCCGAACGAACACCATAGCGTCGAGCCTCATAGCTCGCTGCCGCTACAACTCCTCGGCTTCCCTCGTGCCCTACTGCCAGAGGCTTGCCGCGCCACTCCGGATGGTCTCGCTGTTCTACCGAAGCATAAAACGCATCCATGTCGATGTGTATGATTTTACGATCTACTCCTTCCATATCAGCCAACAAAGGTAGAGAAACTTTAGAAGCTTTCCTTCACCTATTCGCCTTTTTTCATTAACGCCAAACAGGTGCTTCCGTTTTTCAACGGAAGCACCTGGCAAACAAAGAGATAAAACGAACAACGAACCGCTCAGGTTGCTTTATTGAACAACTTGAGGTATCCAACTGTCAACCAATTCACGGTGCGCATGCACCCATTCACGCGCTGCATCAGCCTCATCGGTAGTCGATTCTGCAATAGCAGTCATCAACGAACTGAGCTGTTTATCAGTCAACGAGATTTTCTTAATCAGCTCTGCCGCAAACGGATCTTTTTCACTAAATCCTTTCCAAGCAATGGCTTGTATCACCTCGGCATCCCCAAACACTTTCTTCGGATCATCGAGCATCTTCAACTCAAAGCGATCGAACATCCAATGAGGTGTCCACCCCGTTACGACCACAAACTTCTTATCGTCGATCGCTTTTTTCAAAGAGGCTGTCATGGCTGGACCGCTCGATGTTAATAGTTTATATTTCAAATCGTACGCCTTAATCGCTTCATCGGCAGCAGCCATAATTCCGGCTCCAGCGTCGATTCCAATAATATCACCAGAGAACTTCTTCCGAAGACCATTGAGCTCGTCGATCGAGTTGATGGTCACATAGCTCGGCACGACCAATCCTATCCTAGCATTCGCATACAGATCAGTTAGCACCTCTAGCTTATCGCCATACTGCTTCATATAATCGGCATGAGTCACCGGCATCCAGGCGTCCAAAAAGAGATCCGCCTTCTTGCCCGACAAAGAGGCAAAGATGGGGGCCACATCGGCATTCAACAGCTTGACATCATACCCTTGTTCTTCAAAAACAACCTTCACCACGTTGGTCATGGCAATTCCCTCTGCCCAATTGGCATAGGCCACGTGAATAACCTTCTCCTTTTTCTGACTGCCACACCCTGCTACAACAAGAATGGCTGCTAAAATAACTCCTACAATTTTTACTCTACTCCACATGCTTTTAGTCCTTTCTTTTTTAATCATTTAAATAGTCTATTGAGACTTCCAACTCTAAAATAAGCAAGAAGTCTGTTATTTTTTACTCCGTGCAATACCTTGCGTAATACGATCGAGTACGATAGCCAAGATAACCACAGCAATGCCTCCTTCGAATCCAAGGCCGATCTTCATCTGTGTAATCCCTTTCAACACCACTTCACCGAGCCCTCCGGCCGAGATCATTGCAGCGATAACCACCATCGAAAGTGACATCATAATGGTCTGATTGATTCCCGTAAGGATGGTTGGCAACGCCAAAGGAAGTTCGACCTTGAAAAGCAACTGCCGAGAGGTCGCCCCAAACGAACGGGAAGCTTCCACCACATTGATCGGGACTTGACGAATACCCAACCCAGTAAGTCGTACCACTGGAGGCATTGCAAAAATAATAGTCGCAAAAGCACCAGGGACCGTACCAAGCCCGAAGAACAATACCGCCGGAATAAGATAGACAAATGCCGGCATGGTCTGCATAAAGTCCAAAATGGGACGCATCACCTTTTCACATCGCTTGCTCTTGCCTGTCCAGATGCCCAAAGGGATGCCTAGAAGAAGGGCCAAACAGGTAGCCGACAAGACCAACGCTAAGGTCTGCATGGTCTCTTCCCAAAAACCCATTCCATAAATGAGCCCAAGTCCAAGCAACGTAAAGAGAGCTGTTCCCTTACCGGCTTTAAACCAAGCTAAAACGGCCAACAAAAGAATGGTTATATAAAAAGGTATACCAAACAAGAGGTGTTGAAACCCCTCAATAAACCCTCCGATACCAAAACTTAGCGCATCAAAGAATGAAGCGAAATTCTCCGTCAGCCAGTTGATGGCTATTTCTATATATTTTCCTAGATGTATCATAAATCGATTGCGTTTTGAATTATTTCATTGATTTCTTCTTTATCCTTGCCGGTTGCTTCGATGACCAACGAGGCAAGTGGTACCACGCCCTGAAATTGCCGATTCTCATCGACCACCCAGATGGGCGAGTTCGTTTTTGTTAGCAGAGGCCACAAATCTTCCAGAACGGTATCGGGCAACACCGAATGTACCTCATGCCGCACCACCGATTCGATGGAGCGAATCTGAGCTTTCCGAAGTCGTAATAGCTCCTTAAGGTGCACCTCACCAATCAATATTCTCTGACCATCGACGACCGGCAAGACTGTCAAGTCCTTTTCACGCATCTTACGAATAAGAACTTCAGGTCCCTCTTTCTCTAATCGAGCCACCAACGGTTTATCGATCATTAAAGTGCCCGCTGTTAGTATTTTTGTCCGGTCTACATTTTCCACAAAGCGTTCTACATAGTCATTGGCAGGTTCACTGAGAATCTCTTCCGGTGTTCCCACCTGCACTATCTCGCCATCTTTCATGATTGCAATACGGTCGCCCAACTTAATGGCTTCACTCAAATCATGGGTAATAAAGACAATGGTCTTCTTCATCTTCTCCTGAATGGCCAACAATTCGTCTTGCATCTGCACACGTATCAATGGATCAAGTGCCGAAAAAGCCTCATCCATCAACAACACCTCCGGATCATTGGCCAAAGCCCGTGCTAGACCAACCCGTTGCTGCATACCTCCCGAAAGTTCACTCACCATCTGCTGTTCATAACCTTTCAGTCCAACAAGTTCCATGCTCTCCAGAGCTTTCTCTTCACGTTGAAGCTTTTTCACTCCTTGTAATTCGAGCCCAAAAGCAATGTTCTGAAGTACCGTTCGGTGGGGCAACAAACCGAAGTTCTGAAACACCATGGCTAGCTCTTTACGACGTACTTCCTGCAACTCCTTATCCGTGGCTTTGGAGATATCCTTGCCGTTAATCCAAACCTCCCCTGACGTAGGCCGAATAAGGCGGTTAAAACAACGAAGCAAGGTCGACTTCCCGCTCCCGGAGAGTCCCATAATAACAAAAATCTCGCCTTCATTAATCGTCAGATTAGCGTTCTTAACGGCTACCGTACAACCAGTAGTCTTCAATATATCCGCTTTACTCTTGTTGTCTTTCAGCATCTTGGCCGCTTTATTCTTCTCCTGACCGAAAACAAGATACAAGTTTTTAATTTCAATTTTACTCATTCTATCCTTCTCTTTTAGATTAAAAATAATAACCGATGTTCACGTTCAAACGGGTATGCCACTGTTTAGAATCGGTTCCTTGAGCAAACGCTGTATTCCAATCGCCCCCAAGCCAAGCCTGATTTTTCCCCAGTGCACAATCCACATAAGTGTAAACCGGCCCCATACCGAGCAGGCAACCGGTGATGTTCTGGTAACTGTCTTTAAATCCACTGATACGTTTATGCATCATGCTAAAATCGTTATAGAGTGTCACTGTATCTAAGAATCCTTTATTCACAGGGAAAGTATAAGCCAAAGCTGCCGAATAGGTGTCCGCTTTTGCCGCTACGAGGTAAGTTGAACCATAGGCACCCATCGCCACCACCTCACGCGACTCCTCGGCTGCATTTCTCGGTTTCATCCGATAACCGGTGTATTGCGCCTTAAGGTTCCAATGCCCGTAATCGAGTACATAATGCACTCCCCAAGCAGCATGCGTCCCCATCTTCTCGGTATCTAGGTTATAGAGCCCACCGAACTCGCCCGATGCGCCGATCTGGGACTTCCACAAGCCTCCCCAGCGATAAACCACTTGTGCATTCGCTTGATTGACCTCTTTATTCCGTCCGGCCACATCATACCCGTAGCGGTTGGGAGAAATCTCGGAGTCAGAACCAAAATCGAGTTCATCGGCATTCTTAAAAAACGCCAAAGTAGCAGACCAATGCGTATTCTGATAGAGGTATTTAACCCCCATATCAGCATCGTCTTCTAACCCGAGGTAGTAATTGATATTAAAAAAGTAACTGTTCGATGTATAGGGCTTAATTCCAAAAGGCACACCGGTAAGACCCAGTTGTATTTGCTGATGCTCATCGAACCGGTAACCTACATACCCCGTTTTGAGCATACCCCCACCCGAAGAAGAGGGATAAAAGCGGTATTCACCGTTCAGAAATACCCCCTTATAAGCAGCATCGACATTTAAGCGAAACAGATCGAATCCAAAATCACCACCGCGTTTCTTATGCCCCTCCTTCCAATCGGAGTAATTGTAGTTAAAGCGCAGAGCGCCACCAAGTTTAACTTGAGGTTTATCTTGCGAAAAACCCGAGAAACAAAACATGAAGCTGAAAAAAAATAGAAATAGAAATCGTTCTTTATATCTCATAAAGTTTTGATTGATAAACGGAAACGCCTGTTGCGCCCGAATAGATTAATAAACATGTTAATTAAACAGGCGGTGTAGCTTAAAATAAAGTCGATATTATGAAAAGAATATCTTGAAATGAATAGCTAAATGGAGTATTTCCAAAGGTTATAAATAGCCTGTTTTTATATCTTAGAAAGGCAAAGATAAGTAAAACAATCCTGATAACCAAATATTTAATCGTTTTTCAGGTTCTTTAAAATAAGCCTTCCTTCTGTTTTTAGCGGTTCTTTTTAGACAAAAGGCTCTCTAACTAAAAGGGTTAAGAAGAGTAGAAACGTGCTGGAATAAGAGACAAAAAATCCCGAGATCGAAGGTGTAATAACCTAAATCTCGGGACAGTTTTATTTAATACGGAAGCCAACTTACAGAAGTACTTTAATACGTTTCTGAAAGGTAGATAAATGCTTAGTTTTTCCGTTCCAACTCACTCAAAGAGTCCATTTTCTTCTTTTCTAGG
Organism: Bacteroidia bacterium; assembly: GCA_009929715.1. GTDB lineage: Bacteria > Bacteroidota > Bacteroidia > Bacteroidales > Bacteroidaceae > Bacteroides. The sequence goes on from RZZX01000004.1 coordinate 63,684, forward strand.
AATTCATAGATACCGCACAAATGTTCTGTGACCTTCTTATTACCAAACTCATAGACCTTGGTCACTAAGCCGTCAAGGAAATCACGGTCGTGTGACACCACAATGAGGGTTCCATCGAAATCAATCAAAGCTTGCTTCAAGATATCCTTGGTTTTAAGGTCTAGGTGGTTCGTTGGCTCATCAAGAATCAACAAGTTGACTGGTTCGAGCAACAACTTAATCATGGCCAACCGTGTACGTTCACCTCCTGAAAGTACTTTCACCTTTTTCATAGACTCTTCTGGTCCGCCAAACATGAACGCCCCTAACAAGTCGCGTATCTTATTTCGAATCTCCCCCTTGGCCACATCATCAATGGTCTGAAACACCGTGAGGTTCTCATCCAACAGCGAAGCCTGGTTCTGTGCAAAATACCCAATCTGCACGTTATGTCCCAACGTTAGCGTCCCATCGTGCTCCAATTCCTTCATGATACACTTCACCAAAGTCGACTTACCTTCACCGTTCTTACCCACAAAGGCCACCTTATCGCCCCGTTCAATGGTTAGATTAGCTTGTTTGAAAACCACATGATCGCCATAGCTCTTCCCCATCTGCTCCATCACCACCGGATAGCTTCCTGAACGTGGTGAAGGTGGAAATTTCAGACGCAAAGCCGACGAATCTTCCTCGTCGACCTCAAGCAGTTGAAGCTTCTCAAGCATCTTCACGCGACTTTGTACTTGCAAGGTTTTAGAGTAAGTCCCTTTAAACCGTTCAATAAACTCCCGCGTTTCGGCAATAAACTTTTGCTGTTCATCAAAAGCCTTTTGTTGCTGTTCGCGACGCTCCTTACGCAACTGAAGGTATTGTGAATAGTTCACTTTATAATCATAAATACGTCCCATAGTAACCTCAATGGTCCGCGTAGTGATGTTGTCGACAAACTTCCGGTCGTGACTAATCACCACCACTGCCTTGCCGTTATTGATCAAAAAGTCCTCCAACCATTGAATAGATTCGATATCCAAGTGATTCGTTGGCTCATCAAGTAAAATCACATCCGGTTTCTGCAACAAGAGTTTTGCCAGCTCAATACGCATGCGCCAGCCACCACTAAAATCCTTCGTCTGTCGGTGGAAATCCTCACGTAGAAATCCCAAACCAAGCAAAGTCTTCTCCACATCCTCCTCATAGTTCGTAGCATCGATGGCATAGAACTTCTCACTCAACGTCGACACCTGTTCAATAAGCTCCATATAGCTGTCGCTTTCATAATCGGTCCGCGTTTCAAGCTCCTTGTTGAGGCGCTCTATTTCAGCCTCCATGGCATGCAGATGCGCAAACGCCTGCGCCGTCTCCTCAAACACCGTCCGACCGTCTTCGGTCATCAAATGCTGCGGCAAATAAGCCACCACACAATCTTTCGGCGCTGTAACCCTTCCACGCGTTGGTGGCCGCACTCCAGCAAGAATCTTAAGCAAAGTACTCTTACCTGCACCATTCTTACCCATCAGGGCGATGCGATCTTTTTCATTAATCACAAAAGAGATGTCACTGAATAATGTTGTGCCGCCAAACTCTACGGCCAGTCCGTCTATAGAAACCATATTTTAAAATTAAATTGGTCGCAAAGATAGTCAATTCTACCATTTTTTTATATCTTGCGCACAGAATAAGTACCTTACTAAGGCTGAGTGATATAAAAAGACAAGACATGGAAGACAAAAAAACAACCGAGTTTAGGCCGCTCATACTCGTAGCAGAAGACGATGAAAGTAATTTCAAACTAATCAACGCCATCATTGGAAAGAAATGCGATATCTTATGGGCTAAAAATGGGCTAGAAATAATTGAGCTTTACAGACAGCATCACCAGGAGGCCAAAGCTATCCTGATGGACATTAAGATGCCTAAGATGACAGGCTTGGAAGCAACCGTTATTATTCGAAACGAGAATCCGAGAATCCCTATCATCATACAAACCGCATACGCCTTCGCCACCGACAGAGAAAACGCCATAAAATCGGGAGCTACAGAGGTCTTGGTTAAGCCCATCACCCTAAGTGTGCTAAGAGACACCTTAAGTAAATACCTGCTTGAAATGAGTTGGTAAATGACCCAGTTAAATGAAAATGAAGGCTGCCCCATTGAGAGGCAGCCTTTTCCGTTTAAGAGAGAAATAATTAAGTGTTATTAAGAGAGAGAATGGACAATAGAAAATCTGCGGCTTTCTCTATTGTTTGATAATAACAAAATGAAATCTAGTTTGTTCTTTAATCTAGAATAAAAATAGGTGTTTTTTTTGTTAAAAACGACAAATCAACGAATTAAAAGGTCTTTTTTATTGTTTTTTAATTATTCAGACCTCTTTTTCTGTTAATTCAATCAAAACAAACGATTTCAGACACCAGATAACACATCTTCTAGAAAAGTTCCGTATTCGTTGTCATCTTGAAACAACAAAAAGCGTATTGGCATAATCTAGTAAAGAGTTCGAAACAAACGTCTGCCCTCCCAAAGCGCATAGCAGAGGTTAAATTAAGAACTATTGCTATCCGATAAGACTCAAAACGCCATAGAAACCCTTCTCGAAGTTCTTTAAAATGACGCTTCGGGGTTTGTTCTTGAAGAGTAAGTTCCCTTAATCCAAAAAGCAAGATGGCGCATACATGTTACGCCGCAAAAAATCATTCTCATAAGCAAAATCGAAGCGTTTGCCTAGGGTAATCGAAGTGTTTGCCTAGGGTAA
>RZZX01000166.1 GCA_009929715.1 Bacteroidia bacterium
GTATCCTCTCGTGAGCCGTCATCGGCAATAACAATCTCATCAGGCTTAACAGTCTGAGTCAGTACACTCTTGAGACAGACTGCCAAAGCTCGTTCCCAATTGTACGTTGATATAAGTAATGAAATAAACATTTATCTTTAAACTAATCTAGAATAGGTTATGTAATAAGCAACGATTAATGCTCGTCTTCTTTCCAATTAAGATCTTGTTCCGCTTCTCTTTGTAAAGCCGCTTCCACTATCTGATTGGTATGAGAGATAATATCTTTTTTGATTGTCGTGGTACTAATGCCTGGGGTATAAGGAAAATAGACAACTTGTTTGCCTTCTTGCTGCTTCATCCATTCCAACCCTTCGAGGTACTTATCCATCCAATCGTCACCAATGGTCACAACATCAATAGCCTCTTCTTTAAGTTGGGCTATCTCCGTCAGTTTAACCTGCTTCACTGCTTTAGTAACGCATTTCAACGACGAGATAATCCGAAAGCGTTGCTCAAACGGAATGATGGGTTTCATCCCTTTGTACTCCGCTATTAACTCATCTGTACTAACACCCACAATCAGCTCATCACCCAATGCAGCCGATTTCTCCAAGATATTAAGATGACCTACATGAAATAAGTCGAAACTCCCGGACGTAAATACTCTAACTTTTTTCTCCATATAACTAGTAATCTAAGGTTTTTAACGCTGTTCTATTTCCTGAATGCGTGCAGCCAACTCATCCAAATCGGCTGGACTCTGAACGCCCAAGTGCGATACTCTGAAGTAGTGTGGCGTTCCACCTGGCATAATGTAGAGGCCTTGCTTCATCAATTCAGTAAAGAGAATCTCGGCATTTCGATGAACAAAGAAGCCAGTGATGCAGTTGGAAGGAACTTCTGCCGGCACCTCCCATTGATGCTTCGCACACAGGTTTCTAAAATAGATGGCTTTTTCCCGAACATCCCGAATAACTTGATCAACACCTTTGGCAACGAGCATCTCAAGTCGCGCATGCAACTGCAAGAAAAGGGTTGTTGCCGGACTATAGGGGGTTTGTCCGCGTTCCAAGTTCTTTAAGTTCTCTTCAAAATCAAAGTAATACGACCGATGAGCAAAGGGTTCTGCCAAAACACGCTCAGAAAGTACCACAAATGAAAGTCCCGGAGGAATATTGAGCCCTTTCTGGCTACTAGTGATGCAAAGATCGATCCCCATAGCATCCATATCTAATGGATCGGAGAGAAAAGAACTAATGGCATCGACTACCAAAAAGATATTCCTAGCCCGACATAGGCGCCCGATCTTTTCTAGATCGAACAGTTGCCCAGTAGAAGTTTCATGCTGCTGGCACAAAAAAACAGTGGGACGAGATTCGTCTAAAGCCACTTCGAGAGCTGCATAATCAATATCACAGGCAAAAGGTACTTCAAAAACATCCTTCTCGCAACCGTAATAGGTACATAACTCCTGCCAACGACGCCCAAAAGAGCCGCCTGCAATGACAAATGCTTTACCGTGTGTCGCTACAAAATTAGAGACCACAGCGTCCATCGCTCCGGTACCAGAAGCGGTATAAAATAGCACCCGCCCTCTTGTACAATGAATGAGTTCTAAAAACATCCGCTCTGAAGCTTTAACCAAAGCAGAAAATTGTGCGGTACGCATATAGGGTATCTGCTGCGCACCAATCTGAAGGATTTCTTCTTCTATATTTCCGGGAAATACGTATGATTTCATCGTTTTCTTTTTATTTTTCCAAATCGTTTGATACTTGTATACTGACGCCACAAGTTGAGTTTCCGTTTTTCGGGCACCCCGTGACGGGCTATATAATCGCTGACGGCATCCAACATCCGACGGCATACTTGTCCATCGAGATAAGGATCATAATTGTCCACTATCCAACGCCTTTTATTGATAGCTGCTTCATCGTACTGAGCCTCTTCTAAAGCATCGATCAACTGCGATGTTTCAGTGATATTCGTCCAGTAAATATCTTGAGCAATGGAACGATAGGTAATTACTGGCCTATTAAGCAACAAAAACTCATAAACAGTAGAGGAGGTGTCACTAATCATGACATCAGCCATCAACTGATATTTCGTCACATTAAAATCGTCCACCCAGACGATATCTTTCTCTTGCTTGGCCAGTTCTTTATACTCCTCGACCCACTCCGATTTAGTAAGTGGATGAAACTTGACTAGCAGAACAACCGATGTTGTTCTTACTAAATGCACCAACTCCTCTTTTAATGCAGCGATAGATGTTAAAGATGGTGAAAAAGTCGGCGCATACAAGATAATTTTTTCTTTGCCATGTTTTTCAAGCAGTTCCGCTCTATCTTTCTCGAAATCAGACCAATGAGTTTTAATCCAATCTTGCTTAGGCCACCCAGTCTCAACCACCTCAAAGTCTTTATATTTCTCTGCCAATGCTTGGAAGTGTTTCGTAAAGTAAGGCCCTTGTGTAAAGTAAGTATCGAAATATCGCCGAATAATCCAGTGGTCTTTCTTCTCAGCAGCATAACCATGAAAAACTTGAACTTTCACTCCCGGCAAATAATACGGGATGATATTACCCGGCACAAAGTTGGCTTCCGCCGAAAAGTCATAAACCTCCTGCATCACAGTGGTATAATTCACCTCCTCAGCCAATGGAAATTGTGGAATTTTGGGGGCATGAATGTACCAAAGTACTTGGTGCACTCCCTGACGCATAGCTTCTTGATAAATAGGATACAAGATGTCGATAGCGTATTTGTTTTCACAAAACAAAACTATTCGCATAACCTTATAACTCTAATTTATATTTAATGGGGTGTTTTAGTTTAAATTTTTGCCAGAACTTCTTGCGATAAGCTAAAACCAATTTCCGGCAATAAGCCGGATCAGCTCCTCTTTCCGTAGCATACTCACGGGCTAATAATTCAAAAAAAGGTATTTGCCCCCATAAACGGGCAAAATTGGCGCACCCACGTTCGAGACTCACTGGGCCAAAATACATCCGGTTTATGTCGACCAGTGAAAAATGGTACTCACCGTCTACTTGATCAAAAAGTATATTGCCCGGCGAATAGTCACGGTGTAAAATACCTGCTTCATGCAACCGAGCACTGTACTTGGCAAAGGCTACCACGACATCCCGACAAGAATCGATCTCGGCATTACCAAATTCATAAAAATTACGCTGATAAGGTGACTGTATACTGACAAAAAAGGAGTGTTCAATCAGCCCCCAACGCTTTTGCTCAAGATAAGCTATCGGACAAGGGGTTTCAAACCCTTTCTCCAACAGCGTTTCAGGATACTGAAAAGCTCGCTTCCCTTTCGATAGACGGAAAAAAGTATAGACGATTTTATTCACCAAAAACGGAACACCATACCGCTTAACGTTGATCTCTAAATCACCAACAGTCAGCACTTTTATCAGGTTACGTCCTCGATAAATCACTCTTCCCTCCTGCCCAAACGTGTAAGGAAGCCGAGAGAGATACTCCCTCAGATACTCATATTTAGGGTTAATCATTAATTTCATCGGTTGTTAGCCCTTCTTT
>RZZX01000063.1 GCA_009929715.1 Bacteroidia bacterium
TATTTCAATTAATATCTGTCGCTTATTGATATGTGGAGTGCTTCGAAGCTTTGTGTTTAACGTTTGTCACCCACATACTTTTCGTCTTGATCCCTTTTTATTCGGTAGGCTTTAGAAATTGATTCTAAACCGGTCGTGCCTTTTTGGCTAGTTCAAATAAATCAGGGTGAATGTGGCAATAGCCTTTAGGATTTTTATCTAAATAATCTTGGTGGTAAAGTTCAGCTTCATAGAAGTTCTGAAGCGGTTGGATCTCTATGACCAATGGACGGTCATACTGTTTGCTTAACTTCTCCACCGCAGAGCTGATTACGATCAGTTGTGTGGCGTCGGTATAATAGATCCCCGTTCTGTATTGAGTCCCGATATCTCCTCCTTGTTGGTTGACACTTGTTGGGTCAATGGTTTTGAAAAAGAGTTCAAGAAGTTTCTCTAAATCGACTTGGTCACCGTTGTAGATCACTCTCACTGTTTCTACGGCATTGGTTTCGCCAGTGCACACCGCTTCATAAGTAGGGTTGGGGGTCAGACTGTTTGCATAACCTACTTGTGTCTCTTCTACCCCTGTTATTAATTTCAAAAAATGTTCTGTTCCCCAAAAACATCCTCCGGCCAGATAAATTTCACTCTTGTTTCCCATTGTTTAAATTGTTGTTAAGTAGATACGGTTTGATATTTTGTAAATCCGTTGGACCTCTCAAGCGTAAAAGCAAGAGATGTCCAACGGATTAGTTGGTATTAACTCACAAATATAGTGTTATTCGATAGGAATACCTTTATAGAAATTGATAATTTTTGTAGAGAAAAGGTAGTTGTATTTAGCTTGAATTCGTTCGGATTGTGCTTTAGCTAAATTAAACTTCGCTTCGGTATACTCCAATGACGTTGCTTTCCCATTGGCAAACTTCTCATTCATTAGTTCGAACGATTTCTCATTGGCTTCCACGGTAACCAAGCTTGAGTTGTATTGGCTTTCCGCATTTTTAGCGTTATACCATGCTTGCTGAATCTCTTTATACAATCCTTTTTTGACATTGTCTAGTTGCAATGTCTGAGCGATTTGCTGCATGCGTGCCTTCCGTACGTTGTTTCGTGTAGAAAAACGGTTGAAAATGGGAATGTTCAATCTCAATCCGATAAACTTATTTAAGTTATTATCTAACTGTTTGCCAAATCCAGCAGCGGCTTTCCCGTTAATCGTATAGTAGTTTGTTCCCAACCCGGCACTAAAATCTAACGTCGGATAATACTGACTTTGTGCTATCCGGATGCTCTTCTGACTGCTTTCCAATCGGTACTCTGCTGCACGAACCACCGGTTTATTGTTGATTGCTTCAGTAAAAATAGAGTGAATGGGAGTTAGTGGTGTCAAGGGGATGTCGACTGTTGGAGTGGTGAGCTGTAGCCCTTCGGGAGAAGGAAGTTCCAGCAGCTGACTTAATGCCAGTAACGCTAGTTGGTAAGTGTTTTGCGACTTAACAACAGTCATTTCATCTTGTGCTACTCGCGCTTCGGCCTCTACCACTTCCGCTGTTGAGGCTTTCCCTAAATCAAACAGACTTTTTAAACGAGCCAACTGCTCTTTGCTGATTTTAGTTTGTCTCACAGCGATATCGTGAAGCTCAGAATCAAGCAAAACTTGCAGATAAGCGGATGCAACGTTAATCGCCATATCCTCTTTGGCTTTGTTTAACTCTTCTATGCTCGCTTTTAAGTTGAGTTTAGACTGTGCATACTCATTGGAGAGGCGCATGCCCGTAAAGAGTGGAATACTGGTGCTCAGTGAAAAATCACTTGTAGCACGGTTAATGTTACTATAAGAGTTGTCTTCAGGTGAAGTTGTGCGTCCCCAACCCCAGTTCTGGTTGACCCCTCCATTTAAGTTCGGCAGTCTGGACCATTTGGCTGTGTTAACATCCACCGCTTGTTGGTCGGCCTCATTGCCAACTTTTTTAATATCGATACTATGCTCGATGGCATAGTCGATACAATCCCGCAGACTCCACGTCTTACTTTCGGTGCTTTGAGCAAGCATTGGCCCTGCCCCAACACTTACCAAAAGCGTCATTAAAGCAATATGTTTCTTCATCATGATTCTAGTTTTTATTTTTTATCCACTTCTGCGCCACGCACTTTCGCTTTAGCAGAAAGTCCTTTTTTAACTTCCACTTTAATTCCATCGCTCATGCCGATTGTAACGGCTTGGCGTTTGAACTTCTGTTCCGGTACAGAATCTGTTAGTAGATAAACGAAGGTGGAATCTCCTTTAAATTCGATGGCGCTTTCCGGAATTGCAATCACCTTTTTAGCGCGTTGTAACACAATCTCTGCATTGGCCGAATAGCCTGCACGGATAGTCACAGAGTCTGGTGCAGAGATCGCGGCTTTGATTTCAAACTGATTTGCGCCATTATTTTCTACACCTTTGGGAGAGATGTATTCCAATACGGCATTGAAAGTCAATTTTTGCAAAGCACCGATTGTTAGTTTCACCGGCATCCCTTCATGAATACGTCCCACCTCTGTTTCATCGATATTGCCTCGGAAAATAAGATCGTTCATATCGGCCACTGTGGCAATGGTGGTACCGTCGTTAAAGGTGTTACTCATAATGACCGAATTTCCCTTCTTTACAGGTATGTCCAAGATCAGGCCATTGATGGTCGATCGGATCAGTGTGCTACTGAATGCAGCGCTGTTTTTAGTGATTCCCTCCTTGATGATTTGAAGATTATCTTTAGCTGTTTGTCTCTCTTCACGAGCTTGTTTGAAGGCTATTTCTCCCTTTTCGAACTCTTCACGGCTGATTAGTTTGCTTTCAAAAAGCTTTTTGATGCGTGAAAAATCGGTCTCTGACTGTTTGAAATTGATTTCAGAGAGGCGTACACGACTTTCGGCCGAGTTCAGTTGGCCAAGTTCAGGAATGACTTTTACTTTCGCAATAACCTCGCCCTGCTTGATGCTCTGTCCTGCCTCTTTGTAGACCTCTTCAATGATGCCCGATATCTGAGGTTTAATTAAGATTTCATCTCTAGGTTCCACCTTACCAGTAGCTACTGTTGTCTTTTCAAGGTCTGTCACTTCGGCTTTCAGCGTTTCATACACTACCGTTTGAGGTTTTGATTTCTGATAAAGAAAAACAAAGGTGCCGATCAAGATTAAGGCTAAGATAGCCAGCATAAAAAATCTAAAAAACTTTTTCATGATGTTATGTCTATTTTAATTATTAACAAGTGAAGATTCTATTTTATTAAATGAGATAGTGTCTCTTTATTCATCACGTATGGCTTCTATCGGTTTAATGGCCATCGCTCGGTAAGCTGGAGCGAGTCCGGCCAACATCCCAAGTGCGGCGAGTAAGGCGCATGTGCTTATTGCGAGCCAAAAAGAGACTTGGAAATGGGCATCGTTCCCACTCGAGTTGACTCCAATCTCAAGAACTTGCAAGACCAGAACGGCAAATGATATGCCGCACATCCCGGCTATTGTTGTCAAAACGATGCTCTCTGATAGAATCTGTTGTAAGATATCTTTCGGGCGTGCACCAATGGCTCGTCGGATACCAATCTCTATGGTTCGCTCTTTGACGGTTACCATCATGATGTTCGACACACCGATAGCTCCGGCTAGTAACGTCCCTATTCCTACCATCCAGATCAGAAATCGGATTCCTGTAAAGAGGCTGTCGACCATTGAAAACATCGCTTCAGCGTTCAGACACATGATGGCTTGCTTATCAGTGGGTGCAATGAAATGTGCTGCTTTGATAACCTCCTCCATTTTAGGTTGAAGCTCGCTCACTTTAACACCTTTACGGGCAGTAAAGCAAATCACTTCAATTCTTCCGCCAAGATTAAAGGCTTGTTGCATGGTAGTATAGGGTAAAGTCACCGATTCGGAAGCTCTCCCCTGAATGTTCATGTTGCCTTCAGAAGAGTTGACGCCCACTATCTGATAATAGATGCCGTTGACCCGTATAAACTTCCCACACGGATTATCGCCTTTCTTGAATAATGTTTCATAAACGCGTTTGCCGATGACACAAACTTTTCGGGCCTCTTTAATATCGACTTCATTAATAAAACGGCCGAAAGTGATTTTAGGCGTTTCTATAATGGCGTAATTGGGATAAAGCCCTTTGACGCTGCAGTCGTATTTCTTATCACCATAGACGGCACTCATGCCCCAACGTGCGGTCGATGGGGTGATGACATCAATCCCTTTCACACTTCTTCGCAAGCGTTCGATATCTTGTATCTCAAGGTCCCAAGCGCGTCCTTTGCGGAAGCCCTTGTATGGTTCGCCGGTGTTTTGTGAAACTAAAAATCCCGAGTTGGTGGCAAATCCCTCAAAATTCTTTTTCATCATGCCTTGCATGCCTTGTCCTCCACCAACCAGAGCAACCAGCATGAAGATACCCCAGAACACACCGAAAGCAGTTAGTAAGCTTCGGGTCTTATTTCTTGTAATCGTAAGGAGGATCTCCTCAAATGAATCTAAATCTATTCTCATGGTCTTAATCGGCTCTAAGTGCTTCTATCGGAGGAATACTAGCGGCTTTCTTAGCAGGGAAGAAACCGGCAAGTGTTCCAGCAATTATTAATGTTAATGTGGCTTGTATCGCTATCTGTATATCGACTGTTGGGTTCAGAAAGACTGTTTCAGAGAACATTCCTGCATCCATGGTCTGTCTGCCGAATGCCTGATTCATCCACTCTGTTGTTGCGATTCCGGCCACCATTCCAATGTACCCGAAGAGGGTTGTGATGCTAATGCTTTCTATAATGATTAGAAACAAAATCGATTTTGGTTTGGCACCCAATGCTTTTCGGATACCAAATTCTCGTGTGCGCTCTTTCACTGTGATCAACATAATGTTGGATACCCCAACAATTCCACTTAAAAGAGTGAAGATGCCGATGACCCAAATAGCTGTGCGTAGAATACCCATCCCTTTTTGTTGCTGTAGGTAATCCGTGAACCGGTTCCATATCCAGATAGCCCCATCGTCGGTTGGGTCGAATCGATGGTTATGGCTCAGTGCTTTGCGGTACTCTTTTTCAAAGTTTTCATTGGCTTTAATTGAAGTCAGATTTTGAGTAGTGAGTGTGATGTTATTCACTTTATCCCCTTTGTTGTAAATGGTTTGCAAGGTTGTGAACGGGATGAAACCGGGGCGGTCGCCACTATCCGACTTGTCGTTGTATAGGCCGACAACTTGTAGCACCACATTTCCTGCATTGATATGTTGCCCGATAGCCTCTGTGTGCGTCTTCTCGAACAATATTTCTGCTGTTTTCTTGTGCAAAACGACCACTTTCCGTCGCTCTTTAATATCGATCTCGTTGATAAACCGTCCTTTGAACAGTTTCACAGCTTCTACTTCCGTATATTTAGGGAAGACTCCGTTGAGCTGTGCGTTGACATATTCCGAGCCGAAGCTGATGTTGGTGGCATCTAGCCTAACTATCGCTTGCGCATTGATAATCTGTTCAGGGAAATTTTCAGAAGAGACAGTTAAGTCCTTATTGTCTAAAGGAATCCAACGTCCCTCTTTAAGACCATCATAAGCTTTGGTTGTTCGTCCTCCCCATATTTTCATAGAGTTCATGGCACGTTCGGAAGCCGATTCTTCGAAAGCGTGTATCAAACCGTTGCCTGCTCCTAACAGGACGATAAGCATAAAAATGCCCCAAGCAACAGCAAATCCGGTTAAGAATGTCCGGAGCTTATTGCGCTTGATGGTGCTGTATATTTCTTGCCAAATATCAAACATGATGTGTGTATTACTGGTTCATTAAGAGGTAAATAGTTTGGTGATAGCCTATTTCATAAATCCGTTCTGGCCGAATGGCGAAGCATCATGGTCAGTGTTATCTTCGATCTGTTCGATGAGTCCATCTTTGATATGGATAATTTTATCCGTTTGATTGGCTACACCGCTTTCGTGAGTCACGACGATGATTGTCATGCCGCTTTTATGCAACTCTTTAAGAATCTGCATCACCTCCACTGATGTTTTACTATCCAATGCTCCAGTAGGTTCATCGGCCAAGATAATCTCCGGTTGGGTGATCAGTGCTCTAGCGATGGCTACCCGCTGCTTCTGCCCCCCACTCATCTCGTTAGGCATGTGGTGTGCCCACTCTTTAAGCCCAAGTTTATCCAGATACTCCAATGCCAAGGCATTTCTTTTTTTTCGGCTGATGCCTTGATAAAAGAGCGGAAGTGCCACATTTTCAACAGCATTTTTAAAAGATATCAGATTGAACGATTGAAAGATAAAGCCGATTTTACGGTTGCGATATTCGGCTGCTTTTGTTTCGCTCAACCCTTTTATTAAGACATTATTCAAGTAATACTCACCTTCATCATAATTGTCGAGGATGCCTAAAATGTTCAATAATGTTGATTTTCCAGAGCCCGATGCCCCCATGATAGAGACAAATTCGCCTTTTCTGATATCTAGATCGATGCCTTTAAGGACGTGCAGAGGAGCGCCATTGTTGTACGTCTTATTGATGTTTGTTAAGTGTATCACAGTGTTTTTATTGTTTAGTTACTTAATATTCAGCGATTTTAATTTGTTAGACGGCCTCAAGATATGAAAAGTTGCAATGCGGGGGCACTTTTTTTAAAAAAGATTTTGTAGAATCAATCTTCTTTACGTAATTTGTATGCAGAAACTAATAATAACTAACCCAATTAAAACAAGAAGTATCATGAATTCAACCATGGAGAGACCTTATGTGGTAGGTATTGATATAGGCGGTACAAACACCGTTTTTGGTATTGTTGATGCCCGTGGAACAATTATTGCAAGTAGCTCGGTGAAGACCGGCGTTTACCCTACAGTGGAAGAATATACGGATGAGGTGTGTAAACACTTGCTGCCTTTGATTACTGCCAATGGTGGTGTAAGTAAAATCAGAGGAATTGGTATTGGCGCACCTAACGGGAACTATTATACCGGTACGATAGAGTTTGCTCCGAACTTGCCATGGAAAGGTATTTTACCTTTGGCTGCGATGTTCGAAGAGCGTTTGGGTATTCCTACGGCATTGACTAATGACGCTAATGCAGCGGCTGTTGGTGAAATGACCTATGGTGCTGCGCGTGGCATGAAAGACTTTATCATGATTACACTGGGAACCGGTGTGGGAAGTGGTATTGTTATTAACGGTCAGATGGTTTATGGACACGATGGTTTTGCCGGTGAGCTGGGCCATGTGATTGTACGTCGTGAAAATGGTCGTCTTTGTGGCTGTGGTCGTAAAGGCTGTTTGGAAACTTACTGCTCGGCTACGGGTGTAGCACGTACAGCTCGTGAATTTTTGGCTGCTCGCACAGAACAGAGTTTGTTGCGTAATGTTCCTTCTGAAAACATCACCTCTAAAGATGTTTACGATGCAGCGGTTCAAGGTGATAAGATGGCTCAAGAAATTTTCGAGTTTACTGGTCAGATTTTAGGAGAGGCTTTGGCCGATGCTATTGCATTCTCTAGCCCTGAGGCGATTGTCTTGTTCGGTGGCTTGGCTAAATCTGGCGACTATATCATGAAACCGATTCAAAAAGCGATCGATGACAATGTGCTGAATATCTATAAAGGTAAAGCTAGACTGTTAGTCTCTGAATTGAAAGATTCTGATGCGGCCGTATTAGGTGCGAGTGCATTGGCTTGGGAATTGAAAGAATAAGATTCTCTTAGTCGAAAAAGATAAGGTGTTCTCTTTATAGAGGGCACCTTTTTTTTGTTAAGTGGTTATCAGGGAAGTGACAAGGAGAGGATGTGAACATGAAAAAAGGGAAACTTGAGCGATCATTCTCAAGTTTCCCTTTATTTCGAATCGGAGTATTCGGAAAATTAACCGACAACTCTTTTTTCTTTGATTCTAGCTTTTTTACCAGTAAGTGCACGTAAATAGTACAATTTAGCACGACGAACTTTACCTACCTTGTTCACTTCGATCTTATCGATAGCCGGTGATTCAAGTGGGAAAATTCTCTCTACACCGATTGTTCCAGACATTTTACGAACGGTAAAACGTTTTTTCTCTCCGTGTCCTACGATTTTGATAACAACACCGCGATACAACTGTACACGTTCTTTGCTACCCTCGATAATACGATAAGCTACAGTTACTGTATCACCAGCTTTGAAGTTAGGATGCTGTTTGCCTGTAGCAAATGCTTCTTCTGCAATTTTAATTAAATCCATTGTTTCTATTATTAAATTGTTGATCGTTACAACGCAACATACCAAGTAACTCTTTCTCTTGACAGCGATTGCGCGAAAGCGGTGCAAAGTAACAACTTATTTGCCAAATTGCCAAATGATTTATAATATTCCTCTCTAAATAAAGGAGATAACCAGCTGCTTTAATTGGCAACAATGCGTGATTTTATGGGCTTAAATTAGTGGCTAAAAGATTGTTTGTCCGATATTTTTTTTAATTTTGTAGCTATTAAACTATTAATGAAAAGAAAAATGAAGCGAATTGGAAAAAGGCTTATTTACTGCATGGCTTTGGCGGGAGTCATGTCGTTTGTTTCTTGTCGTTCGGCACATGAGACGAGTCGCTATGAGATTAAATCTGTTCAAGGTTCGATGATTAATATCGATTCGGTTTTTGATTCAACACCGGATTTGGAGGCAGAGCGTCTTTTGGCTCCGTATAAAGCGCAGATTGACAAAACGATGTATGAAGTGATTGGGACGAGTGCTCTGATGATGGATAAAGGGGCCCCTGAAAGCTTGCTATCCAATTTGGTTGCTGAGGTGCTGAGGTTATCGGCCGATCAAGTGCTTGGTCATCCAGCCGATATGGGGTTGGTCAATATGGGAGGTTTGAGAAACATTCTTCCTAAAGGACCGATTACTGTTGGCACGGTTTTCGAAATTCTACCTTTCGAAAATTCACTTTGTGTGCTGACTCTAAAAGGGCAAGATCTGAAACGTCTCTTTCAGGCCATTGCCTCTTGTCGTGGCGAAGGTATCAGTGGTCCACGAATGACTATTACGAAGGATGGGGCATTGCTTGAGGTGACTCTTGATGGCAAGGAGATTCAGGATGATCGTCTTTATACTGTAGCTACCATCGATTATTTGGCCGATGGGAATGGGCGGATGGATGCCTTATTGCAAGCGGTCAAGAGAGAATGTCCAGATAATGGGGTGCTCCGCGATCTTTTTTTGAATTATGTCCGTCGACAAACAGCTGAAGGAAAAATCATCTCTTCGCAGATTGATGGACGCGTGACGGTTAAATAGGTGTTTAATGACTAAAATAGCTTTTCGTATGAGAAAGAATAAGATAATTATCGTGTGGTTGTGCTTGGTGTTAGGACTCTCTTCTTCGCTTTTTGCACAAGAAGAGGTGAAGCTGACGTTGCTTCAAACCAGTGATGTGCATAGCCGTATTGAACCGATCAATCAAAAAGGTGATCGGAATTTTAATGAGGGGGGCTTTGTACGTCGTGCTACGTTTTTAAATCAATTTCGTCAAGGACATCAAAATCTATTGTTGTTCGATTGTGGGGATATCTCTCAAGGGACACCTTATTATAACTTGTTCCGTGGAGAGTTGGAGGTGAAATTGATGAATGAGATGAAATACGATGCCATGACTATCGGCAATCATGAGTTTGATTTTGGTCTAGAGAACATGGCTCGTCTTTTCAAGATGGCTCAGTTTCCCATCGTATGTTCCAATTATGACTTGAGTGAAACGGTTCTGAAAGAGTTGGTGAAACCTTATATTATCCTAGAACGTTATGGACTGAAAATCGGTGTGTTTGGCGTGGCACCCGATCCGGATGGCTTGATTCAGGCCAATAAATGTATAGGTGTAGTTTATCAAGACCCCATTGCTGTATCGAATAAGATGGCGTCTTTGTTGAAGGATAAGGGATGTGATGTGGTCATTTGTCTCTCTCATTTAGGGATAAAAGACGACGAACGTTTGGTGGCTAAAACCAGGAACATTGATGTGATTTTGGGTGGGCATTCTCATACCTTTATGAAGGGACCAAAGACCTATTTGAATGCCGATGGAAAGAGTGTATCGCTTATGCACACAGGGAAGAGTGGCATATTTGTTGGACGAATGGATTTGACATTGACACATAAATGAGACGATTAACTAGAATTATAATTGTTCTTTCACTTTTGTTCTCTTTTCGCTTCAGTTCCGATGCGGCATACCGTTTACGTGATTCGAAGCCGATGGTCTTGCAACCAGGCGTCGGACAACAAAAGGAGCAATCCTCTGTGCCTTTTTTGCTGCGTGATGCGAAGGTGAGAGCCGATTGTAAACGGTGGGTCGACGGAGTGATGAAACACCTTACGCTGAAAGAGCGAGTAGGACAGTTGTTTATTTACACCATTGCCCCAGTTAATAATAAGTATAATTCTAAGTTGTTGCAGGAGGCCGTCGGTCTTTACAAAGTGGGTGGACTACTTTTTTCCGGCGGCAAACTAGAAAATCAAGCCTTACTCACCAACCGCGCTCAGTTATTGGCAAAAACCCCTTTGATGATTACTTTTGATGGCGAATGGGGGCTTTCCATGCGGTTGCGTGGCACTCCTGTTTTTCCGAAGAATCTGGTTCTGGGGTGCATCCAAGACAACCATTTACTTTATGAGTATGGGCGTGAAATGGCGCGTCAATGTAAAGCTTTGGGCGTACAGGTGAATTTTGCTCCAGTGGCCGATGTGAACATTGATCCTCATAATCCGGTTATCGGCAATCGCTCTTTTGGTGAAGATCCGTCACGCGTGGCCGATAAGGTGATAGCTTATGCCTCGGGACTTGAAGCGGGTGGGGTGCTCTCTGTTTGTAAACATTTCCCTGGTCACGGTGATACCGATACCGATTCTCATAAGGCATTGCCCATTTTACCATTTACACGCGAGCGGTTGGATAGCGTGGAACTTTACCCATTTAAGAGAGCCATTTGTGCAGGTGTTGGTGGAATTATGGTGGGGCATTTGCAGGTGCCGGCACTTGAGCCGATTGACGGTTTACCCTCCTCGCTCTCTAACGGTGTGGTGACTCATTTGCTTCAAGAGGAATTAGGGTTTAAAGGCCTTGTCTTTACTGATGCCTTGGCCATGAAAGGGGTATCCGGTCATGCACCGGTTTCCCTTCGGGCATTGAAGGCTGGAAATGACTTGGTGCTTGCGCCACGCAACCTAAAAAGAGAGATCGGGGCTGTGCTGGAAGCGGTGAAATCAGGAGAAATTAAGCAGGAAGAGATTGATCAGAAATGCCGGAAGGTGCTCACATATAAATACATGCTTGGGCTGTCTAAACGGAAAACGGTTAGACTATCTGGTTTGCAACAGCGGATTCATTCGAGCGGAGCGCACGATTTAATTCGTCGGTTGCAGTTTGCTGCCGTCACAGTTCTGAAAAATGAACGTGGAGGAATACCGTTGGCTGTCGATACGAGTCGGCAGGTAGCCGTTCTCGAGGTGGGGGATGCTGGGGAAACCACTCCTCTGGCAACCCAATTGAAAAAGTATGTTGCCGTAAAGCGTTTTCGGTTATCTCCTCATCTATCGGATGCAGAGGCGATGCAGTTGAAAGATTCCTTGGAGAGGTATCATCGCATCTTGGTGGCAGTGAGTGAACAGCGGCTAACTCCTTACCGTTCCTTCTTTGATCAGTTTGCACCAAAGAGGCCTGTTTATTATCTCTTTTTTGTTCGAGGTAAGATGATGCTTCCTATCCAACAAGCTGTCTCTCGGGCTTCAACCGTTGTTTTGGCTCATTCGGCAGGCGATGAGGTACAGCATCGGGTGGCAGATCTGCTTTTTGGACGTGCCACGGCCAATGGCCTTTTATCGGCCGACATTGGGGAGTTATTTACTACCGGTACCGGTGTAACAGTTACTCCCGAAACACCTTTACAGCTTGTCCCTGAGGATGAAGGATTGACGTCCGTTGGGTTGCAACGCATTGATTCTGTGGCGTTGTGGGGCATTCGAGAGGGGGCTTATCCGGGGTGCCAGGTTGTGGTCATGAAGGGAGGTCAGCTACTTGTTAACCAGGCATATGGTACCCAGACGGGTGATTCAGCTTCGCTGGTTCGTACCACCGATTTGTACGATGTTGCTTCGCTTTCGAAGGTTGCCGGTACGCTTTTGGCGGTGATGAAGCTTTATGATCAAGGGCGGTTTAACCTGACCGACAGAGTGTCTGACTATTTGCCGTTTTTGAAAAAGAGTGATAAGGAGGCTATAACCATTCAGGAGTTGTTACTTCACGAGTCTGGTCTACCTGCCAGTATTGCTTTTTATGCTGAGGCAATGTCTAAAAAGAGTTATCACGGGAAGTTGTTTAGTGGGCGTTCAAGTGGGCGTTATTCGGTCAAAGTTGGTGCAAATACGTGGGCTAATCCACACTTTAAGTTCGATAAAGCCTTTGTCTCATCGGAGGAAAAAGCCGATTATCCGTTGCCCATTGCCGATGGTCTTTGGTTGAATACAGCCTTCAGAAAGGTCTATGAACAGAAGATCGTAGATGCACCTTTGGGGCCGAAACGTTATGTTTACAGCGATGTTGGTTTCGTTTTACTTCGTTTCTTGGTTGAACAACTAGCTGGTGAGCCGATGGATCATTTCTTACAAAAGAGCTATTACGAACCGATGGGATTGCAGCGGACGGGCTATCTGCCTTTGCAACGTTTTAAGTCGGCCGAGATTGTCCCTTCTTCTATTGACTTGTTTTTGAGGAAATCGACGCTGCGTGGTTTTGTGCACGATGAAGCAGCGGCTTTTCAAGGAGGCGTATCGGGCAATGCCGGTCTCTTTTCTACAGCGAGTGAGATGGCTCAACTGTTTCAGATGTTGCTCAATGGAGGGGAGTTACGTGGGCATCGTTACTTAAGTGAGACAACTTGTCGGTTGTTTACCACGACCCTTGCCAAGGAGAGTCGCCGTGGCTTAGGCTTCGACCGGCCTGATCCGAAAGATCCCGATAAGAGTCCCTGTTTCGAGGGGGTACCTGCTTCGGTCTTCGGGCATACCGGGTTTACGGGAACATGTGCGTGGGCCGATCCGGAGCATGATTTGGTATATGTCTTTTTTAGTAACCGGATTTACCCGGATGTGTCCAACACGAAGTTGATGAAACTCAATATTCGTGGAGAGATTCAAAGGGTGATTTATGAATCCTTAGAGAAAAAATAAAAGTTGTTATCTTAATTTATTTAATACGTATGAAACGAATACAGCAAGTTTATGGCATCCGGACAATGCTCTGGATGGTTTTATTGATGATGTCGATCTCTGTGTCGGCGCAACAAGAGTTGTTACAGAAGTTAAAGGGGCTTACGGCTGTAAGTGAGGTGAGGGCATTGGAGAATGCGGCTTTCTCTGAGAAGTATGTGATGTACTTTAACCAACCGCTGGATCATCAACATCCGGAGAAGGGGAGTTTCCTGCAGCGTGTTGTCGTGGGGCATGTGGGGGCCGACCGCCCTACGGTTGTTGTGACCGAAGGGTATGGTGGGGCTTACGCCTTGAACCCTAAATACCGGGAGGAGATTTCGCACCTGCTAAATGCCAACATGGTTTTTGTAGAGCATCGTTACTTTTTGGAATCGACGCCACAGCCTAAAGATTGGACGTATCTGACTGCCGAAAATTCGGCCGATGATTTGCATGCTATTACAACCGCTTTAAAAACGATCTATCCGGAGAAGTGGGTGAGCACGGGAATTAGTAAAGGGGGACAAACGGCTTTGCTTTACCGGATGTTTTATCCAAAGGATGTGGAGGTCTCGGTGCCTTATGTGGCACCGTTGTGTTATGCGCGTGAAGATGGTCGGCATGAACCGTTTATCCGGCAGGTGTCGACTAAGGAGAACCGGGCGAAGGTTGAGGCCTTTCAATTGGCTGTTCTCAAGCGCAAAGCGAAACTAATGCCACTTTTTGAGGCGTATTGTGCGGAGAAGGGGTATCAGTTTCAAGCGCCGTTAGGAGAGATTCTCGACTATTGTGTACTGGAGTATTCGTTTGCTTTTTGGCAATGGGGAACGGCTATAGCCGACATTCCGGTTGCAACGGCATCCGATGAGGAACTGTTTAATCACTTGCTTGCGATAGCGGAACCCTCTTATTTCCAAAAAGATAGCCCTACACTCTCATTTTTTGTACAAGCGGCTCGGGAGTTGGGGTATTACGGGTACGATGTAAAACCGTTCGAGAACTATTTGTCTATAAAGTCGACTCATGGGTATCTGAATCGGCTAATGCTTCCTGAGGAGTTGAAGGGGATGCCGTTTGATCCTACTTTAAGTCAACGTATCGTGGCATTTTTGAAATCGTCCGATCCACGCATGATCTTTATTTATGGTCAGAATGACCCGTGGACTTCTGCCGGTGTGACTTGGTTGGAAGGTAAAGAGAATATAAAGGTGTTCATTCAGCCCGGTGGAAGCCACTTGGCTCGTATTAAAACGCTGCCTAAGGCTGATCAGGAAGTGGTGATTGAGTTGTTGAAAAAGTGGTTAGAATAGAAGCTAATTAAGACTAAAAGTAGATGCTACTGTTAGAGATAGATCTCCGGCAGTAGCATCTTTTTTATCAGGATTCTGAACTTTATCTTTGGGTGGATTACTCAAAAAGTGGTCGAAGGAGTTCGGGTATATCGACCTTTTCCAAGCTAAGCTCTGTCATGCGTTTCTTTCCCTCTTCGGATAGGTTGAAAAACATCAACCGTTTATCTGTTTCACTTAAGGTGCGTTCAATCAATCCTTTGGTCTCTAATGAGCGAATGGTTTTTGAGGCATGTGACGGACTGAGTTCTGTGCGCTTAGATAGGGCGGTAGAGGTCATCTCTTTTTGCTCTTTCTCTAGGGCACATAGTATCATTGCTTCATTGAGTGTGATGGCATAGGCTTGTTGAAACGCTTCCTCAAAAACGCCTATGGCCTTAAATACTTCGCGCATTCTACAAATAGTTTTCATGGCTCTGTTTTAGATAAATAAATTGATGTTCGATTCATCAGCCCGTTCCATGTAGGTTGCTACGCCTCCGATGGTGACTTCATCGAGCATCTCTTCTGCTTTGACTCCCATGACATCCATTGACATTTGACAAGCGATAAATTCGACTCCATTTTCTAACGCTTGTTGGCGAAGTGATTCTAACGAGTCAATGCCTTTGCTCTTCATAATATAACGCATCATTCTATCGCCGATACCGAGTATGCTCATCTTAGAGAGTTTCAGTTTCTTAGAGTGTGCTGGAAGCATCATGCCGAATAGGCTGCCGAATAGGTCTTTTTTCACTTTAGGCTTCTTGGCTTTTTTAATAACGTTTAGTCCCCAAAAGGTGAAGAAAATGGTTACTTTTTGTCCGGTGGCAGCGGCGCCGTTGGCTAAGACAAAGGTGGCTAAGGCTTTATCGAGATCGTCGCTGAACATGATAAAGGTTTTGCCTTTTCCTTCGCAAGTGGTTACTAGATTGCATGCTTTCGGATCGCTTTTCTCGATGACAACGGTGAATTTACCTTGAACGGTCTCATTGGTAACGAAACGATTGCCGGTAGAGTGACACCAAGCGGCGGCATCTCTGGGGAAGCCTGGATCTGTCGCTGTTATTTTGAGGCGTTCACCGACAGTCAGTGTATCCATCGACTTTTTGATTTTAAGAATAGGCCCTGGGCATTGTAAGCCACAAGCATCGATCTCAATGGTTTGTGAGGCCGGTGTTGAGTCGGCTATTGTTGGGTGGTTGGGTTGCATGGTCTCTTTCTGATCTTGTAGCGTGATTTTAGCGGTTGCCGCTTGGTAAGTTTTTAAGCCTCCCGATAGGTTACGGACATCTTTAAATCCGTTTTGTGTGAGTATTCGCCCGGCTAAGTAACCTCTTAAACCGATGCCACAGAATACATAAATGATCTTGTCTGTTGGCACTTCGGTATAGCGTTCACGCAGCTCGTCTAGCGGAATGTTGATGGCGCCTGGTAGGGACCCTAGTGCGAATTCATCGGGTGTACGTATGTCGAGGAAGTATTTGTTCTCTTTTTCGGTGTCTTGTATCTCTCTCCAATAGGCGAGCTTTAATCGGTTTTCAAGGATGTTTTCGGCTACATAGCCGGCTACTGCTACGGGGTCTTTGGCCGATGAGAAAGGAGGTGCATAGGCTTGCTCGATTTTCATCAGGTCATAGATGGTGCCTTGGTGTTTTATGACTTGTGCGAATTCGTCGATTCGTTTGTCTACGCCTTCATATCCTACGATTTGTGCGCCATAGAGTTTTCCGCTTTGAGGGCAGAAGGTTATTTTGATGCTTATCGGAGTCGCGTTAGGGTAGTATCCGGCGTGTGAGTTAGGGTGTATGGTCGATGAGATATAATTGATGCCTTCTTGCTTGAGCCGTTTGGCTGGTAGGCCGGTGGAGGCAACGGTCATATCGAAAACTTTGGCTATGGAGGTGCCGATAGAGCCTTCGTAGGCGATGTGCGCACCTAAGATGTTGTCGGCTACAATTCGTCCTTGTCTGTTGGCTGGCCCTGCTAGGTAGTTGAGCCAGGGTTTGCCGGTGATCGGATGAGGGTATTCAATGACATCACCAATGGCGTAAATGGAGGCATCGGATGTTTGTAGCTCGGCATTAACTGCAATGCCTCCTGTAGCGCCAATGGTGAGCTCAGCAGCACGGGCCAAGGTGGTCTCTGGACGTACACCGATAGATAGAATCACGATGTCGGTGGTGATCGTTTGTCCGCTCTTGAAGGTGACTTTGATTTGATCGCCTGTCTTTTCAAAGGCTGATACGGCTTGCTCTAGATGTAGGTTCACTCGCTTGTCCATCAGGTGCTGGTGCACGAGAGCAGCCATGGAGAAGTCGATGGGGGCCATGACTTGGTTGCCCATTTCGACGATGGAGACCCGAACACCGAGAGCATGGAGGTTTTCGGCCATCTCTAGCCCAATGAATCCGGCACCAACGACAACGGCTTGTTTGGGCTTGTGGGTGGTGACGTAGGTCTTGATTTGATCGGTGTCAGTCACGTTTCTTAAGGTGAAAATTCCGTCGGTCTCAATGCCTGGAATGGGCGGACGAACGGGGATGGCTCCGGTCGAAATCAAGAGCTTATCGTATTTTTCTTCATAAGTTTCGCCTGTGGCTTTCCGAATGGTTACTGTTTTCTTGCTTCGGTCTATGAAGAGGACTTCGTTTTCTGTTCTAACGTCGATGTTAAAACGGGTGGCGAAGGCTTCGGGGGTCTGAACAAATAGTTTTTCACGCTCTTTGATGACGTCGCCTATATAATAAGGTAAACCGCAGTTGGCGTATGAGATGTATTTGCCTTTTTCTAATAGAACGATTTCAACGCTTTCGTCCATTCGTCTGATACGGGCAGCGGTGGTGGCGCCACCTGCTACGCCGCCGATAATGATTACTTTCATATGGTTGTTTATAGGGTGAATTGTTTCTTTTGGAAATTAATTGCAAAGGAAATGAAATGTTTTGAATTGACAAGGGGAATAGGGGGTTTTAACTTTCTTTTCTCTTCACTCCCTTGTCTTTACTTTCTTTGTCTTGATACAAAGAAAGTAACAAAGAAAAATCAAGGCTGCACCCCATCGGGCTACTCCGGTTGCCTTTTCGGCTAAAGGTCAAG
>RZZX01000167.1 GCA_009929715.1 Bacteroidia bacterium
TTATGTCAACCACCATTCAAAGGAATGGAAAGAAGATTATAAACACTATTGTGAAAGCCGTGGCAAAGCCATCAACCATGACAGTGCAGCCGAGTTCGTGGAATTCAAGCAAGCACAACTGGAGAAAGCAATGGAAGATGGTGATGCCTAATCATTCCAAAAAATATGTCAATCAGAAAAAACACAAACCCACATTCGTTGGATCTGCAACCTGAACTCCAAGACATCCTACTGAGAAATGGTATGCAAGCACATATCCATGCCAGTAGTAATGGCTTTCAGCTAGTAGTTCAGGGACATGACTCCCCTATACTCAACTATCCTATCAGTGAGAGGCAGTTGCAGGCATTGACCGATTGGGGAACTAATTCAGCCAATAAGAAAGCCTATAACACTTTCACCAATCTGGTAGCCAATGACTTTGACATGCCAAAGAACTTTGTTCATGCACGCAATGCCAATGGTCGAGTGGCCATGGGCTTGCATGGCTATCGTATTGGTGTAGGTGAATATGGACGTAATCCCATACCATCTTTTCGGCAAGGTTGGAGAGCAATGGGAACGCATGGCCCTGTACCATTCTTGGGTTGGACACCTCGCCAACAAGATGGCTATCATCTGAGACGCATCAATGGAGGACTTTATTACCCAGCAGGTGCGCCAATGGTTCCCAACCGTCCCGATGGACGCATGAAACCCGGAGAGCTTCAAAACGGTGGTTACGGCTTCTATTATAAAGGACAACCGTCACATATAAAACAAGATGTGCTACAGGATTTACAAGCAGTTATCCAACCCATACAAGCTCGTCCAAGAACGACTCAGCAAGCAGAACCGTACAAAGAGGTCATCACTTCACCTGTGTATTTTACCAATGAGAAGTGGCAAGAGGTATTGGCTTCTCATGGTTTGATTATCGACCCAACTGCCAAGACACTGACTGTTCAGTCTGCCAGTTCACCTGCCGACCTGCAATACGACTTAAAGCCCGAAGAGCTAAAGATTCTAACCAGCAATTCGTTGAAGGAAGTACCGCTTGAGCAGAGGTTGGAAACGCTAAATGGTATCATGAAAGAAGGCTTTGCAAGAAGTATTACTATGGATGTACTCAATAGCAAAGAGAGCATCAACATACCATTGACCGATAAAGCGAAAGCCGAAATCGACCAACAGTTAGGTCTTGGACAAGAGCAACAACAAGTACAGGTGATAGATGACGGACAGAATCAGTTCATCAATCAAGAACAACAGCAAAACATTCATTCTGAATTAGCTTCTTTACAGGAAGGCGGTATTCAAATGAATGGAAACGACTTACAGTATATAGATGAAAACAAAGGATGGTATCGTGAAGGTCGGCATGGTCGTGAAGTATCAGTGGATGAAATTCGTGTCGAGCCTATTACCCATAGACCCACCGAGCAAACCGCAAATAAAGAAAAGGAAGGCCAACAAACCGAGGGGAAATATCGCATGACCGCCATCATCGATGGAAAGGTAGTCAGCCACGAGATAACACAAAAGCAATATGATAAGTTTATGGCTATCGATGACTACCACCGCATGAAACTCTTCTCCAAAGTCTTTCCCGAAGTCGAAATGAAAGGTCGTGGAGATGGTGTTGGTTTGGGAGTAAAAATCGGAGCCGCTTTGCTTGCCGGAGCTACTGTGTTGGGCGAATTAGGAAGAGGATTACATCACCATGGGCCACCTGAAATCTATATGGAACATCATCATGGGCCGGAGCCAAGAGCCTACTTTAAGCCTGGCGTTGATACGCCCATGGATGTGGCAGCTCGTAATTTTGAAGCAGCAGCAAACACTGAAATGATGCATAGAGAACTGCATCATGGCATGTAATAACAAATGTAATAAACAGATATTAAGCAGATACTACTTTAATAGTATTACTACATATAGCGAATACATTTCATAGTATCTGCGTAATTACACCAAAACTAAAATAGAACATGAGAGCAAAAACAGCTTATTGGTTTGAGGTGACAGTGTGCTATCTCAAACAGATGGAAGACGGCACCGAGAAGAAAGCCAATGAAATATATACCACAGATGCCATGAGTTTTGGAGAGGCTGAAAGCAGAGCTTTGAAAGAACTAAAGACACGAGTGCGTGGTGGAATCGAAATCAAGAATATCAATCCTGCACCCTATAAAGAAGTATTCTTTAGCGATGATGAAGATGATGACAAATGGTTCAAAGTAAAACTATCCTTTATCACCTTGGATGAAGAGACAGGTTCTGAGAAACGCACGAATGTAACCTATCTGGTACAGGCTGCCAACTTGGAAGTAGCCCTTAGCAATGTGAATGATGTGATGGACAAAAGCATGGAGGAATTTACCATGGCCAACATTGCTGAAACCAAGGTTATGGAAGTATTCGAACACTAAACACAAAAGCTTATGGCAGAATTAACCTACGACGATTTTAAGAACCGTATCAACATACAGGATTTACTGGTAGATGCAGGCTATCAGCTCAACAGACGTGACGGCTTGCGCTACCCATCGTATGTTCGTATGGATAGCAACGGGAAACGTGTCCGTGGTGATAAGTTTATCGTCACAGGCAATGGGCTATGCTGCTTTCAACCGCCAGAAGTCAAGAACTATAATGTAATCAGCTTCATCAAGGAGCATCCCCATTTGTTCAGTGAGTATACCCCTGGCATGAATGCAGACAGACTGGTCAATTTGGTATGCAATAGACTTCTGAATAATCCGATACCCGAACGTCCATCCATCGTTGCTGATAGAGAACGAGCACAACGAGTCTTCGATATCAACGACTATGACAGGTTGAATTTCCGACTGAACGATTGGGATTCTCAGAAAGCATTCTATCCCTATTTTAAATCCAGAGGTATCAAACTTGATACCCAACGAGATTTTCACAATAATTTCTTCATCGCCATACGAGAAGGAAAGAATGGGAAACAGTATGCCAACCTCTCTTTCCCGATGCAAAAGCCCAGCAATTTAGGCACATACGTCGGTTTGGAAGAACGCAGTCGTGCCAATGCCGAGGGGAAAACGCTCTATAAAGGTATGGCCGCAGGAACCAATGCAACCGAGGGCATGTGGATAGCCAATCTATCGGGTGAACCTTTGGATCAAGCCAAACATGTTTATTGGTTTGAAAGTGCATTTGATGCAATGGCATATTATCAGATTCAGAAAGAACAGTTGGTTGATACCATTGGGGGCTATGAGGACATGCAGAGCGAAGGCTCGTACAAAGGAGCCGAAGAAATTCGCGAATTTAAACAAGAACTCTATGATTTGGAGAATGCCGTCTTTGTAAGTACAGGAGGCAATCCAAGTATTCATCAGTTCAAGGGGATGTTTGCAGAGACCAATCATGCCAAGCATTATATCGGCTTTGACAGAGATATTGCCGGCAGAACCTTTGCCATCAATTTCGCTTTGACAAGAGCCGATAAATCCTTTTACTCACATATCGGTGAGAATGGGAAATTGGTTGTGGTGGATG
>RZZX01000064.1 GCA_009929715.1 Bacteroidia bacterium
AAAAACAAAAGGGGAAATAGTCATTTCAGCAAAAAAACACATAGGGGGAGTCATTTTTTAACCTTACTTATATAATCAAGTTTAGTTGCGGATTTAAGGGAAAACATAAAAAAAGAAGACGATAAGAAAAACGAGTGAAACAACCGGTAACGCAAAAACGTCAACGTACAATCCAACCCTTTTCTAGAAAAAACACCATCAAGATAAACTCTCTCAATAAAACTAAAGAGACTCTGATTCATCCGGGATTCTCACCACGAAACGTGTGCCCTTCCCTAACTGAGAGGTCACTGCAATGCTTCCTTGCAAACGCTCAACGATGGTTTGACAAATGCTCAACCCTAGACCGGCTCCTTGAGTAAAACTATCTACTTTATAAAAACGATCAAAAATATGCTCTAAATTTTCCGGAGATATTCCCAAGCCGGTATCCTCTACAAAAAGCCTTGTATAACCTGCTTCCTGATCTGCTTCATACCCCAATGTAATGGTGCCTAAAGAGGTGAATTTGGCTGCATTATTTATTAAATTATTAAGCACTTGTTGCAAACGTACGCTGTCTGTAATAATTCGTTTAGAAACATCTTCAGGCATTTTCAGAAGCAGTTGGACCCCCGAAGGCATGGCATAACGTTGTGAATCATAAATGTTTCTAAGCAACAAAGGCAAACTGTGTTCTGAAACTAAAAATTCCATGGTACCAGATTCTATGCGAGATAAATCCAAAATATCATTGATCAGTGTCAGCAATAGGCTACAGTTCTTGTTGATGGTACTAATAAATTGGGCTATTTCTGCATCAGAAAACTCAGAAGCATCAGTCAGCAAATCGGAAAAGCCCACAATCGCATTCAGCGGGGTACGAATCTCATGACTCATATTAGCCAGAAAAGCACTCTTCAGTTTATCCGCTTGCATCGCCTTATCCCTTGCTTGACGCAATTCCAATTCAGTCGTCTTATACCGATGTACATTTTGACACACTCCTAAAATGCTATAAGGAGAGTGGGCAGCCAACCCCTTTATGATGGAGAAACGAAACTCCCACCACTCATACCCCCCATTGATCATCATAAAACGCAAATTCAAAGGGACGCAATTGCATTCACCCAACACCATCGTTTTAAAAAATCGGTCAACCCCTTCCACATCGTCCGGATGAAGGTAATGCAATAAATCGGTCCTTGAGATCACCGCATCGGAGGCTGTATAACCTAAAGAAAGTAAGAAATGCTGTGAGAAAACGAAACTGTCCATAGAGACTTTGTATTGCCAAGGATAGATTGCATTCTGTTCAACAGCCATATCGAAAAAGCGTTTCTGCACCTCTTCATCAGAGATGTTTCTAACAGAGAGCACCATACCCGATATTTTCTCTCGTGAGAAAAGGGGAACAACTTCTCCCGAAATAGGAAAATAATTGTTACTATAAAAATCCTTCATAAAAGAGTGTGGCGGAATAGGTATATTCTTAGCTCGGTCTATCACGCTTCTGAGAAGATCAGACAAGATGTTTTTGTCTTCATGAATGATTTCAAAAAAAAGATTCGACACAGCTTGTTCTGAGAGCACCTCTTCTTGTGCCTTGGTCCAATGCAACAACTCGATAAAAGCACGGTTTATAAAACAAATCTTAAAATCTAAATCGAACGTAACCACACCATCTCGAATGGAATGAAACACCTTATCAAACTCATTCCGCTGCTCAACTAATCTATTTTGAACCAACAAGCGCATTTGAGCGTGAATCCGTCGCCTTGATTCTCGCCTATTAATGCGTACCAGCCAAACGATATAAGCGGTCAAAGCAAGAATGACAAATGCAAATAAAGCAATTAAGATTAAAGAGAACTTAGTCCAATAAGGTTCATTCAAAAGCACATCATTCTCATTCACACAGTCTGCATCTACATGAAAAAAATCCAATTGCTTATAATCATAATGAAACTTAGAAGCTGGCCCCTGAAAACCGAGCAGATGAGGTGAAAGGCCTTTAAAGATGTTGACTGCCTTTTGAGCAGCCAAAAAAGCTGTTTCATTTATTCCGGCATCATAAGCACACAGCACCCCATTAGTCAATGCTTCACTCTGACAAACAAAAAAAGGAGCTTTGGAGTTTTTACCTAAAAAAGAGAAGAAAGAGGACCATTTGGGGACAATCACAACCCGATGACCCGCATTTCTATACCGACAAAGCATGTTGACCAAATGATCGGTTTTCCTTTTCTCTGTGTTGCATATATTCAACCGATAGTCGGGGTGTTTTTCAGCAAATAGGGTCCATTGATACCCAAAAGCGTCCATGTCTTTACTGGATTGAAAATCGGTATTAACTAGGCAGACTACCTCCTTTCGATCAGGAAATAGAGCATGAGCTTTTTCTAATAGATCAAGATAAGAGGCAGCAGAAACAACCCCAGTAACATTGGACTTTCCTTTCAAAAGAGACCAATTGGGGTATTTTACGCCTAAAAAGATAATCGGCGTTTTTTGGGGTAAAGAGTCATCGCAAGTGAGTAAAGCATTCAACGCCTCTTCACCGGTTACCATAATCAAATCGGTCCCACGCTGTTCGCCTCTTTGGCAGAAACGTTTCATCAAAGCTTTCTGAGCAGAAGGTAACCAGCAGTCTGTGTCTAGATATTCATTGGACAACCGTACTTTCACACCTGCTTGGTCAAAAGCACTTGACACGGCAGCCGTCAACTGGTTATCCCAACTACTCTCCTGATTATAAGAATGGATCAAAAGCACACGGTATGGCGTGGATTTAGCAAAGCTCTCTCCAGTTAGGGTAAACACCAATAAGGAAACAAATAAATAGATTAAAGAGTGTTTTCGCATGATCTCTTCTTTAGGGGGTGTGTTTATTTCTATAGACGTGCAAATATAAATCAAAAAACACGAAAAAAGAGCAAAAAGAGACGCTATTTTAAACCCATTCGCCTGAAATAGTCATCGGTCCATTGATTCCCATTAAATGCGCAAATGACAAGTCGAAATCAGATATAGGCTTTAATAAAAAGCTGGTATTTCATGTCTTTGTAATGACGCATTTAACGAGAAAAAACGTCTATTAACGCAATCTCAGTCTATCACCTATTTCAGGAATATACTCACCATCCTTACGATTCATCTTATATAAATACTTCAATCGGATACCGAACTTCTGCGAGATAGAGTGCATCGAATCGCCATCCTTAACCACATAAACCGTATAAGGTTCCATTGCTTTCTTACGTTTCCCTTTCAGATAGATAATATCCCCATCAGTGAGCGTATAATCTCGATGCAAATCATTATACTTCACCAACTTCTTCCAGCTTCGATCGAACTCTTTACCCAGAGAACGGAACGTATCCCCCCTGCGAGCAATGACATATGCGATGTCATTAGCGATATACACTTGGTGTGCCTGACCCTGAGACAACGCTTGCTCAACAACCTTTTCCGGTCGTTTACCACCACCTTTCCGGTCGTATTTATACAACTCATAATCTTCTATAATCGTAATCAGCCGGTTGGCATAAGACGGATCAGTGGCATACCCAGCTTTTTTCAAGCCCCTAGCCCATGCTTTATAATCAGTCAAGTCTAAATCGAACAAAAACGCATAACGCGCCCCTCGACGCAAAAAATCGGAATGATCCTCATACGACTCTCGTGGATGTTTATAAGCTCGGAAGCACTCATTAGGCGCATCATCAGTGTGTCTCACAGAAGGCCCACCCCACCGGCCACCACACTTGATACCAAAATGGTTGTTACTCCGACGAGCCAACTGACTATATCCCGCCCCACTTTCGAGCAAACCTTGAGCCAACGTTATGCTGGCTGGTATCTTATGAAGCTTCATCTGCTCTATAGCCAGATCGCTATACTTATTTATATATTCTAAAAAACGCGCATTCCGTTGCTGTGCCTGTGAAGCGACCGCCCCACTAAAAAAAACCACCAACAAGAATAGACGAGAGATGTAATTTCGCATTTTATTTCTTATCTAAAGTAAATGAAGATACAAAATTCATAAAAATAATTGGGATTATCAATCTCTTTTCTAACTTTGTCACATTATTAATAACAAAACAAGATTCTTTAAGAAATATGAAAGACCTAACAATAACTGCAACGATCGGTGTTTACCAACTCAATGAACTCAACACAGCCGACCAAGAGTTGCTACAAGCCGCCATAGAGGCCACTAACCGAAGCTATGCCCCCTACTCGAAATTCTCGGTCGGTGCAGCCGCTTTACTGGCCAATGGGATAGTCATAACCGGCACCAATCAAGAGAATGCCGCCTACCCTTCGGGCTTATGTGCAGAGCGTACCACTTTATTCTACGCCAACTCACAATACCCCGATCAGGCCGTCGTAACACTCGCCATCGCTGCGCGGACAGAGGCCGATTTTATCACGGTACCTATCCCACCCTGCGGTGCTTGTAGACAGGTGATTCTAGAGACAGAGAAACGTTACAACTGCCCCATCCGAATTTTACTTTATGGAAAAGAATGTATCTACGAAGTGAAAGGCATTGGCGATCTTCTGCCACTGTCGTTCGACGCTTCAGCTATGCAATAACTCCTATGATTAAGACCTATTACTCCAAGCTGAAAGGGGTGGTGGCCATCACCGATACGTATGCCACAGCCACCGACCTGCATAAACTCAAAAGATTATATAAATTCATTTGGGTCAAAGAGGGGCGCATTACCATCGATTTGGGTCATCAAGAGATTCAATTAGAGAAAGACGAAGTGATCTCCCTCTCTCACCTGCAACACCTTGAGTTCAAACAGATTGAAGGAGAGTATCTCACAATCTTATTCAACAGCAATTTTTATTGCATCTACGGCAATGACAACGAGGTCTCGTGTAGTGGTTTCTTATTTAATGGTTCATCGGTTATTATTCGGTTCATGCTCAATGAAGCCGACCGTAAACAGTTCAACGAGATAACCGATGCCTTAACCGGCGAATTCTCGGTCAATGACAAGCATCAAGAGGAGATGCTTCGCATCTTATTGAAGTGCTTTATCATCCGATGTACACGCATTGCGAGAAAAACATTAAACATCACCCAAGACAAAGAACGTAGCTTTGAAATTGTGAGGCAGTATTTTAACTTAGTCGATGAGCATTTCAGGGAGAAAAAACAGGTCCAAGATTATGCTAATTTACTGCATAAATCGCCCAAAACCATCACAAACATCTTCGCTTCCTGTAAACTGCAAACACCTCTGCAAGTTATTCACGAACGCGTAGAGGCCGAAGCCAAACGCTTGTTGCTCTATAGCACCAAGAGTGTGAAAGAGATTGGAGATCTTTTAGGTTTTGAAAGTCAAGCCTCTTTTAGCCGATTCTTTAAAAACATGACAGGCAAAAGTGCTGTTCAGTTTAGGAATGAAACGGTCAATAACGAATAAAATAAAATAGTTTATTTATGCACACACAAAATCAAGATGAATCAGCCTTATGGTTCATCTTTTTTAATAATCAAATAGTCTTAGAAAAAAGAATGGGAAAGCTCTCCATTCCTTCCGGTAGCCAACCACCATTTATCCATGAAACCCATTTGCGCTATACCGTAGGTAAGTGGGGCGAAACCATTTGTTACGCGCTCTCCCTAACCGAAGCGTTGGAAGAGACCACTGACTACCTGATGAAGGATCTGCGAGAATCACATGCCGACCTCCAACCGGAACAATTCCAGATGGCTGGTAAAGCCTCTGAAATACTCTATTGGCACCGCACCAGCCGTTTTTGTCCGGCATGTGGTACACCTATGGAGCAGTTCACCGACATCATGAAGCGTTGTCCCAACTGCAAGCATGAGATGTACCCTACCGTATCGGCTGCTGTCTTAGTACTGATCCGTAAAAAAGAGAGCATCTTATTGGTTCATGCACACAACTTCAAGAAACCATTTAAAAGCTTGGTTGCCGGTTTTCTCGAAACCGGCGAATCTTTGGAAGAGTGCGTCAAGCGCGAAGTTCTAGAAGAGACTGGCCTCGAGATTGGAAACATCACCTATTTCGGCAGTCAGCCATGGCCTTTCCCAAACAACATCATGATTGGGTTTACAGCCGATTATGTGAAAGGCGAAATCACCTTACAAGAAGAGGAATTAAGTTCCGGCGACTTCTACACCAAAGATCATTTACCAGAGTTGCCTCGCAACATCAGCTTATCCAGAAAGATGATCGATTGGTGGATCAAAGAAGAAGAAAAAAAAGTCCGATTATAACACACTACACACACAGAATATGACATTAGAAGTAAATCCTAAAGAGGTGATGGACGTATATACCACACCCATCATCCAGCAGACCGCCTTTTGGTCTAGAGTCAAACAACGACAAGGCATAGACTCCGATGCTTTCGAAATAAAAGTACGCAACAGCGAGCTCTATAGTCATGTAGGCGGATATTCCTATACCAATACCGATATGCTACTTTTCTTTCAATACCTTAATAGAGAAGATTACATTGCATACCTCCCTTACGGACCGGAGATAGAACCTTCGGAAGAGAATCAGGGACGCTTTCTCGAAGAGCTGTCGGAA
This sequence comes from Bacteroidia bacterium, assembly GCA_009929715.1. Lineage (GTDB taxonomy): Bacteria > Bacteroidota > Bacteroidia > Bacteroidales > Bacteroidaceae > Bacteroides. The sequence continues at coordinate 6,570 of RZZX01000064.1, forward strand.
TCTCTGCGCTCCTACCTCCCCAAAAACTGCATCACACTTCGATACGATTTAAACTGGGAATCACACTGGAGTAAAGAAGAAGATTTCGATGAGAATGGCATCTGGAAAGGAGAACCCGAGCCTCGCATCCAAGAGTTCCGTTTCAACTTCGGTACAACCGAATGGAATTTAAAGCGGTCCAACCAGAATGTCTTGCCCACCAACACCATTATCATTGACCTGTGTAAAGAGGAGAAAGCCATTTTAAATCAAATGAAACCTAAGACGCGCTATAACATCGGCTTAGCTCTGCGCAAAGGTGTAGAAGTCAAAGTGGCGGCTTCAGATGATTTAAACATCTGGTATAAGCTCTATTCCGATACTGCCACACGCAATCACCTCTACATCAATGACATCGATTGCTTCAAATCAGTATTCTTATCGAAAATGGACGAATCACAAGAAGAGGTTAAGGTCAAACTATTGATCGCTTATTTAGACAACGAACCTTTAGCTGCCATGTTCCTACTCTTGTCGAGTCACCGCGCCACCTATCTATATGGAGCCTCCTCCTCGGAAGGACGCAATGCCATGCCCACTTATGCTTTGCAATGGAAAGCCATGCAGCTAGCCAAAGCCAATGGCTGTACCGAATACGACCTATTCGGTGTGGCACCACGCCCCGACCCTTCACACCCCATGTATGGGCTATACAAATTCAAAAAAGGGTTTGGCGGAGAATTATTCCACCAAATGGGATGTTGGGATTATCCGCTGGATAAATCCAAATATGCCTTGTTGCAAGCACACGAAATGAACTTACAAGGCTATTATCAATAACACATTTTAGTCATCGAAAGATCAAGTTAAACAGATATGAAAGACTTTGCAGCCATCGATTTTGAGACAGCCAATCAACAACGTACCAGTGTCTGTAGCATTGGAGTGGTGATTGTACGCAACGGCGTCATTCAAGAGAAGTTCTATCGCCTCATCCGTCCGCGTCCCAATTTTTATACCCGATGGAACACAGCCGTACATGGACTCACGCAAAAAGAGACCAATGGGGCATACGAATTTCCTGATGTTTGGTCGGAAATTGCTCCACGCCTAACCGGCCTTCCTCTGGTAGCACACAACAGTCCGTTCGATGAAGGATGCCTGCGTGCCGTACACGCCCTATTCGATCTACCATACCCTGACTATACCTTCTACTGTACTTACCGAGCAGCACGTCAGGTGTTTGGAAAATCACTCCCTAACCACCAGCTACATACCGTAGCCCAACGCTGTGGCTTCCCGATGAACCACCATCATCATGCCTTGGCCGACGCAGAAGCATGTGCTTACATTGCGCTAAGTCTCTGGAATAACGAATCGCTACAGCTCTTTTGACCAAAGACAGAACGAAAAAAACGCCTCAGCAAAAACAAACTACCCCGATTCTCTGAACAGAGAGAACCGGGGCAGCTTATCTTTTTAAAACCTAAACGAGTGCTCTATGGTTTCAGAAATCCCGCTTTAACTCGTCTCAAGATAGACTGGAGTTCAAAAAGTTTTTTAGTCTCCGAAGAGGCCACATTCTCTTGTTCATAGACTGCCCCTTTGAGCCGATAAAGCTGCGGTGTGGATAAATTGCCTGTTTCAATCTTTGGTCCCCAAGTAATCATCCTCGGTCCATCGTTCGGTTCAATATACTTCCACTCTGCTGTTCTGACCGACAAGGTGTGGTTAGCAGCTTGCTCCACCACCCACGGACGATCTACCGGCTTTCCAAGCCAAGACGACAAGTAGTTAAAACTATCGGGTGCAGCCCCCTTAGGCAGCTTACCACCCACCAATGCCGCCATAGAGGCGAACCAGTCTATTTGAGAGACCAAAGCCTCGGACACCTTTCCTTGAGCAACCTCTTTGGGCCAACGCACAATAGCTGGTACACGGGTTCCGCCTTCAAAAGCACTGTATTTATGTCCACGTAGCGGTCCGGCTGGCGAATGACCACCCAACAGTTCTTCAGCCTGATCGGCATACCCATCGTCGACTACCGGTCCATTATCACTCGATAAAATAACCAACGTATTGTCCGACAGCCCCAACGCCTCCAGCGTCTTCATGATCTCACCTACACTCCAGTCGAACTGTACGATCGCATCGCCACGCAGCCCCATGCCACTCTTTCCTCTAAACCGGGGATGCGGAAAACGCGGCACATGCACATCATTCGTAGCGAAATAGATAAAAAACGGGCGATCCTTATTCGATTGGATAAACTCAATGGCGTGAGCAGTAATAGAATCGGCTAAATCCTCATCTTTCCACAACGCCTTTCCTCCTCCTTTCATGTAACCAATACGACCGATGCCATTCACGATAGCCATGTCATGCCCATGACTCGATTTCAAGTTGTAAAGCAGTTCCGGATGATCCTTGCCCAACGGCTCCCCCTCAAACGGTTGGCGATAGCTCACCTCAATCGGAGCAGTCGCCTCATAATTGGCCACCTTCCCATTCTCTATAAAGACACACGGCACCCTATCGGCGGTAGCAGCCATGATATACGAATAATCAAAACCGATATCCCCCAAAGCCGAAGACAATGGCGCATTCCAATCCTGTTCGCCAGTCTTATCGCCCAATCCCAAATGCCACTTGCCGATAGCTGCGGTAGCATAACCTGCATGCTTAAACAGATCGGCCATGGTATAACGCTCCGGGCGGATAATCATCCCCGCATCACCCACCGCCACATCCGTTCCCGGTCGGCGCCAAGCATACTCACCAGTCAGCAACGAGTATCGTGAAGGCGTACTTGTAGCCGCTGTAGCATGCGCATTAGTCAGCCGCACCCCTTCAGCAGCAAGCTTATTAACATGAGGCGTTCGCACATGCTTAGCACCATAACACTCCAAATCGCCGTAGCCCAAATCATCGGCATAAATAAACACCACATTCGGCAACTTCCGATCATTGACAGCCGATTTATTTTTCACAGGTTTCACTCCTGTTGCCCCTATCAAATACGTTGCCGGAGCAAGAAAAGCCAATAAACAATAAGATCTCATTCTTTAGGTCGTTTATAATTTCTATTAAGAGTCTGAATAAAACAGCCCCTACATTATTCATTCAACAACGGGAAGTTCACATTCTCCGTGCGAGCCCCCTCCATCAGCGCCTTCAGCTCACGCACCTTGTTGGGGTACTGCTCCAAAAGATTGTGCCGTTCAGACGGATCGGCCTCCAGATTATAAAGCTCATAAGAAGGCTTCTTTCCCCGAATATTCAGGTGCAACAATTTCCAAGGTCCCTGCCGAACAGCCTGTCGCCCATTCAGCTCCTGAAACTCAAAATAGAGAAACTCATGGTGCGCCTGCCCCTTTTTATTCTGCAACAAAGGCAATAAGCTCACCCCATCCATCTGCTTTCTATTAAAATTCAGATGCAAGACGTCGCGAAAAGTGGGCATTAAATCCCAGAACGAGCAAACCATATCGGTCTGCCAGCCAGCCATGACTTGCTTGGGCCACGACACAATCATCGGCACCCGGATGCCACCCTCGTACAAATCCCTCTTATACCCACGCCACGGGCCGTTGCTATTAAAGAAATCAGGATCGGCACCTCCCTCCCGATGTGGGCCGTTATCACTAGAGAAAATGAGGATTGTATTCTCATACACCCCCATCGCTTTTAGCTTCTGCACGATCTGTCCCACATACCTATCCAGTCTGGTAACCATTGCTGCAAAAGTAGCGCGTGGATAGAACTGCGAACAATATCCTCCTTTTCGGAAGCCCGGGCTACCCGGTTCCACCCCTTTATAAGGCGTCTCGGGATATAAACCTCTGAAATGCTTGATGATGCTATCCTCCGGCACAATCAGTTCGGCGTGTGGAATAACCGTGGGATACCACAAGAAGAACGGTTCGCCCTGCGGTGCCTGATCCAGAAAATCCAACGCCTTTTGGTGAATCAAATCCTGCGAATAGGTTCCCTTGCCATACTGCACCTCCAGCACATTATCGCGAAGCTCTATCCGCTGGCCATTCTCCCACAAATGATCGGGGTAATAACTATGCGCCAAAAGCTGACAATTATACCCATAAAACGAGTCGACCCCCACACGGTTTGGATCGCCGGAGGTCCCAACAAAGCCCAATCCCCACTTTCCAAACACGCCAGTACGATAACCTGCTTGCTTAAAATCCTGAAAGATGGTTTGTGTCCCTTCCGGGAAAGGGAACTGCCCTTCCGGTTGCAGCTCCATATTTCCTCGGATAGGCGAATGCCCGCTATGTGTTCCAGTGAGCAAGCACGATCGTGAAGGGGCACTAACAGTCGTGCCCGAATAACACTGGGTAAAACGCACTCCTTCTTGTGCCAACTGATCGATATGGGGAGTTAGGAACTTCTCTTGCCCATAGCAACTCAAGTCGCCATACCCCAAATCATCGGCCAAGATAAAAACCACATTCGGTCGAGTTGTCTTCTGTCTGTTCTCTCTGTTCTGCTTTTGTGCCTGCACACTCTGCAAGCCAACAAAGCTACAAAGGAGTGCGCTACCAAGTATTAATTCACGATTCATGATGCTAAAAAATAGTTAGAATGTTTATGTTACAAATTAAATTAAACCCTTGTGATAAAACAACTAATCGTCCGATTATTAGTCCCACCCCGGGTTTTGTGTCAACTCCGGATTTAAAAGACGTTCGGTCGTAGGCACCTGATACAAGTAATACTTATCCAGCCACCCCTTCTTTTCAACCAACGGAGAGTTGAATAAAAAGACATACCCTTCGGTCATGCTTCCAGTAGTTCCATCGGACACCCCGGTAGCCTCATTCAATAACGTATAACCTGCCGGCAAAGCACTCTTCGGCATCCAAAGTCCTTTGGCTGTTTGGTTGATAAACTGCGGAGCCATACGCCAACGACGCACGTCATAGAAGCCAAACCCTTCGCCCATCAGTTCGATGATACGCTCCCGACGAATCTCCCAAAGTAAAGGGTCTACCACAACACCCTCCGTACTGCCTATCGGATAATACTTCCCCCTTTTCGGATCAAAGTTCGCATCCACATCAGCGACAACGAGTCTGGCTATTCCGGCTCTATCGCGCAACTTATTAATCGTTTGATCAGCTGCCTCCTGAGTAAACTGACCTAATTCAAAAAGAGCTTCCGCTTGATTCAGCAGCACCTCCTCAATCTTAAAGATCGGTTTATCGGCTGTATTCAATAACCCATTATTAAAACTCTCCTCCCAATTGTCCCAATTCTTCCAAACATAATATCCCGACCGACAAGTCACAAAAGCACCCGTACCCAAACGCGGAATCTCCGGAACTAAAGAAGCCGACCAGTTCTGTCCCGGCAAACGCTTCATGCCAATACCCGGATTAGCACACGATTCATTCGGTTTCATAATATCAATATACTCCCGATCGGCTGGATTGGCTGTATACGACCAAGTCCGATACCCCTCCGGTCCCTTTCCTGCTTTTACTTTATAAGGAGGCATCACCACGTGATACAAACGCGGATCACGGTCTCTAAACGTAGCATACATCGTTTTATCACCATGATACCCAGAAGCGCCATTCAAAATAGGCTTCCCATTTTTCATCAAATATAAATCGACCGTAGCTTGATTCATCTCCACATTATGAGCAGACGTATGCTCATAATAACTACCCCCGTGAGGATTGATAGTCGGTACATACTCCTTATACAAGATAATCCCCGGCACCTTACTTAAGTCATCGGTGGTCCACATCTCTCCATATCCGGCAGCCGGCTGACCGTCTACTCCTTGATACAAAACAGGATAAGCACTCATTAGCAAAGCCGAAGCCCGTGTACATTCTGTGAAATACGCCTCATAATCACCCAAGTCATGATACTTACGCCAAGTTCCTTCGCGAAGCGTAAAACGCGAGATAGCTGCCCGAATACAATTCTGAGTGATCGTATTTGCACCATTCCTCTTCGTAAAATCGCCGATGTGCACCTCAGCCCATTTCAAGCGTTCCAAAACTTTATCGGCAACCACCTTACGCGGTTCACGTTTGCCATAAGCCTCTGGCGATGATTCATTGAGTACCTTATCGACCCAAGGGACATCTCCAAAACGATCGATCAACTCCATGTACCAATACGCATGAAAGAAATACCCCACAGAAGTCCAATGCTCTTTCTCTACCTCACTCATGGTCGACTCATTGACGCGCGAAAGCATGATATTAATCCGTCGGATATACGACGAAAAATCCCAACCGTTGCCACTAGCCACACTGCTTATCGTCTGAAAAGCGTAAGAGTTAAACCCACTCACCCCTTTCGATTCCAAATAACCAGCCTTCATATCTCCCCGGTAATGAGAATCCTGTCCGTTGTTCGTAAAAGAGGTTGCAATCGTTTTATCAGAAAGCATCTCATAACACGGCCACATAAACGCTTTGAAATTATTATAAGAGACTAAAGCATTCCCTTCGGTCGGCTTTTCGATGGGCGATTTATCAAGAAAACCGTCATTACAACTGATCAAAAAAAGAGCTGCAAACAGCCAATAAATAGATATATTTTTCATATTCAATCCAGTTTATAAGGTAAAATTCAAGCCAAAAGACACAGTGCGATAAGAAGGATAATTCCAACTTAAAGTTTCAGGATCTATCCCCGAAGGCAAAGAAGAGAACGTTGCCAAATTCTCAACACTCACAAATCCTTTCAACTGTTTCAACATCAATTTACTCATCCACTGTTTAGGCACAGTGTACGATAAGGTCACATTCTTGATACGGAAATAAGAAGCATTAGATAAGAAGCGATCGGATGTTCTATAATTCGATCCCATATTACCATAATCGCCATAAATACGCGGGTATTTGGCATTCGCATTCAGGGCTGTATAATCCCCATTCTTGGCATCAACCGGTTTCCAATAATCATTTAATCCTTCATAAAGCGGAACAAATTTAAAATCCGAATAGAGAGGGAAGACTAAATTATTGGCCAGCCAAGCGTCACGCTTACCTGTTCCCTGCATGAAGACACTTAGGTCGAAACCGCCATAACTAGCTCCTAGATTGATACCGTATAGATAACGAGGCGTAGAATTTCCTATCACCCGGCGGTCGCCTGGATTATCTACCGTATTATTGCCCGACGAAATTAAATTCGTTCCTTTTTCATCATCCCTTAGATTTTTAAACTTCAAGTCGCCCGGCCGAGGATTATACCCATCCAGCTTAGTCACCCCTTCTTTCAGAATCCAAGTCGATGTACTTTCAAAATCATCTACCGTATAAAAATCGTCGGCCATATACCCCCAGATTTCACCTAGTTTCTTACCTTCGTAAAACAACGTGTTATTACCTGATGTCAGAATCTTCGAAGAATTATCATCATACTTTGTAATCTCAGACCGGCTATCAGAGATGTTAAAGCCTACCCGATAGCCCACCTTACCAATCTTATCGCGCCAATTCAAGCTCAACTCCCAGCCTCTAGTTCGCATATCGGCTGTATTCTGATAAGGGGCATCGGTACCAATCACTTCCGGAGCTTGCATACCCGGAGCCAACATACCTTTTGTATCACGTTGATACCAGTCGAACGTTCCATTCAGCCTATTATTAAGCAAAGTCAGATCCAGACCAAAATCGACAGTACCCACCTTTTCCCAAGTAAAATTGGTACTCACCAGTTGAGGGATAGTAGCAATAGCCGTCACATAATCGCCGTTAACCAACCATTTATTATACTTATTGTTGATGCTCATGGTCGGGATAAAAGAATAAGTCGGAATATTTTGATTACCAATCATTCCGTAAGATGCCCGAAGTTTGAAGCCATCAAGCCACTTGCGGCTAAACGCCATGAATTTTTCCTGAGCCACTTGCCAACCGGCAGACACAGAAGGGAAAAAGCCGAAACGAGAGCTCTTCGGAAATTTAGAAGAACCATCATAACGCCCATTGACTTCTAAAAGATACTTATCCAAATAGGTGTAATTAGCCCGGAAAAAGCCACCGCGAACGGCATATTCATTATAACCATCGGACACCTTAATAGTAGATGTTCCCGAAGCCATAGCCGGCACCTCAATAACCGCCTGACCATACGAATAAGCATCCAACGATTCGGTATAACTAGACTCTTGGTTAAATCCAGCCATCAGCTTAACCTTGTGATTCCCTAGCTTCAAGTTGTAATTTCCATAAATATTAAACGCATTATAATCGGTGTAACTCTTATACTTTCTTAAATAATCATCGGTAGGCGTAGAGTTCTCTCCGCCCTGAATAGTGGTATATGGAGACTTCCCGGTATACCAATGATAATCATACAAATTCTTATCGAACGTATATTCAAAAGCAACCTCCAAATTCTTGATCGGTTTCAAGATCGATTTTAAGAAAATACGGGGATTAGCATTCAAGTCTTTCGACGTATTAGACCATGAGATCTGATTTCGTCCGGTAAAAGAAGGTAAATCTTTAGAAGCACTTGAAATCTCCGTCGGGATAACTCCTTCCGGGTAGAACGATGCTAGACGAGTTGAATAGATGGCACCAAGCGTAGAGGCCGGAAGTTCTTTCTTGCTATGTCCATAACTCATGGTTGCCTCCTGAGTAAACCACTCCGTGATATCGGCCGAGATAAACGAACTGAAATTCAAACGAGTATATTTATCCTTGTCAGTCACCAGCACGCCATCGTTCGAGACAAATCCACCGGACAACCGGTAACGCAATTTATCAGTACCACCCGAAGCGGACATGTTATGTGTCATCTGAAAACTATTCGTCAGCATATTCTTCACCAAGTCCTTCTCATTTAAATAATAGACGGCGCCATCGGCATCTTTAAAAATCCCATCGCCCACCACCTGAAATTTTGACGGGTCTTTTTTATACTCTTCCAGATACCCCATCCACTTACTCACACTTGGCGAACCCATAGACCAAAACTGATCACCGGCAGCATCGGAATAAGCCTTCAAATAATCGGCCAATGCCGCTTGCTTAGGCAGATTCACCGCATTTCCAAAACCAAAATTATTGTTGTAATTCAACTGAAAGCGGGTGTTCCCTTTCGGACGTTTCGTGGTAACCAAAATGACCCCACCGGCAGCCCTTGCGCCATAAATAGCAGCCGAAGCAGCATCCTTCAAAACCGTAATTGTTTCAATATCCTCGGGGTTAATCATATCGATATCCCCTTCCACATTATCAATCAAAACCAACGGACGGATAGCATTACCGTAACTCCCATCGCTATTCTTTATACCCACCGAATAGGCTCCGCGAATTTGGAACGCCTTCCCTTTACCCGGATCATTACCGCCACTAGAGACCATCAGTCCCGGCACGTTACCTTGCAACGCATCGGCTGCATTTAATATAGGCCGATTGCCAATCACCTCATCCATCTTCACCGAAGCCACCGCACCTGTCAAATTGGCTTTCTTCTGCGATCCAAATCCGACCACCACGACCTCATCGAGCGTATGCGTATCATCTTTCAAAGTGATGGCCATGAGCTTACCAGCCAACACCTTCACCGTCTCTTTTTTATAACCGATATAGGTAATCTCAATCTGTGCATTGACCGAGCTCACGTGAAGCACAAAATTCCCGTCCAAATCAGAAATGGTACCGTTGGTCGTGCCTTGCTCCATCACACTAGCCCCAATGATCGGTTCCCCGCCAATATCGGTAACCTTACCGGTTATCTTGACAGCAGCCTGTGCACTCTTTGAAGAGCCCCCCTTCATAGCCGACAACACAATTTTCTTATCCAGCACCGTACATTTCACATCGGTACCTTTAAACACTTCGTCCAAAACCGCCAAAATATCGGCCTTACTCACCTGCACCGAAACCTTGCGTTTTAAGTCAATCTGATGGTTGTTATAAAAAAAACCAAACTCAGACTGATGTTCGATTTGTTTCAGTACCTCCTCAACATCGACATTCCGAACGTTGAGATTAATCACAGCTGTTTGAGCATAACTCCTTGTTGCGTTAGCCAGTCCAACACAACAAAACATAAATACAACCAATAGCCTCATAAATAATGGAATTTTTTTTAAGGTTATCCAAAGCAGATAAAACATCCGAAAGCGTTGGATGCTAATAGTTTTTTGCATAATTTTGTATGGATTTAAAGTTATAAAATAGGTAATCGGCACTTGTCGCCAAACAAGTATGCGCCTGATTTTTCTGTTTTAGGTATGGAGAGATACGCCAATATCTTTCCATACTTTTTTTTGAGAGTGTCTCTAAGTGTCTTCCATAAGTGTCCTTTCTTTGGGGTTATTTATAAAGTAATATTTTGGTTTTACTTGCTTTCACATCGCCATTATCGAGGTATCGCCAACAGATGCCGGAGGAGAGCTTCAAATAATCCAAGATCCTTTCTAAACGCTGAGTGGTAAATGTTCCTGTAAAAGCGTACTCTTTTTCGTGCAAGCCTTTCACCACAAAATCCACATTAAAGCGTTTCTCTAAGATGCGAAGTGCCTCTTTAAAACCGGTATTGGCAAAGACTATTTGCCCATCTTTCCACGACACTTCGGACAAACAAGAGGTTTGATACAAAGCCGTCTGTTGGGTTTGTGAGTCATAAACCACTTTTTGCCCCGGACGCATAGCGACTCTTTTCCAAGCACTCCCCGCACCGGCATACCGAAAGCTCACTGCCCCTTCTACCAATGTGGTGCTCACTTCCGATTCGTTTTCATAAGCCTCCACATTAAACGATGTTCCGTGCACCTCGATGCTAGTCCGATGAAGCGTGTGCACGATAAACTTCCGATTCACATCGGGGGTCACCTTAAAATAGGCCTCCCCTTTTAGCGTGACGTTTCTAGCCCCTTGCGTAAAAGCCGACGGATAGAGCAGGCTCGATTCAGAATTCAGATAAACCACCGTACTATCTGGCAAGACCAATGACGTGGTCATGCCGGGATTCGTCTTAACCTCCATCATCCGACACACCTGC
>RZZX01000065.1 GCA_009929715.1 Bacteroidia bacterium
CTTTAAATTTACTCATTTTCTGCAACATACAGAAACTCCTATGCCTTTTTTTATGCCATCATGTCAACATATCTCATTAACTTGCGAAACTTGAATAAAGAGTAAAAGATTGAACTCTTGTATCTGACAAACTTTAAACCAAAAATAGGGTGAAAGATAAAACCAAATGGATGATCCTGATTGTGATGGCTCATCTCGTGAATATTGCAGTAGCACAAACCATAGACACCGTTAAGTGGCGGATTCATTATGCCACAAGTTTTAGAAAAACCGAGGAATCTAAAAAACCTAGGCAAGATGAGCGTATTTTAGATATTGGTCATACTGTCTCTCGTTTTTATAGCTTATGGGAAGGGCGTTATCAAGAAGTAAGAGATAGTGTAATAAAAAAAGGGGGGCAGCTTCAGGATGTCATGAATGCTTATAGTAAAATTCTTTATCCCCGAAGTTACAGTTATTATATCGTATTTAAGAATTATCCTCAGAAAGGAAAGCTTACTTTTACTGATGACTTGATTAAAAACTATATTTATCAAGAAGCGATGGAAACTCCGCAATGGCAAATGGTTAGTGGGGATACATTGCTTGCAGGAAATCGTTGTCAAAAGGCAATCACTTCATTTCGTGGACGTACTTGGACAGCTTGGTTTACTCCGGAGATTCCCATTAGTGACGGTCCATGGAAGCTATATGGTTTACCCGGCTTAATCCTACAAGCGACTGATGATAAAGGGTACTTTAATTTTAAATGTATTCAAATTGAAAAAGGAAAGAATCAACCCATTATATTTCAGAACAAGAAATATATCTCTTGTAGTCGCAAGCAACTCAATCAACTTTACATCAAAAAAGCAAAAGATCCTAGAGGATTGATGAAAGATATGGGAATGGGAGAGTCTAAAGGCTGGGGACCTGATGGTAAACCGTTGGTCTATAAACCTAAAAGGGCGATATTGATGGATGAATAACTCGAAAGAAGAATGGATGAAGCATCTGATACTTGTATTAATCATCTTATGCTGTAGCTGGACAGCTTTTGCCCAGCAAACAGTTAGAGGAACCTTGGTTGACGACAAGACTGGGAAGGGGATTGATGGCGCCTCGATATCCTTGTTAAAGGACAATCGGGCAATTGTGTCATTTGCCATTTCTGATACCAAAGGCACTTTTACCTTAGCCACAAAACCTGAAGGGGCTTTTATCTCTATTTCCTGCATAGGGTACGCATCGAAACTGATCCCATGGGGAGAGGTTAAAACTGATCAGGTCTACCGCTTAGTCGGCAAGACGTATGAGATCAAAGAGGTGAAGATTGTCTCTGAAAGAATCCAGGCAAATAAAGATACCCTCACCTATTCGGTCGCTGGGTTTAGGATGAAGCAAGACCGATCGATCGCTGATGTGATTCGTAAAATGCCGGGACTATCTATTTCTTCGTCCGGTCAGATCACCTTTGAGGATAAAGCGATCAACAAGCTTTATATTGAAGGCATGGATCTGATGGGAAACCGCTATGCGCTAGCAACGAATAATCTCTCTGGTAAGGTGGTGAAGCAAGTACAAGTGCTGCGAAATCATCAACCGATTGCTGCCATTCGTGGAAAAGCATTTAGCGAACAAGCCGCTTTAAATCTGGTGCTGGAAGATGATGTGCGGTACACGCTGTCGGGATGTGCTGATCTGGGAGTAGGCTATTCCGCAAAGAAGGAGATGCTATGGGATGCTAGAATCTTAGGTATGCTTTTGGGGCGCAAACAACAAAATCTGACGCTTTATAAAACGAACAATAACGGTGTTGATGTGAGTCAGGAAATATCTGTGCAGACTTTTAATCAAGAGTTGGGTGAGATCTCCGATTATCCTTTGATCGATCGTATCAACCTATCTGTTCCCAAAATTGATCAATCGCGTTATTTGGATAATAAGAGCCATCTATTGGCCTTCAATCATCTTTATAAGTTCAATAAGGTGACCACTTTAAGGAGCCAGCTGACCTTTCTGCATGTTGATCGTCAGATGGAGGAGAGTACTTCTTCTTCCTATTTCTATCCAGAAGGTACAGTTCGTATCGGAGAGCAGAAAGAGTTGTCGGGAAAGAGTGATCAATACGGACTTGAACTGGAGTTTCTAAAAAACGATGCCGAGAATTATATCCGTAATCGTCTGGTAAGTAATTTCGACCGTGACAGAGGCGCCGGCCTTTTTCAGACCAATGGTTCTCCAATAAACAGTGCACAACAGATTCGGGCGAAAGAGCTGATCAATTATTTCCAGTTGATTAAAACGTATAACGATAAACATATTCTGAAGTTTTATTCCACCAATTCTTATCGGGAAATGCCACAGCGTTTAACGGTGACTCCGGGGTTGTATGCCGATTTGCTGAATGGCGGACAGTCTTATGAAGGCTTTTCTCAAGAGGTCTTTCTCAGAACCTTTGGTTCCGGAAACTTTGTTCAGTCGCAACTGAAGGTCGCAGGATTCTATGTGAACCTCAAAGCGGGAGTGGATTATACCAACCAACAGTTGGCCACTGATCTATTCTTAGAGAAAGAGCAACGGCTATTCCCGACGTCCCAAGAGCGTTTTATCAATGCTTTCCGTTGGGTGGATACGAAATTGCACGCCACGCCTTCACTGACGTATAAAGACGAGACTTGGAACATTGGGGTCTATTTTCCGGCGAGCTATCACCGATACAGCCAGAATGATCATGAACAAATAGGCGGTTGCACGACGTTCAATCGTTTTTTTATTGAGCCGCGTTTGAGTATCCGTTTTGAAGCTAGCGCGTTGTGGGCTTTTCATACCGCCATCAATTACCAATATATGGTCCCAACGATCAATGAACTGTTTTCCGGCTATGTCTTTCGGAACTACCGCAACGCTTTTAGCGGAAACGGCTTTTACAACAATCGTCTGTTATCTTCGAGTTTAGGGGTTACCTTTTCTCAACCGTTGGTTGGCTTTTTCTGGTCACTGAATGGTTCTTTTACGCCGATTTGGAAAGATAAGATGTTCCGCACAAAGACTGAAGGTGTGCTGACCTCAGTAGAACTAGTCGATAAGAAACACCGTAATACGAACTGGAGTTTACGGACAAAGGTTTCAAAAGGTTTTGGCTGGTGGAAGCTATTCACTGAATTCACAGCCGGATACAACGAAAATCGGATGAAGACGATCTTGTCCGATCAGTTGGTTCCTTATACCTCAAGAAATGGATGGATGAATCTTAATTTGGCGTTGCAGCCTTGCAAATATTTCAGTTTCGAAGGAAGCCAAAACTATGCTCGGTCGACTTTGAAGAGTTCGATCATGAAGGGGTATTCATCGGAGTCTTATCGGACGAGTTTGAGTTTAAACGCTTTTCCAAACGATCATTGGAAAATGAAGTGGAATCATTTGTGGATGGTGAGCCGTAAACCCATCTCTTCTTCTATTTACTTTATGGATGCTGCCACGTCTTACCTCTTTAAGAAAGTGGAAATAGAACTGAGCATGAATAATATACTGAATAAAAAAACGTTCTCTCAAACCGTCTATTCATCGGTGAGCGAACAAACGACTCTGAATTACTTTCGTCCTAGAGAGGTGATGGCGAAACTGTACATTACGTTCTAAAGGGAGTACGGGTTACCCCTGTTGAATCGACTACGTGCCGTTTTGGTCGATGGCGTTGCAGATCGGTGGCAGACGAAGTATCTGCAACCTCGTTTCTGATTTAACATTGGGCTGGATTCTTCTCCGAAAACGGACCGCTCCGTTCAACCAAACGGACCGCTCCTTTTTACTCAACGGAGCGGTCAGTTTCACTCAACAGACCGCTCCGTTTTTTTCAGGGTGAGGCACCCTGTAGACTTTCTCACCATCGACACCGAGTAAACCTACCACCGAGGAGAAAGATTTCACCGCCACCGGGTGTCTCTAGCATTTGGCTACGCATGAAAGGATCCTTATAGCATACAAAGGTTTCTTTTTGATAGGCCACATCGAGAAGTCAGCCCGTTGCTTGGAGCTATTTAAAACATGTTTTAAATTACTTTTTGATAAAATTAAGCGTTTTTTTTGGTGTTTTCAATCTTTCGCTGTATCTTTCGGGGGTAAAAGTGAGGGCAACCCTGACTTAATGTAACCAAAATCTATTTATTATGACGATCACAACCATTGACACTTTGCCGTCGTACCCTCCATTTGCAGAGGGAATCAGGCGAGCTCCGGATAGAGGTTATTCCTTGACGCCTAGTCAGACCACTATTGCATTGAAGAACGCTTTGCGCTATATTCCCCAAGAATTTCATGAAGAGTTGATCCCCGAATTTCTCGAGGAGCTGAAAACCCGTGGACGCATTTACGGCTATCGGTTTCGCCCTGAAGGTGACCTGAAGGCTAAACCCATCGATCAGTATAAAGGGCGTTGTGTGGAAGGACAGGCTTTTCAGGTGATGATAGACAACAACCTTTGCTTCGACATCGCCCTCTATCCTTACGAACTGGTGACGTATGGCGAAACGGGGCAGGTGTGTCAGAATTGGATGCAATACCGGTTGATCAAAAAATATTTGGAAGAGCTGACTCAAGAGCAGACCTTGGTTATCGAGTCGGGACACCC
The DNA here is from genome assembly GCA_009929715.1 of Bacteroidia bacterium. Lineage (GTDB taxonomy): Bacteria > Bacteroidota > Bacteroidia > Bacteroidales > Bacteroidaceae > Bacteroides. The sequence goes on from RZZX01000065.1 coordinate 4,610, forward strand.
GTTGGGCTTGTTCCATTCGTCGGCAGATGCGCCACGGGTGATTATCACCAATTCGATGATGATCGGACAGTTCGACAACTCGCACGATTGGCACATCGCTGCTCAAATGGGTGTGGCCAACTATGGGCAGATGACGGCTGGCGGCTGGATGTATATCGGCCCGCAAGGAATCGTACATGGCACGTTCAATACGTTGCTGAATGCGGGACGCATGAAGCTCGGTATCCCACAAGACGGTGATTTACGGGGTCATCTCTTTATCTCGTCCGGATTGGGCGGCATGAGTGGAGCACAACCCAAAGCGGCAGAGATTGCCGGAGCGGTGGCTATCATCGCTGAGGTGGATGCTTCGCGCATTGAAACGCGTCACCAACAAGGTTGGGTGAATTTCGTTACAGCGGAACTTGCAGAGGCTTTCAGGCTGGCCGATGATGCGATGACACGTCGCGAACCGTGCTCTATCGCTTATCATGGAAACATCGTCGACTTGTTGGAGTATGCCGAAGAAAAAGGATTGTCGGTCGAATTGTTGTCGGATCAGACGTCGTGTCATGCGGCTTATGAGGGAGGATATTGCCCTGTCGGGCTGACATTCGAGGAACGGACAAGGCTCTTGCACGAGTCGCCTCAAACATTCCGCCAAATGGTCGATGAGTCGCTTAAACGGCACTTCGAGGTGATTAAGAAACTGGTAGCACGCGGCACTTATTTCTTTGATTATGGCAACTCGTTCATGAAGGCTATTTATGATGCGGGGGTGAGGGAGATTTCACGCAATGGCCTCGATGAGAAAGATGGTTTTATCTGGCCAAGCTACGTGGAGGATATCATGGGACCGGAGTTGTTCGATTATGGTTACGGCCCTTTCCGTTGGGTTTGTCTAAGCGGAAAACAGGAGGATTTGATTAAAACGGACCAAGCGGCGATGGCGTGTATCGATGTGAACCGCCGTGGACAGGACTTGGATAATTATAACTGGATTCGGGATGCGGAGAAAAATAACTTGGTGGTAGGTACGCAAGCGCGTATCTTGTATCAGGATGCCGTGGGACGAATGACCATCGCTTTACGCTTCAATGAGATGGTGCGTCGTGGTGAGGTAGGACCAATTATGTTGGGACGTGATCATCATGATGTGAGTGGGACGGATTCACCGTTTCGGGAGACTTCGAACATCAAGGATGGTAGTAATGTGATGGCGGATATGGCTGTGCAGTGTTTTGCCGGCAACTGTGCCCGTGGGATGAGCTTGGTGGCTCTGCACAACGGGGGCGGTGTGGGTATCGGTAAAGCGGTAAACGGGGGCTTCGGCATGGTCTGCGATGGCAGTGAACGGGTGGACCGAATCTTGCGATCGGCTATGTTGTGGGATGTCATGGGAGGCGTGGCGCGTCGCTCGTGGGCACGCAATGAACATGCTATCGAAACGTGTCGGGAGTTTAACGCGTCTTATGCACCGGGGTATCACATCACCATGCCGGTGGTGGCGGACGAGGAGCTGGTGAAGCGGGCTGTCGAACAGATGAAGCGTTAAAAAACAGACAAAGAGTGTGCACGGTGTGCGCTTAATGTATCAGTAGAACCAATTAACTTTAAATAATTAACAGACTATGAGTTGGAACAGAATTGTAGAGTGCGTACCTAACTTTAGCGAGGGACGTGATTTAAATAAAATAGATCAGATTGTAGCACCGTTTCGGGCAAAAGCGGGAGTGAAATTACTGGATTATAGTAACGATGAGGATCATAACCGGTTGGTGGTGACGCTGGTGGGAGAACCAGAGGCGTTGCGCGAAGCGGTGATCGAGGCGATTGGAATTGCTGTGGAACTGATTGACTTGAATCAGCATCACGGTCAGCACCCACGTATGGGGGCAGTGGATGTGGTGCCGTTTATCCCTATCAAGAATGTCTCTATGGAAGAGGCAGTGGCGCTCTCTAAGGAGGTTTCACAGGCAGTGGCCGAACGGTATCAGTTGCCGGTGTTCTTGTATGAGAAGTCGGCTAGCGCACCGCACCGTGAGAACTTAGCAGCGATACGCAAAGGGGAGTTTGAGGGGATGGCAGAGAAGATTAAACAGCCGGAATGGCAACCGGATTTTGGTCCTTCGGAACGGCATGCAACGGCGGGCTCGGTGGCTATCGGGGCGCGTATGCCGCTAGTGGCGTATAACATCAACTTGAATACAGCGGATTTGGAGATCGCTAGCAAGATTGCGAAAAATATCCGTTATATCAACGGGGGGTTGCGCTTTGTGAAGGCGATGGGCGTGGAACTGACGGAACGGCACATCACGCAGGTTTCTATCAATATGACGGATTATTCACGCACAGCACTTTATCGGGCGTTCGAATTGGTGCGCATCGAGGCACGCCGGTATGGGGTGAGTATTGTGGGTAGTGAGATCATTGGCTTGGTACCGATGGAGGCGCTTATCGATACGGCTTCGTATTACTTGGGATTGGAGAATTTCTCTATGCAGCAGGTGCTTGAATCGCGAATCATGGAGTAGTGTGGTGTAAAGAGCTTGGCTTATGAGAAAGAACTTAATAATTTATCACGCACAGATCGTCACGCCTATGGGCCATTCGGCTCGCAAGGGTTCGGCCATGGGGGAGTTGATGACTTTGACCGATGGCACGGTGGAGGTAACCGACGGGGTGATTACGTATGTGGGACCTAACCGGGGTGAGAATCGGGAGGGGTTTTACAGTGACTATTGGCATTATGATGCACAGGGGTGTTGTCTGCTTCCGGGCTTTGTCGATTCGCACACGCATTTTGTCTTTGGTGGCCAACGGGCGGAGGAGTTTTCTTGGCGCTTGAAGGGTGAGAGTTATATGTCGATCATGGAACGTGGGGGCGGTATCGCCAGCACGGTAAGGGCTACCCGGGCTTTATCGGCCGAGGAGCTGAGGGCATCGGCTGCGGGGTTCTTGGAGAAGATGCACCGCATGGGGGTAACAACGGTGGAAGGGAAGAGTGGTTATGGACTCGACCGGGAGACGGAGTTGCGACAGCTGGCGGTGATGCAAAACTTGAACGCGGAGGCAAATAGGAAGGTGGATATTGTGTCGACGTTCTTGGGGGCGCACGCTGTACCGGTGGAGTATGCCGGACGAACGGAGGCGTATGTCGACTTCTTGATCGAGGAGATGGTGCCGTTGGTTTGTGAACATCAGTTGGCTACGTGTTGTGATGTGTTTTGCGAGAAGGGGGTTTTCTCGGTGGAACAGTCGCGCCGACTTTTATTGGCGGCTCAGAAGCATGGCTTACAGCTGAAGTTGCATGCCGACGAGATTGTTCAGCTCGGTGGAGCGGAACTGGCAGCGGAACTGGGAGCGTTATCGGCCGATCATCTGTTGCAGGCTTCGGATCAAGGGATTCGAGCTATGGCGGAAGCGGGGGTGGTGGCTACTTTATTGCCACTGACGGCGTTTGCCTTGAAGGAGCCTTATGCCCGCGGACGGGAGATGATTGATGCAGGCTGTGCGGTGGCATTGGCTACGGATTTAAATCCGGGCAGTTGTTTCTCTGGTTCTATTCCGCTCACCTTGGCTCTGGCGTGTATTTATATGAAATTAAGTGTGGAGGAGGCTATCACAGCGCTAACGCTGAATGGGGCGGCGGCTGTAGGGCTGGCGGACCGTATCGGTAGTATCGAGGTGGGGAAACAGGGCGATTTCGCACTGCTCCAATCGGCCGATTATCATATTTTGCCTTATTATGTGGGCATGAATTGTGTGAAGACAACGATTAAACGGGGGGTGTTGTTTCCCGTTGACTGATTTTAACCTTATAAAAAGAAAAATACCATGTTAGTAGAGTTGACAGTTAAAGAGTTTTTAAATAAAGTGGCAGGAAGTGATCCTGTTCCCGGTGGAGGGAGTGTGGCAGCTTTGAATGGGGCTGTGGCTTCGGCTTTGGCGGCTATGGTGGCACGCCTGACTATCGGTAAGAAGAATTATGAGTTGAGTGAGGAGGTGATGAAGCATGTACTGACGGTCACATCGAAGGCGATGGAGGAGTTTGTCGTGTTGGTGGATAAGGATTCGGAGGCATACAACAAGGTGTTTGCGTGTTTTAAATTGCCTAAAGAGACTTCGGAAGAGAAGGCGGCCCGACGGGAGGCGATTCAGGAGGCTACGAAGTATGCGGCTTTGGTGCCGATGGAGGTGGCTAGAAAGGCGGTGGAGTTAATGCCGGTGATTGGTGATGTGGCGCGTCTGGGTAATCAGAATGCGGTGACGGATGCTACGGTGGCTATGATGGCGATGCGCTCGGCTACGCTAGGGGCGTTACTGAATGTGCGGATTAACCTGGGGGGACTCACGGATGTGGAGTTTGCTAAGGGGTTGCAGGCCGAAGCGGATGCACTGGAAGAGAAGGCACTACGCTTGGAAAAGGAGTTACTGGATGTGGTGAATCAAGATTTACGGGTATGAGGAGGAATGTGTATCAGGTCGGTTCGGGTGAACTGACGTTCGATATTGTCGAACGGATCATTGATGAGAATATGAAACTGGAGTTGGCTCCGGAGGCGGTGGAGCGTATTCAGCTGTGCCGGGATTATCTGGATAAGAAGACGGCGGAATCGAAGGTGCCTTTGTATGGTATTACCACGGGGTTCGGATCGCTCTGCTCGAAGAATATCTCGCCGGATGAGCTGGGAACGCTTCAGGAGAATCTGATTAAGAGTCATGCGTGTAGCGTGGGGGATGAGTTACGCCCGGTAATCATTAAGTTGATGTTGCTGTTTAAAGCGCACGCATTGTCGCTCGGTCACAGTGGGGTGCAGGTTATCACGGTACAGCGTATCTTGGATTTCTTTAATAATGATGTTTTGCCGATCGTGTATGATCGGGGGTCGTTGGGGGCTTCAGGCGATTTGGCGCCTTTGGCGAATCTCTTCTTACCGCTCATCGGTGTGGGGGATGTGAATTATAAGGGACAGAAACGGGAGGCTATCAGTGTCTTGGATGAGTTTGGATGGGCACCGGTTAAGTTGATGAGTAAAGAGGGATTGGCTTTGCTGAATGGAACGCAGTTTATGAGTGCCAACGGGGTGTTTGCGCTCTTGAAGGCACAACGGTTGATGAAACGGGCCGACTTGATTGCGGCTATTTCACTCGAAGCGTTCGATGGACGTATGGATCCGTTTGAGGATTGTATCCAACAGATCAGACCGCATAAGGGGCAGATTGAAACGGGTGATGCGTTTCGGAAGTTATTGGCTGGCAGCGAGTTGATTCAACGCCCGAAACAGCATGTGCAGGACCCGTATTCGTTCCGTTGTATTCCACAAGTGCACGGGGCTACAAAGGATGCGATCCGGTATGTCTCGTCGGTGTTGCTCACGGAGATTAACTCGGTGACGGATAACCCAACGATTTTTCCAGCTGAGGATAAGATTATTTCGGGGGGCAACTTCCACGGACAGCCGTTGGCTATCTCTTACGACTTTTTGGCCATTGCATTGGCAGAGATTGGCAACATCTCGGAACGGCGTGTGGCGCAGTTGATCATGGGCTTGCGTGGCTTGCCGGAGTTCTTGGTTGCAAACCCGGGACTGAACTCGGGCTTTATGATCCCGCAGTATGCGGCGGCTTCGATGGTGAGTCAGAATAAGATGTATTGTTACTCGGCTGCAAGTGATTCGATTGTGTCGTCCAACGGGCAGGAGGATCATGTGAGCATGGGGGCTAATGCGGCAACGAAGCTTTTTAAGATTATGTTCAACTTGGAGCATATCTTGGCTATCGAGCTGATGAACGGGGCACAGGGACTGGAGTTCAGACGCCCGTTGAAAACATCGCCTATCTTGGAGAAGTTCTTAGCGGAGTATCGCAAAGAGGTCTCTTTCGTGAAGGATGATGTGGTGATGTATAAAGAGATTCATAAAACGGTAGCGTTTATGAGTCGGATGAAAATGGATTATTAGGAAATGAATGAATAAGTTTGTTCATCGAAAAATAGAAAGAAAATAAGTTAAGTTAGTAAGTTAGAGAGAGATTTTTGTTTATTGTTAGTTTGTTGAATCTGAATGCCGGAGAGCAGGCCTGGGGTTAGTGGCCTGTTCTTCCGGTATTTCTATTTTTTTAGAGTTTCTGTCTTGTCATAATTGGAGTTCGGGAAGTACCACCAATTGTGTCTCTGGAAAGTGCTGTTTCAGGTAATCGGAGATAAACCGCAAGGTATCGGTTAGGATGGTGGTATCTGCTACTTTCGGATAGAGGTTATAGACTACCGTGTGCAACTTGATGCCTCGGTGTTTGATGGCTTCGAAACTCAACAACGTGTGATTGATGCTCCCTAACTTACCGGAGGTAACGAAGATGAGGGGGTACTGTTTATCGGCCACATAATCGATGGTCAGGTAGGTACGGGTCAAAGGGACCATCAGCCCACCGGCGCCTTCGAGTAAAACGGTATCATACCGTTCGGATAAGAGGCGTGTAGCGTGGGCTATCTTTTCAAAATCAATGGGCCGTTGGTCGATCTCCGACGCCAAGTGTGGCGAGCAAGGGTAGGAGAAGATTTCCGGCATCGTTAGCCCAGCCTGATCTTCGGCTGTAGGTGTCCAGCCCATCAATTGTCGATGCAGGTCGATGTCTTCCGAATGGCCGATATTTCCAGTCTGTATAAACTTCTGAGTAATAGTACGGCGTCCTTTTGCATTATAGAGTTTGGCCAAATAGCCTGTGGCGTAGCTCTTTCCGGTATCGGTGTCAATACCACTTACGAATAGAATCTTTTCTTTCATGTTTTGGAGAATAAATTAAGATGATGATTATTAAGATGATTTCTTTTGTGCAATCAGATAAATAGGGTGGTATGTCAGCCCCAAGTGCCCCGATTGCTTGGGATAGAGTGCTTGGTAATCGGCACAAAAGGTACGCAAGCGTTGGGGGGTCCAGATCGGTGCATCCGATGTTGGCAAGCCCGTTACCCCAGTCTGTTTAAGGTGTTGAAGGACTTCCACCCCTGAGTGAAAAGGCAGAGTTATTTGCTCCTCTTTTGCTTCTAGGATGGTGTACTCTTCGGATAGCCATTCGATGAGCTGTTTAAGCGGTTGGTAAGCTAATCCTTGGTGTGTGAGGCGACGTATCTGCCACAGGTTCTCTTCGCCAAAGGTGGTAAAGGCTAATAGACCTTTCGCTGTCAGGTTTTCGCTGCACTGTTGGAAGAAGCGTTCCGGCGATTCAAACCATTGGAGAGCGGAACAAGAGGTGAATATGTCGGCCTTTTCCGGCCAACAGATCTGTTCGGCATCACCTGGCAGAAAATGAATCTGCTCATTCAGCAGATCGGCACAGCAGCTCTCCATCTCTGAACAAAGGTCGTTTAACCACAGGGTTTGTGGACGGATATGGGTGGCCAATAGTCGGGAATAGATTCCTGTACCACACCCGAATTCAATGATTCGGGGTGACAAGAAAGGGTTATGCCGACGAAGTAGAGCGGTCATCTTCACAGCAATGTGTTGTTGGACACTGGCCTCTCGGGAGTAGGTTGGTATGGCTCTGGTAAAGCGTTCGGCTATCAAGTTCTTATTGATGCAGGTGGTGTTCATAGGTCAAAAAGATTAAGCGGTGAATCAATGGGGCGATATAAAAGCAACAGAAGTTGATCGGTATAATGTGCCTCGGCTATGGAAATGGTTTGAGTGGTGCTTGCTTGCCACGCTGCTGCTTGATGAGCAGGTGGAAAAATCAGATCGTGTAGACCGATGAGAGCGGCGTCCCATGAGAAGGAGGTGCTTTCACCGAGCTTTCTAGTCGAGGGGTGACTGATTGAAGCAGTCGACACATAGAGCTGCTCGATGGCAAGCAGCTCCTCTTTCAGCTCGTCGGCCGAGCGGTGCGGTGCGCGGGTAGAGAAAGCACGAAACGCCTCTGAACTCCCACACATCCGTCGCCTGAACTTCTGTAGAGTTGCTTCATTGAGTGTTTGGAGTGTACCGGCAAAGATGGTCGGTGGAATGCCTCGTTCTGCATCTATCGGCCAACAAGTGCCATTTATCGCCATTCGCTTCGTCAGTGGCAGATCGGGGTAATCAGAAAGTGTGTACGAGGCCATGAAAACCCCCATCGACCAACCGATAAGGGTCATCGCAGTATAACCTTCTAAGGGTGTGACATCAAAGGCTGGTGTTCGGTAGTCGTAACAAATGAGCACATCTGAAGTGGCAGATGCAGCCATCTCTGGCGTTGGTTGGAACGGCTCTTTATCCATGCCCCAGCCGGCAAAGAACAGCACGAGTGAGGGATGATGGTGCCTGATTAAAAACTCTTGTTGCATACATTTAAGAGATTAAAGGGAGTGAAAGAATCTGAATTAGACGTGTGATCTCGGCAGGTGTGACTTGGGCTGTCAACGAGAAACGAAGGCGCGAAGAGCCTTCCGGAACCGTAGGAGGCCGAACGGGTAGGGCATAGAATCCGTGTCGCTGGAGTTGTTCAGCTCTTTCCACCGCTCGCTGGCTTTCACCACACACCAACGGAATGATGTGACTTGTCGACGGGAGGGAATATTGGGCCGAACGGAGCCCTTCACGCAACAGCGTACTGGTTCGTTGAAGGTTCATTCGGCGTTCAGTGAACAGAGGTAATCGTTCAAAAAGGAAAGCACTCCATGCCACATTGACCGGTGGCAAGGCAGTGGTAAAGATCAACGGTCGCATCTTGTTGACTAAGTAGTCACGTACCACTTGTCGGCACACCACATACGCCCCCACAGAAGCTAACGCTTTACCAAAAGTTCCCACTAGGAAATCAATCTCACCCAGACACCCTTGCTCTTCGGCACACCCCAATCCGTTAACACCACGTACACCCACAGCATGCGCCTCGTCGACATAGAGCCACACATTGGGGTACCGTTTCTTAAGCTCCACCAACGCCCTGAGATCAGTTTCATCGCCATCCATGCTAAAGAGGCTTTCGGTAACGATAATCAGCCGATCGGCCGTAAGCTGATGTTGTGCCACCAGCCGCGCTAGTTGTTCGAGATCCTGGTGGCGGTATCGGATAGTCTTAGCCGAAGTGAGTCGCAAGCCATCGATCAAGCTAGCATGTACCAACTTATCGGCCAAGACCACCGTCTGAGAATGGCAGACAGCCGGCAGAATACCGACGTTGGCATGATACCCACTGTTGAATACCAGTGCACTTTCCGCACCGAACCGTTCGGCTAGCAAGCGTTCCAACTGCTCGTAAACCGGAAAGTTGCCCGTGAGCAAACGCGACGACGAGGCGGAGGGTAGAAACGTTTCGGGAGTAAGAGTCGAGAGAAATTCGGCACGCAATGCCTTATCGCTAGCTAGTCCCAAGTAATCATTGGATGAGAGATTCACCAGCTGCTGCCCCTCCACACAAATAGTCTGTCCATCATTAATCACCGTTGGCAGAGAACGCCGGTTACCTTCTACCGCTAGCGCCTCTAATTCCTTTTCCATCCATTGCAATCGATTCATAATAGCATCATTTTAAAGTTCCTGTATGATTTTAAGAAGTGCTTGTGTGAGCTTAGTCAGCTCCTGAGGTGTAATCACAAAAGGAGGCATCAGGTAAACCAGCCGACCGAAAGGGCGAACCCAGACACCCTCTTCCACAAACCGGCGTTGCATATAAGCCATATCTACCGCCTGCTTGGTTTCGACGACCCCGATAGCTCCCAAGACCCGTACATCTGCCACTTGACGGAACGCTTTGGCTGGTTCTAGTTCTCTAGACAACTGCTGTTCAATCTCCTGCACCCGCTTCTGCCAGTTGGCCGACAACAACAAACGTACCGAAGCCACCGCCACTGCACAAGCCAATGGATTGCCCATAAACGTAGGACCATGCATAAAGACCCCTGGAGCATGGTTGGATATTCTATCTGCTACTTGATTGGTCGCAGCCACCGCCGATAACGTGAGATAACCACCAGTCAATGCCTTCCCAATACAGAGGATATCGGGTACCACATCGGCATACTCACACGCAAAGAGTCGCCCTGTCCGCCCGAATCCCGTAGCAATCTCATCAGCAATCAGCAGAATATCGTTCTCTCGGCAAAGCCGTGCCGCTTCACGCAGGTAGTTGGGGTGATAGAACCGCATGCCACCCGCCCCTTGCACGATCGGCTCAAGAATCAGTGCAGCAAGTGTCTCTCCCTCTGTGGCAATCAGTTTACGCAACGGATCAAGATCCTCCGGTTGCCACTCTCCATGAAAGGTCGATAGCGGTGAAGGCAAGAAATGACGCACAGGCAGCGAGGCGCCGAAGAGACTGTGCATGCCCGTAACCGGATCGCAGACCGACATCGCATTCCAGGTATCACCGTGATAGCCCGATCGGAGCGTAGCAAAGTTGTTTTTCTCCCCTTTCCCCGCAGCAGCCCAATACTGAATTGCCATCTTCATGGCCACCTCTACCGCTACCGATCCCGAATCGGCAAAGAAGATCTTCTGCAACGGATCGGGGAGAATGGTGCGCAACAACCGTCCCAGCTCAATGGCCGGATCGTGCGTCAACCCGCCAAACATCACATGCGCCATTCGGTGAAGCTGCTCCTCGGCAGCCGCATTCAGCACCGGATGGTTATAACCATGCACCGCACACCACCAAGAAGACATCCCGTCGGTCAGCTCTTCGCCACCCGCCAAGGTGAGGGTACACCCTTTGGCCTTAGCCACCTTATAAACAGGCAATGGATGAGTAGTCGAAGTATAAGGATGCCAGAGATGCAACCGATCGAATGCTGAGTCCGCCAAGCGATACCCCGCCTGAAGAATCATCTCCTTATCGTCCGCTACTTTAGAACCAAGCGTTGTGAGCAGATCACCCACGATAGCCGAGTTGATCCCGATATAAAGAGCCTTCTGTACCGCCTCCGCAGAAAGCTGTGCCCGTCCCCCGGCAAAACGCAAGTAAGCCGTCGGGTTGATAAAACGAAACAGAGCAATGGTCGTTAAGATCTCCTCCTCAGAGAGAGGCAGTTGCTTTTCAAGCGGGGTACCTGGTATCGGACTCAACAGATTAATGGGAATAGATTGAATGCCTAACCGGCGTAAGGTAAAGGCAAACTCCAAGCGTTGGTCGCCAGTTTCACCCAAGCCGATAATACCACCACAGCAGACCTCCATACCCACTCGGCGAGCTGCCTCCAAGGTGCGAATCTTTTCAGCTTGTGTATGCGTAGAACAGAGTTGTGGAAAGTACGAAGGAGCTGTTTCGAGGTTGCAGTGGTAACGCGTGATACCAGCCTCATAGAGACGTTGGAGTTCCGGTTCATCGAGCAAGCCCAAAGAAGCACAGAGAGGGATAGAAGCGTGTGTACGGAGATGCCGCGTGATGTGGCAAAGTTGGTCTAACTGAGAGAGAGAAGGTTTTCGTCCGCTGGTGACTAAAGAGAAACGCCCGATGCCCTGTTGTTCGTTGTATTGCGCTTGTTTTAAGCATTCATCGGGAGAGAGAAGTGAATAAACATCGGCTTTTGTAGCGTAATGAGCAGATTGTGCACACCACCGACAGTTTTCTGAGCAGCGTCCCGATTTGGCATTGATGATGGAACACAAATCGAACTCATGAGCCGCTCGGGCCACCGTTATCTCATGCGCGGCAGCATAAAGTGCCTCGCGATCGGCCATGTTGGCCAGCCAAGCAGCTTGTTCGGGCGAGAGTTCTATGCCCGACAAGACCTGGTCTTTCAATTCTTCGAGTGTCATAATATAAGAGGTTGATAATGTTTCTATTTGCGATTGCTTCAGTAGAGCACCCGCCAACACGTTATGATGCAGATGCCCGATCTGAACCTGACGGCCCAAAGAAGCAAAGACAGCATACCCCTTTCTGCCCCAATAACGGAATCGGAGAAGAGCAGGCGTTGTCAAGCGTTTATTCGAATAAGTGCTCATGCGTGAAGAGTCTAAATTAAGGTAAATAAGCTATTTTGGCCACGATAACGCGCACCTTTTCGGCCTTCTCTCCGGCTTTTAGCAATGCTTGGTGGTAATTGCCCGGAAAAAAAAGAAAGAAGCACGCAGGCGTAGAATCCACGTAGGTTACACAAGACGATTCATAAAAGGTAACGTCTGGTGTATAAGCCGAAATAGGAGTCGCATACTTGGCAGATGTGAGTCCGAACCGTTCGGTACCACTTACCACATATTGTAAATCAATGCCATGTCTGTGCGCCTCAATCTTGCGATTGGCCGCCTCCTGTGTCACAGCATCTTGCACATTCACAAAAACTTGCTCACCATCTATCTCATAGCGACCGGCAGGCATGTGCGCCAGATCGTGTGAAGCCAGCCATTGAAAGGTCTTATCCCAAACAGCTTTATTCTTCTGATATTGCGTCATAAACTCCACTTGATTAGTTGAGTAGTGCGGCATCGGTTTAAAGCCGTTGGCCCATGTACGCTGTTTCGTCCACCGATGCGCCTGTTTCGTTGTGCAAAGATTCGAAGCATCTGTTTGAGCGCAAAGGAGTTGCGGAGTCAAGGCAGATAAGAAGATGGTCATAGCCATCAGTTTGGAAGTCAGTCCGATTCGTTTCATACGTGTTTTAACTATTCTATTTTAAGACCGCAAAGGTAATTTTTTCGTTTGAATAGGCGCAGACATTGCCTGTTTTTTCTCTTATTAAAATTATTGCTGTCCGATAAAATTCATTAAAGGCAAAACATGAATGACTCGGCTGCTGATTTTCAGTGTTCGAGCTTCTTTTTAATATTTCCAAGCCCCCCT
>RZZX01000168.1 GCA_009929715.1 Bacteroidia bacterium
TACGGATGGCTCTCTTGAGTCTACCTCACGGTAAATCCAAGACTCTACGGAGGTGCAATGACTGATCAACATCACTCAGCCTCACTACCTTAGCCGGTAGTTGTACTGACTAACATCAGCCAGTAAGCCACGACAGTGGCTATACGGCAGGACAACAGCATCAGGTTAATAGTTCAACTCAACCCACCAACTACAAGGAGTATATAATGAAAACTGCAACACTTAATGGTCTAATGACTGACATTAAAGCACAAGTAGCATCAGAACCACTCTTCGAATCAGAAGAAGCCACGTCAAAGAAAGATCTACGTGGCGAACAAGCCTACGAAGAACTACGCGGCAAACTAAACCCATGTATGTGGGACGCAGTTAATCTGCTACGTAAAGACCCAGAAGGTATCTGGACAATGTGCGATAAAGACAAAGTCGAAAACATTACTATCAACAAACTAACACTGGTACAATGGTTATCATTTGATGACGAATCTGTTAATTATATGATCAACAGCACAATCAAAGTATTAGTACGTGAGACTGTCATGCATGAGCAAGCCCTAACAGCAACACTAGCAATGATAGCAAAACGTATCGAAGACTTATTCAAAGGTAAGCTACTCCCAATCAAACAGAAGCTAGAACAAGGCGACATCGAATTCAAAGCCGCAGCACAGCTAGTGTTAATCGCCAAGTTCTTAGGCTTCTGCAAAATCAAACGCAGAGACGCAAGCAGCAACCTACACGTAGCTTACAAGCATGGCTACGATATTCTACACTTCGTGCTAGATATTAACGAAGATTTACAAAAGTATCTGCTTAAACGTAAGAACGTAGAACCAGTAACCTACGTCCCGTTCACCAGACTCGAATACAGCGGTAGCTTCAACAAGCTCAACGATGTGCAACCACCGCAAGTATTCAAAGTAGTATCAAAACTACAATCAGTACCATTCAAGTTAAACTCTCATGTAATACAAAACAAGCTATTCAAACAAAAGCTTGTAACAACATTGCCAATGTCAGAAATCCCAAAACTAGGAGATGCGCTACAGCAGTTTACTAATAACTACTATTTCCCTGCAACCTTCGGTCCAGATAATGGTCGTATCTACAGTAAAGGCTACTTAATTTCCGCGCAGCAAGGTGGACGCAATTGGATGACACAATTCTCCACTGAACGTCACCTAGACGAAGTAGGCTTACGACATCTACAAGTAAAACTCGACAGCTACGCGGGCAAAGACATACTCAACGCACCTGCTAAGAAAAGCTTAGAGTACCTTAACTACCTCGACGCTATGGACAAACACCAACAAGGCTTACCTGTAGGTAACATGCTAGGCCTAGACGGCATGCTCATGGGTATGCAAACCCACGCCTTATTACTACGTGACAAAGTTCAGTATAACTACTGCGTATTGGACGACGGCCGTAAGCATATGGCAACATCTCTTGGTTTAACCACAGAAGAAGTCAAAGGCGGCATCAGTCCATACTCATACGGAGCAGGACAAAACACCACAATCGCAGGTATTGTCAAAGCATCTGATCGTGACTTATCTAACATCATTACTAAAGACTTCTGGGCACAGTGGGAATCAGAGTTTCAACACTACTTCCCAGCAACCTACAAGCTACGTCAGTTTATGAAAGGCTACGTTAAAGCAACAAAACTAGAGCATCGTGTAGATTACACAACCTGGTTTGGCTTCAATGCCACAATCACTCCACTGGAAACTATTACTACAACTCATCACACTGTTCTCGGTAAACGTGAGTATATTCGTGAAGACATCAAACTCAATAAATTTGGTGCTAAACTAATCGCAGCTGTAGGCCATGAGCTTGATTCATCCATCTTATGCAAGCTTATCCTAATGGCTGACTATGATATCAAGCCTGTACATGATGAGTACTGCGTGCATCCAAACGATGGTGACAAACTAGTTCGTGACTTCACTGCCGTAACCAAACAGCTTGTAGCCGAAGGACCAGAACACCTTCATGTTTTACTGAATCAAATGTTCGCACCTTATACTGCAATCTACGGAGAAATCTCTGTAGCTCCATTAATATCTAATACTCTCACCGTTGACGACGTAGTCTGCGGCATTAATTAACTCTCAACAGTAGGCCATTGGGCCTACTTCTTGAGTGTTACTTATCCACGGTAATGCAGTATAAGTATACAGGCACTCAACCGCCGGCAATCATGACCACTAGTCACTGAGTAATCAGTTGCACCTACATATGCGGCTTCCGCCTGGCGGCTCCAGCCGTCTTTGAATAGGGCATAAATCCTATATCTGACAAATGCAGGAGAGCATATGGATATCAAACAAGAACTCGAAAGACTCAAAGCCGAAGTCTCTACAGAAATGAGAGACCAACCAACTCGTGAAGAACGAGAGGAAGCCGTCAAATGGTTAGGATACGAGTGGGACTCAATCCTTAAGTTTCTGCGCTATTGTGACAGGGAGACGGACGTGGTCATCCCGGATGAAGTTAGAATCGCATATCAACAAGGGTTATATCAGTCCAAACTCGAAGCAGTTCGAGCTAAGACAATTGCCACTGATGCCGGATTAATCCGAGCAATCAGATAAAATTTGTCCCATTTCGGTGGGACATACTTTTTGTAGTATCATGTCTCGGGAAGGCCCTATTTTAGGGATTTTACACCGCCAATACCCACCTCGACTACACTAATTATTAGTTAGCGCCCTCTACACGCCTATACACAGAACTATACAATATGTACAATAAGTTGTATATATTATACGGTTTTCCGTACAACACAAGGAGCACCCATGCGTAAGCAAAAATCACGTAAACCTCGTCCAGCAGCGAGAACCTTAAAGTATACCGGAACTAAAAATGTTGCAGCCGCTCTGGCTGTTAATCACCGCAACCAAGCGGTAATCATACCAAGGAGCACCAAATGATATCATCTCTATTCAAATTCGCAGGCCAGATAATAGGCGAAGTTGTGCATCAAGTCGACGTAGTTATCGAAGACGTTAAGAACATTCCTAGCGCAATAGCACAAGGCTACGAAGAAGAGCTCTTCGAAAAGAAACCAACACCTGAAGTGCCTGCAGAAGAAGTATGAAACTCGTTGAATCTGCAGTAGCCCTACTAGTAATAGGGCTAGCACTGCTCGTATTCAGCGACTATGGTGGTGCTGCTATCTTAGTACTACTACTATTAGCCGCAATCCAACAGGCATTCTTCCGTAAGCCCTCAACAGGCCCAAGAAAACGGTCTACATATGTACCATCATCAACTCTAGAAGCTGCCATACAGCAGAACATACTAAACACAGCTATCCATCGACTCAACACGAGTACTTTATCTATAACCATTCAGTAGGACCAACCATGTTAATCAACTTAACAGGCCATGAGATCCATGAGCTTGAAACCGACACTGTC
>RZZX01000066.1 GCA_009929715.1 Bacteroidia bacterium
AAGATAAGTGAATTTCTTGAGATGACAAAAACCTGAGCAACTTATTGTTGCTCAGGTGATTATAAATAATACTAATTAAATCCTTGCGGAATTAAGGAAATAAAAGAAAACGAATCATGCCTACAGTTACTAAAAACTTAATCATAATCAATGTTTTATTCTTCTTTGGAACCTTTGTGGCTCAAAAATATGGGATAGAGCTAGACGCTTATTTGGGCTTACATTTTTTTATGGCTAGCGATTTTAATCCGGCGCAACTCATTACTTATATGTTTATGCATGCTGGATTTTCGCACATCTTTTTTAATATGTTTGCGGTCTTTATGTTCGGACGGGTGCTCGAACAAGTCTGGGGGCCTCGGAAGTTTCTCTTTTATTATATCGCTTGCGGTATCGGAGCGGGCTTGGTGCAAGAAGGGATACAGTATATACAGTATGTCACCGAGTTGAGCCGGTATGCAGAGGTCAACACCGGCACGGCGATTATTCCGATGGCCGAATATTTGAACCTGATGAGGACTGTTGGGGCATCCGGATCGGTTTATGCCATTCTGCTCGCTTTCGGAATGCTGTTTCCGCGTGAGCGCATGTTTGTTTTCCCTTTACCCTTCCCTATTCAAGCTCGTTTTTTTGTGATCGGATATGCCTTGATCGAACTTTATTCAGGGGTGGCCAATAATCCGGGCGATAATGTGGCGCACTTTGCCCATCTAGGGGGAATGATTTTTGGATTTATCCTGATTATTTATTGGAGAAGAAAGAACCGGAACAATGGGACCTATTATCACTGATTTTAAAGAGATGTTCAAGCGTGGTGAGATTCATATTCGCTTGATCGTTATTAACGTTGCCATTTTTGTGCTCACCACATTTCTAGAGGTGGTGATGAATTTATTCAATGGGTCGCTTGCCTCCTTTTTTGAGTGGCTGGCTCTTCCGGCCTCTTTGACACGTTTCCTGCATCAACCGTGGGCACTCTTTACTTATATGTTTATGCACGCCGGCTTTATGCATATCTTATTTAATATGCTTTGGCTTTATTGGTTTGGCATGCTTTTCTTGCAGGTTTTTTCGTCTAAACATTTGCGAGGAGTATATCTTTTAGGTGGTGTGTGTGGCGGACTTCTGTACATGGTGGCTTACAATGTCTTTCCTTACTTTCAGCCAGCGGTGGGGTACAGTACGTTGGTAGGGGCTTCGGCAGGGGTATTGGCTGTGGTAGCAGCGGTGGCTTATCGAGAACCTAATTATTCCATTCGTCTGTTTTTGTTGGGTACTGTTCGTTTGAAATATTTGGCATTGTTTGTTGTCCTAACAGATCTTCTGATGATCAGCGGGAGCAATGCCGGAGGGCATATCGCTCATCTTGGTGGAGCTTTAGCGGGCTTATGCTTTGCGGCTGGCTTGGCGCGAGGGGTGGATGTGACTGTTTGGATCAATGGGTTGATTGATGGGCTAGTGGCTCTTTTTGAACGCATTTTTCGTCCGAAACCTAAGATGAAGGTGAAGTATGGGCGGGGAGGTGCTCGGCAACAAGATTATGACTATAATGCGCACAAGAAAACGCAATCTGAAGCAGTCGATCGTATTCTTGAAAAGCTCAAAAAATCGGGCTATAATAGTTTGTCGACCGAGGAGAAGAAGCAGCTGTTCGATGCGAGTAAAAGATAACTGATATAATTAAGGATGGGATTATGATTCATATTCGTCGACTATTTGTTTATGGGATTTTGGCAATGAATGTATTTTTTGCCGGGATGCTTCTGCTGTCGGCTTATAGTCCTTACCTCCATCCACTAACACGCCCGTTGCTCTCTTGCATGGGGCTTACGTTTCCAATCTTTTTGTTGGCCAACCTCTTGTTTTTCTTGTTTTGGCTGTTGGTGAATTACCGGTATGCAGCGTTGTCCTTAGTCACTTTGTTGGTTTGTTACCAACAGATCGGGACCTATATCCCCATCCATGGAACAAGCGATGTTCCAAAGGGTGCCATCAAAGTTCTTTCATACAATGTGATGGGATTCAATGGCTTGAAGAAGGTCGACGGGCAGAATCGGATTTTGACTTATCTTACAGCCAGTGAGGCGGAGGTTATTTGCCTTCAAGAGTATGCCGATTCACGCGATTCGAAACACCTCACCTCCAAAGAGATCTTGTCGGCTTTGAAAGCTTACCCGTATCATCACACCGAACGGGTGGGGAGTAAAGGTGGGAACCGAATTGCTTGTTTTTCGAAGTACCCCATTCTCTCGGCTAAGCGGGTGAGGTATGAGAGTGCATATAATGGGTCGATGGCCTATGAACTCAAAGTCAACGATGATACGGTGCTGTTGGTCAACAACCACTTGGAGTCCAATAAGCTCACCAAAGAGGATAAGGTGGTTTATGAAGATTTGCTGAATAAGCCACGGGCCGAGAAGGTGAAAAGCGGCCTTAAACAGTTGGTTCGGAAGTTGGCCGAGGCTTCGGCTATCCGTTCCAAGCAAGCTGAGGCAGTGGCCCGTTTTATTCAAGAGTCGCCCTGTTCTTACAAGATCGTTTGTGGCGATTTTAATGATGCCTCTATCTCTTATACCCATCGTATTCTCTCGGAGGAGCTCGATGACACCTTTACTGAATCGGGGAGAGGGTTGGGAATCTCATACAATCAGAATAAATTTTTCTTTCGGATAGATAATATCTTAATCAGCCGCAATTGGGCGGTTTATAATTGCACGGTAGATCGTTCCATAAAGGAGTCCGATCATTACCCTATTTGGTGTTATATTCAGAGACGTTAATTTCTTAAATACTAAAAGATATGATAAAAAAAACATTAACCATTTTAGCTGTAAGTTGTATGTTATACTCTTGTGCTACGAAAACGGAAGGAAATCCGTTCTTCACTGAGTTTAAAACGGAATACGGGGTGCCGCCTTTCGATCAAATCAAATTGGAGCATTATGAACCTGCTTTTCTAAAGGGAATTGAAGAACAAAATGCCAACATCAAGGCGATTATTGAGAACAAGGAGGAGCCTACTTTCGAAAACACCATCGTGGCGTATGACGAGAGTTCGCCTATCTTGGGCCGTGTGGGGGCTGTCTTCTTTAATATGACGGATGCTAATACCACGGATTCTTTAACCGCTTTGTCGATTAAGATGGCGCCAGTACTTTCTGAACATGGCGATAACATCGTGTTGAACGCCGATCTGTTTAAACGCATTGATGCGGTTTATCAGAAACGGGAGAGCTTGCAACTCACCACGGAACAGAAGCGCCTTTTAGATAAGGTGTATAAAGAGTTTATCCGTTCGGGAGCTGCACTAGATGCTCAGAAGCAGGGGCGTTTGCGTGAGATTAATAAGGAGCTTTCTACGTTGGGACTAACCTTTGGCAATAACATCTTGAATGAGAATAATGCTTTCCAACTTTTTGTCGATAAGAAAGAGGATTTAGCAGGACTTCCGGACTGGTTCTGTCAGGCTGCTGCCGAGGAGGCTAAAGCGGCTGGTAAATCGGGACAGTGGCTCTTTACACTGCAAAACTCGAGTCGTCTTCCTTTCTTGCAGTACGCAGATAATAGAGCGCTTCGTGAGAAAATCTATACGGCTTATATCAACCGGGGGAACCATAACGATAAGAATGATAATAAAAAGGTGATTTCACAGATCTTGGCATTGCGCTTAGAGAAAGCTCAGATGTTGGGATTCGATAGTTATGCCAATTTTGTGCTTGACCAAACGATGGCTAAGACGGATGTGGCGGTGATGACACTGCTTAATAAAGTTTGGGCGTATGCTTTGCCGAAAGCAAAAGCAGAAGCAGTTGAACTTCAAAAGATCATGAATAAAGCAGGTAAGGGTGAAAAACTGGCAGCTTGGGACTGGTGGTATTATACCGAAAAACTGCGTAAAGAGAAGTACAACTTGAGCGAGGAGGAGACGAAGCCGTACTTTAAATTAGAGAATGTACGTGATGGAGCTTTCATGGTAGCGCATAATTTATATGGTATTACGCTTGAGAAGCTTACGAATGTGCCAACTTATGACCCGGATGTAGAGGTGTTTAATGTGAAGGATGCCGATGGGTCTCAGCTGGGCGTGTTCTATGTGGACTATTTCCCTCGTGCTGGTAAGCGTGGCGGTGCTTGGATGAGTAATTACCGCGAGCAAAGAGGGGATATCCGACCGCTCGTTTGCAATGTGGCTAGCTTTACGAAACCGGTAGGCGATACGCCTTCGTTATTGACTTTGGATGAAGTAGAGACGTTGTTTCATGAGTTTGGACATGCGTTGCATGGTTTACTAACGAAGTGTCAATATAAGGGGACCTCAGGCACTAATGTGGTACGCGACTTTGTGGAGTTGCCTTCGCAGATAAATGAACATTGGTCTACTGAGCCAGAGGTGTTGAAGATGTATGCTAAGCACTACAAAACAGGGGAGGTTATTCCTGATTCATTGATCGCTAAAATAGTGAAACAGAAGACCTTCAACCAAGGATTTGTGACCACAGAACTGTTGGCTGCTGCTATCCTTGATATGAATTTACACATGGTCAAAGAGATGAATGGTTTTGATGTGTTGGCTTTTGAAAAATCGGCCATGGATCAGTTGGGATTGATTCCGGAGATTGCACCACGTTACCGTCCAACTTATTTTAACCACATAGTAGGTGGCTATGCTGCAGGATATTATAGCTATGTATGGGCCAATGTTTTGGATAATGACGCTTTTGAAGCGTTTAATGAAAAGGGACTTTTCGACCAGCAAACAGCCAATTTGTTTAGAAGAAATGTTCTTGAAAAAGGCGATAGTGAAGATCCGATGGTTCTTTATAAAAACTTCCGTGGAGCAGAACCTCAAATGGAACCGATGTTGAAGAATAGAGGTATGATTGAGTAAGACAACACAGAATTAGTTGTTAATAGGAATCCCCTAAAGACTCTTTTGACGGAGCTTTAGGGGGTTCTCGTTTTCTCTCTCTCTCTTATAATAACTTAACGTTACTCTTGTTGGGCTTAGGGTCTATGCTGCTCGACATAGACTCTCGTGTCGATCAGGCTTAACTATAAACCTGTATTGCCAAGTCGCCTCTTAACGCACCAAGCGCATTGAGTGCTAAGGCTTCCATTTCGTCTTCGCCCGGATAAACATAAATGGGAGCAAGGAAACTGATGCGTTCGGTTAGGCGTGGAATGACATATTCCGACCGAGCGATACCTCCTGTTAAGAGGATAGCATCTATTTTACCGTAAAGCACCGTAGCGGCTCCACCGATGGTCTTGGCAATGTTGTAAACCATGGCATCCAAAATGAGAGCAGCATGGGTGTCGCCTTTTTCTATGTTGTCTTCGATTTGCATCATATCGGTGCTTCCTAAGTGAGCTGCTAAGCCAGCACGTCCGGAGATGCGTTTCTTTAGCTCGTCTTGGGTATGTTTGCCACTGAAACAGAGGTCGATGAGTTGCCCAGCTGGAAGTGTCCCGGCACGCTCAGGCGAGAATGGTCCTTCACCATCGAGGGCATTGTTGGCGTCGATAGCCCGTCCGTGGTGATGGACAGCTACCGAGATGCCACCCCCCAAATGACAGATGACCAGGTTTAAATCTTCGTAGCGTTTGTTTTGTTCTTTGGCAAACCGACGGGCAATGGCACGTTGGTTGAGCGCATGCCAGATGGTGATTCTGTTCATGAGAGGTGAACCACTGATGCGTGCAACCTCTTCCAGCTCATCTACCACACCGGGATCGGCTATAAAAGAGCGGCATCCGGGAATGGTTGCTGCAATCTCATCGGCGATCAGTCCACCCAAGTTACATGCATGCATCCGCATGGCGTGAAGCGTATCGTGTTTCATCGCTTCATTCACCTCATACACGCCACCAGGGATCGGTTTCACTAATCCGCCGCGACCGATGACAGCATCGAACTGAAGGTCAATGGCATTGTCATCGAGCTCTTTCAGTACTAAGTTTTTACGAAACTCGAACTGATCCATGACTTGTGGAAAAGCTGAGAGATCTTCCACGCTGTGGCGGATGTTACGGACCAATAGTGGGGTCTCGTTTTCATAAACCGCGATCTTTGTAGAGGTTGATCCGGGGTTTATTACCAATATTTTCATAAGCTTTTAGATTTAGGAGCTTGCTTGAAGATCAAACAAGCTCTGAAGGTTTAATATTCTTATTGGGTGTTGGCTGTTAAGCAAGCCATGGCAATACTGTAATATTTAGATAATCCCGAATCACTGCGCGAAGGCAAAACCACCGGGCAGATAGGTCCTTGAAGGATACCGGCCATTTCGGCGTTAGCAAAGAGTGATACCGATTTGTAGAAGGTGTTTCCCGATTCAATGTTGGGGAAG
This sequence comes from Bacteroidia bacterium, assembly GCA_009929715.1. Lineage (GTDB taxonomy): Bacteria > Bacteroidota > Bacteroidia > Bacteroidales > Bacteroidaceae > Bacteroides. Next base: position 6,351 of record RZZX01000066.1, read on the forward strand.
ATTAAGACATCCGCTTGTCCGTCGATAGGCGATACGATTCCCTTGATGCTGCCACTCTCTTTTTCGCAAGAGGTACATACATCCAATGGACCGTCGACAATCGCATTTCCAAACTCACCGGCTTCTGCTAATTCTACGATATTCACATAGTCGAGCGAGTGTGGGAATTTGGGGCTGACTTTTTCTGTACAGTGCGTTAACGCCACTCGCGGCTGTTCAATGCCAAACTTGCGACAAGTGTTAATGGCGTAGATGACCATCTCGATCCGTTGTTGAAGGGTTGGCCGAGGGATCACCGCTGCATCCGAGAAGAAGAGTAGCTTGTGGTATGTCGGGATTTCCATGACAGCCAGATGGGTTAGAACTTTACCTTTGGGTAAAAGACCATTCTCTTTATCCAGAATAGCACGAAGCAGGTTGTCGGTGTTGATAATTCCTTTCATCAGAATATCGGCCTCTCCCCGACGGATCAGTTGCACAGCTTCGCGTGCCGCTTCGTCCGGATCTTCCATGTGGATCGTGGTTACATACTCGGAATACTTCTTTAGATCGGGGAATTTTTCCAGAATGGCCGAATCGCCTATCAGAATAAATTCTGCGATGCCTTCTTCCAATGAACGCGTAATAGCGTATTCGGTATGCGAATCATTGGCGCAGACTACAACGATACGCTTACGGCGATTAAGTGATTTTAGATAGTTTGTTAACTCTTCAAAGTTCTTAATAGATTCCATAACGTTAGATTTTGAGCAAATATCAGAAAAAGGATTGAAAAATTTATCATTATAACCCAGAAAATTACATCGCTTTAGTAACATTCTGTCATATTATAGTTGTTTCACTAATCAAATTTAGAGAGTTGCCGATTTTCGTGTACATTTGCAAAAATAAGAAACATACAGCTATGAATGCTCTGATATTTCCTCCTTTTTTACAAAAAGAAGATCGTGTCGTTATTCTCTCTCCTTCGGGCAAAATAGACCGTTCTTTTATTGAAGGGGCCCGAAAACGCCTAGAATCATGGGGCCTGCGCGTGACTATTGGTCGGCACGCTCGGGGCTCGTCCGGAAAGTATGCCGGCACCATTGATCAGCGGTTGGCCGACTTGCAGCAAGCGATGGACGATCCGTCTGTCCAAGCAATCTTTTGCAGTCGTGGCGGCTATGGGGCTGTTCATCTTTTAGATCGAATTGATTTTACTCATTTTAGTAAACACCCTAAGTGGCTGATTGGTTTTAGTGACATCACAGCTTTGCACGCTCTTTTTCAGGCTCACGGTTTTGCATCGGTTCATGGACCGATGGGGCGGCATCTCACGGTGGAGCCGGAGGATGATTTGGCCACGCAGGCTTTGAAGGAGCTGCTTTTTGGAGAGTTGCCTGCCTATCTTTGCCCTCAACATCGGCTTAACCGCAAAGGGTGTGCGAAGGGGGTGTTACGGGGAGGCAACTTGGCGGTGGCTTACGGGTTGCGAGCGACTCCGTATGATATTCCGGCAGAGGGAACGGTGCTCTTTTTGGAGGATGTTGGTGAACGCCCGCATGCCGTGGAACGGATGGTTTACAACCTGAAACTGAGTGGGGTACTCGAAAAGCTATCTGGCCTTATCATTGGGCAGTTTACTGAGTACGAGGAGGATCTCAGCTTGGGCAAGCCGCTTTATGAGGCGTTGGCCGATTTGGTCGACGGTTATGATTATCCTGTCTGTTTTGACTTCCCAGTAGGGCATGTCACTCGCAACTTTCCGTTGCTTACGGGTGCTAAAGTAGAGCTTGTGGTCGATGCTAAAGGGGCTTCTTTGAAGTTTATTCCCTAAATATATCTCCCTTCCACGAAAAAAAACGTATTTTTGAAGCATAAAGTTAAAAACGAGATGATCATGATTAAAAGAGGTGTAATCTTATGGAGTTTGTGTCTGCTGTGGAGCGTTGTTTCGTCGTGTGGAAGTAGCAGTGCCAAGGTTAAGAGTGAAAGCGAAGAGGAATCCACTCGTGCAGGGGTGACTGTTCCGGTTTTCGATGCAGATAGTGCGTTTAACTATGTTCAGAAACAGGTCGACTTTGGACCGCGTGTACCGAATTCTGCTGCACATGTGGCGTGTGGGAATTTTATTGCAACGCAATTGGAGAAGTTCGGGGCTCAGGTGACTAACCAGTTTGTTGATTTGGTGGCTTTCGATGGTACATTATTGAAATCACGTAATATCATTGGTGCTTACAAACCCGATTCCAAAAAGCGTGTGGCGCTTTTTACGCATTGGGATTCTAGACCATGGGCCGATTATGATCCGGATGAGAAGAACCATCGGACCCCCATTCTGGCTGCCAATGATGGTGCAAGTGGGGTTGGTGTGATGCTCGAAATAGCCCGTCAGATTCATCAGGTACAACCGGAATTGGGGATTGATCTGATCTTTTTTGATGCCGAAGACTATGGCGAACCGCAGTTTTATACGGGCCCTCATAAAGAGGAATCGTGGTGCTTGGGTTCTCAGTATTGGGCTCGAAATCCTCATGTAGAGGGGTATAACGCTCGCTTTGGCATCTTACTCGATATGGTCGGTGGCAAAGATGCCGTGTTTTATAAAGAGGGCTATTCAGAAAAGTATGCCCCGGATATCAATAAAAAAGTGTGGAAAGCGGCTAAACGCTTGGGGTATGGCAGCCTTTTCAGGAATGAACAGACGTCGCCCGTAACCGATGATCACCTTTTTGTTAATGAGCTGGCGCAGATAAAGACCATTGATATTATTCCGACCGATCCGAGTGGGGAGCATAGTTTTACATCAACTTGGCATACGCTTCAAGACAATATGGACCACATAGACCGGAAGACACTCAAGGCGGTGGGGCAAACTGTGCTCCATGTAATATATAACGAGAATTAATTTTATAACGATAAAAACAGAGAACATGTCAATCAATGAACGACAAGAGGAGGTGATTGAAGAGTTTAGCGATTTTCCCGATTGGATGGATCGTTATCAGCTTCTTATAGATTTAGGTAATGAGCAGGGATTGCTCGATGAACGCTATAAAACGGAACAGAATCTGATTGAGGGGTGCCAAAGCCGTGTTTGGTTACAAGCCGATATGGTTGATGGGAAAATCGTCTTTCAGGCGGAGAGTGATGCACTGATTGTAAAAGGGATTATTGCATTGCTTGTTAAGGTGCTTTCGGGACATACTCCCGATGAGATTTTGGCTTCTGAACTCTATTTCATAGATCGTATCGGTCTGAAGGAGCATCTGTCGCCTACACGGAGCAACGGACTGTTGGCGATGGTGAAGCAGATTCGGATGTATGCCTTAGCTTTTAAGGCTAAAGCATCGATTTAAAAGGTGCATTATCCGGCGAACTTTAAAAGGGATTGCTTATATTTAGAGGCTACACCAGAAGTTGGTGTAGCCTCTAAACATCTTAAAAACAGCATAACGCTGGTTTGGTGAGCTAGCTCTCTTCTTCTTCTTCTCTAAATTCTAAAATATCTCCCGGTTGGCAATCTAACTCTTTGCAGATAGCCTCTAAGGTGGAGAAGCGAATGGCTTTCGCTTTGCCGGTTTTAAGAATGGAGAGATTGGCTGGTGTAATATCTATTTTCTCAGCCAACTCGGTGAGCGAAATCTTTCTTTTCGCCATCATGATATCTAAGTTGACTATTATCATACGCTTTTCTTTTTCATTGGTTAGGTTAATAGGGGGTTAAATGGTTAGGTCTTGTTCCTCTTTCAGGCGTAGGCCTATCGCAAATATTTCGGCCACTATCAGGCAGGCGATGCCTAGTAACAAGTTGGTTACTTTGACTTCAAACGGTGAAATGGTATAGTTTTCTAACGCAAATAGACTTTCTAACCCGTGATAACTCATCAGCTGCGGAATCAGATCGGCTATGAAAGAGAGGGATAATAAAATCCCTAGCCAACGGAGAAAACGGACATTGCGCCATTCAAAAATGCGTGAGTTGTTGATGTTCAGAATTAATAAGATGAAGAAAACCACACCGGCTACCATCATGAAGACATTGATCAAGGTACAAACCATGCTGACTAAAATGTTGGTGTAGTTGACCTTTTTATCTACTCGTACCAACATTTGTGAATGCATCATCGGTACTCGTTCACCTGTTTTGGCATTTAAAACGCTGTCTGGCTGCCACATGGCGGCATTGGGGATCAGGTCTACCATGCGGAAATCACTCTGAAATAAGCTACCTTCTTTGGCTTTCAAGCGTTCTTTCTCATTTTCAGCCAAGGAGAGCCCAGCTACTACGCCCGAGCCAAACTGGTAGAAGCTCATGTAAACCGAATAACTCAATACGACGAAAATCAATGCACAGAAAATGTTTAGCCTTCTTTTCATACAATCCTTTTTTTAAATGGTCAATTCTTGTTCTTCTTGCAGGCGTAATCCGATTGCGAAAATCTCAGCCATCAAGACTAATCCTAGCCCGATAAAGACAAGGCTGTAGGATGCTTGCTCTTTGATGATGGTATAACCAGGGGTAGAGAATAGGGCGGTTATCTCTTTGTTATGAATGTAGTGAACGATCATATTTCCGAGATAGATGGCTAATGTACAATACCCCATGAGTCGCAGTCGGAAGACGTTACTCCATGCAAAGATAATAGATTTGTGGATAACCACGATCAATGAAATGAAAGTAATCAGTAACATCAGTGCGGCAATACAGGAAATGCACACGGCTAAGCCTTCCAAAAAGGAGAACCATCCCTGCTGTTGGGTTTGTGGAGCCTTGATCGAAAGGGTGTTGTATTGCACCGGTAGATAAGTGTCGGTTAGGGTGTTATAGATGGTATCTGTAAATGTGTTTGGATCTGTGTGACGCAGACTAACCTCATGGATGTACTGAGGTGGCTGTTGTTTGGCAGATCCCTCTTGATCAGTGAAACTTGTAAACAGATCTAAGCTGTTCGCAGACCCTTGCGCAGCCCCCTGCGCATACCCTTGTTGAGCATCATCTAAGCCATTGATGAAGAAATCGGCTACTGCTCCGCCAAAGGCTAGAAGTATCAGGAGAGAGAGTATGTTGAGTTTCGTTTTCATTGTTATAAGGTGTTTTTTTCAGGAAAAGTTGTCTCTCTGATATCCGATTCATGACGGTTCGGTTGGCCAACTTTTTTAGACCAGTTCGTCCGAACCTTGAGCTTATTTATCTGTATGATGGCGACAACAAGTAGAAGCAGAGCCATCGCTGTGATGCTCCAATAAGTGTGTGGAGTGAACAGTTCGCTTAGTGATTTGATATCAGGGAAGTACTCCATGAGTGCCATGGATATAGAGTTATTCAGAATATGCATGACCATACAGAGCAGCAAGCTACCTGTTTTGTAGAAAACCCAAGCAAAGAGAATTCCCATCAGAAAGGCTGGGACTAACTGGGCCGGGTTGAGGTGAAAAACACCAAACAGAGCTGCCGAAAGAAGGATGGCTTGTCGGGGCGAGTAGTTAGCTAGCAGCACCTTGGTGATGGCCCCTCGGAACAAAAATTCTTCCATGATTGGGCCTAGAACTGTGATGGCTAAAAGACCGAAAAGGTTTATTTTTAAAAGATCCATCGACTGTTCCATGATGTTGGGTAAGAAGCTTAAATAATCCATCAGAACGCCCATGAGCCAGCTCATCGCAAATAGTGCGGCAATGCACCAAAATGAAAACAGAGGGGTAATCATGCTCCATCTTTCCGGCAAATGGCTGATTTGCTTTTTAGACCACAGATAGAGGAGGACTAAACCTGTCGCTACCAGTTGGGCAGGTACCATAATCTCTTGTGTGATAAGTTCCATCTGAACGACGCCTAAGGTGATTTTTTGGTAGATCATGACGGGTAAAATAACAATAAATGGGGTAATGACTTGCATCAATAAAAATGCAACGGCGAATAATTTAAGGGCTTGTTTCATGTGTTAGGTTATACGGTGAACGTGTGTTATGCTCCAGCGGCATAACTACAAATTAGCATGGCTATTAAAGAGACAGAAACCACCAATAAAGAGATGCTCATCAAAGACTGTTTCATACTGTTCTTGTTTTTAATTTGTTGTTTATCGATTCTTTTTTATCGTTTTTCGATATGCAAATAAAAACGTTATTTTTGTAACCAACAAATAAAACGGTGATTATTTATCGTTTATCAATAAAAAACAGGTTGAAAACAGTTTTTTCCGACTTAGAGGGCGGTTTCTGCGCATTGGGCATCTCGATGCAACTGCGCTATCAGTTGCTCGATGGAGTTAAACTTCTGTTCTTCACGCAGTCGTTTCACAAACTCGATGCGAATGGTGTGGTCATAGATCGTTTCATTAAAATGGAGAATGTGAACCTCGATAGAGCGCTCGGGACCGTTGTTGAGCGTGGGTCGTACGCCGATATTGAGCATTCCTTTATACCGCTTTCCATCAAGGTCGACATAGACGGCATAAACCCCATTGGCCGGAAGAATCTTGTCGGAATTATCCACGGCAATGTTGGCCGTTGGAAAACCGATCTTTCGTCCCATCTGATAGCCACTTACCACCTGTCCATTGATAAAGTACGCATACCCCAATCCCATTGAAGCGCGTTCCACTTCCCCCTCCTGAAGGAGGTGTCGGATCAAAGAGGAGCTAACGTGAACCAGGCTATTTGTGGTGCGGTCGGTTAGATCTGTTTGGGCATTCTCAAGAGGCATCTCCTGAAAAGGAAGTGCTTCGGCACGAACCACTTCGATCCCCATTTCCTTGCCATAGCCGACGTAATCGTCGAATCCTTCCGTACGGTTATGTCCAAACCGGTGATCGTACCCGATAACTAAGCAACGTACATTATAACGCTTCTTCAAGACCTCTTTCATAAAGGCTTGAGCCGTCAGCTGCGATAATTCAGGCGTGAAGTCGAGCATGAAGCAGTGATCCACGCCAGTGGTTTCAAGCAATTTTATTTTCTCACTGGGGGTGGTGAGCAACTCCGGACAAAACGAGGTTTGCATCACTTTACGTGGATGAATGGGAAAGGTGACTAAAGCCGATTGAAGACTTTTGGCTGAGGCTATTCGGCAGACTTGGGCGATCAGAGCCCGATGGCCTTGATGCACCCCATCGAAAAAACCGATGGTGGCAACACAAGGCGATAGTGTTCTATCCGATGAATGGCAAATCACTTGCATAGAGCTGAGGTGGTTTAAAAATGAAACAGATGACTCCAGTCCTCGCCAGCTTTGGGAGTATATGAGGCTATACCTAGTTGTTCTGCAGTGGCACAGTTGGCTGCCGAGTCATCTATAAAGAAGGTCTCTTCCGGATCAATTCCGGTATCGTTGAGCACCGCTTGAAAAATCTCCGCCTCCGGCTTAACCTGTTTCATCTCATAAGAAAGATAAATTTTTTCAAAGAAATCCTCCACGCGGAAGGCATGGTAAGTAAAGGCATTTTTGCAAGCCCATTGCCAGTGAATGTCATTCGTATTGCTTAATAAGTAGACCACATACTTCTCTCTCAATTTAAGAAGTAAGTCGAGCTTATACTTCGGGATCCCCACTAGAAAGCTGTTCCATGCGGCATCGATTTGTTTATCGGTAACCATCTTTCCCATCCGTTCACAGAGATTCAGTCTGAATTCAGTTGAGCTAATCAATCCCTTTTCGTGTTGCAGGAAAAACCCCTGTTGGTGAGATTCGCCGAGCATCTCTTCCATCTCATTGAATCCTAATTGGCGAAAACTCTCTATACAGCGTTGGCGATCAAGATCGATCAGTACCCCTCCAAAATCAATTAAAAGGTTTTTAATTCCTTTACTTCTCATCTCTTTTTATTTAATATTAATCTCTGAATTAAACGAATAATCTCTCCGAGCCAAAGGACCAGTGAAGAGGTGGCGATCAAGATCAGCCAAGTTTGCCAGGTGAGCGGGGTCGTCCGGAAGACCGCACCGCCAAATTCGACAATGATAAACTGCCCAATTAAAATAGTCAGTGCAATAACCTCCATCCCATACGATTGACGCAAGCCGTGGAAAGCCGAGTGGGAAGTGCCGAATACACGGGCATTAAACAAGTTCCAGAATTGGAGCAGTACAAAAAAAGTAAAAAAGACCGTTAGCCGTTCATCATTCATTCCTTCGGCGGAGTAGGTGAAGAAATAAAGCATACCCAATAGAATCATTAAAAAGAGACTACCTACGCCCATGATGTGCCAGCGCATCGCTTTATTGATGATAAAATCTTTGCTTTGGCGCGGTTTATCGCGCATCACCTCCGGATCGGGAGGGATGGAAGCCAATGCTAAAGCAGCAAATGTATCCATGATTAAATTCACCCAAAGCATTTGTGTAACCGTCAGCGGCAGATCGGTGCCCATAAAAGAACCGATCAGTACGATGAGCAGTGCCACAAAGTTAATGGTGAGCTGAAAGACAATAAACCGGCGGATGTTGTTATAGAGCGATCGTCCCCACATCACAGCGGTAGCGATGCTATGAAAAGAATCATCCATCAAGGTGATATCACTCGCCTCTTTGGCCACAGAGGTACCAGTACCCATCGAGAGTCCCACCTGAGCGTGATTCAAAGCCGGTGCATCATTGGTACCATCGCCGGTAACCGCTACTACCTCACCTTGTTGCTGTAAGAGTTGGACCAATCGCTGTTTATCTGTGGGGCGTGCACGCGACATGATTTTCAGCGCATTCACCCGTTCGAGAGCCTCTTGATCCGTGAGATCGGCAAACTCACTGCCGGTTATTCGTTCTCTTTCTCCATCAGTCTCAGGATTCCACAACCCTATTTGACGAGCAATTTCCGTGGCCGTAGCCGGTGTATCGCCCGTAACAATCTTGATGCTAATTCCGGCCGATCGACATTGTCCCACAGCCTCTGCCACATCAGGACGAACCGGATCGGCAATGGCCGTTATACCAAGAAAAACCAAGTCGTTCGGAGCGATCAGTTCCACGCAATCGGTTGTTGGTTCCTCAGTGACCACTTTGTAAGCAAAAGCCAATGTACGCATGGCCATGTTTTGATAGTTCAGCAGTTGTGCCTCTATTTCAGGGCGATGTGTAGCCAACGGTTCTAGCGTTTTCTCATTCCATTGCACCTGTTGGCATTTTCCCAAAACCATTTCGGGTGCTCCTTTGATATAAATAATCCGTTGCCCCTTCATGACAGCCGATTCTACTACAGTAGCCATGTATTTTCGTTCGGTCGAGAAAGTTAGCTGATTTTCGATCGGTGCAGCGTTTCGTCCATTCAGATAATCGACCCCTTGTTGTTGGAGCCATAAAAGCAATGCCCCTTCTGTGGGGTTTCCCACCACCTTGACCCCTTGACCCTCTTCTGCTTGTTCGAGGAAAGCAGTGGAATTCACACAGATCGCTTCGCTGATCAAGGCCGATATTAGTTGGCCTTGATCGATGGTCTGTTCATCTCCCAACGCATTAAACGCCGCTTCGTGCACCTGCATGCGGTTCTGAGTCAGCGTTCCGGTTTTATCGGTACAGATCACCGTCACCGCCCCCATGGTTTCGCAAGCGTGCATTTTGCGTACCAAGTTATTGGTTGCAAGCATTCGGCGCATGTTGAGTGCTAAGCTTAGTGTTACGCTCATCGGCAATCCTTCGGGTACAGCCACCACAATGAGCGTCACTGCCATCATGAAATAGTTTAAAGTTCGCTCCAAGACCGGCAGCCAATCGCGCCAGCCCTCTAGCGTAGAGAAATCGAAGGCCAAGAGCACATCCTTTACGAAGAAAATAGCAAAAGCGATCCCCGCCACACTAAAGCCTATTTTTCCAATTAAGTTGGCTAGTTTAGTCAGCTGTATATTGAGAGGTGTTTGTTCGCCCGACTGTTCGGTGCTTTGTCGCGCTACCTGTCCAATTTCAGTGGCGTCACCCACCTGTGTCACCTGCATGATGCCATGTCCGTCGACCACAGTAGTTCCCCGCATCACCGTATTCGATGGATAAGTAGCCTCCTCGTCGAAATCCTCCTGACGAGTTGTCTTTCCGATCACTGGTTCTCCCGTTAAGTTCGATTCATTGATTTGCAACGAGACCGCTTCGAGCAATGTACCATCGGCCGGTACCTCTTCACCCGTTTCGAGGAGCACGTAGTCGCCTACCACCACCTCCTTACGAGGAATTTCGCCTACCACACCGTTACGAACCACCTTAACCGGTGTCTCCTCGTTGACAGCATTTAGCAGATCGAATTTTTTAGCCGCATCATATTCAAAATAGAAGCCTATTCCAGTAGCCAATAAGATCGCTGCAATGATTCCGATTGTTTCGGCAAATTCGTTTTCTATAAAAGAGATCAGTAGTGAAAGAAACGCCGCAACCAGAAGGATGCGAACCACTGGATCTTCAAATTTTTCCAGATAAAGTTTCCATAGCGATGGACGTTTGGGGGGAGTGAGCAAGTTCACGCCATGAGTTGCTCTACTTTTTAAAACTTCTGCGTCGGTTAATCCGTGTGGAAGATGAACGCCTTTTGAGTCAGTCATACTGATAATTAAGTTAGTTTTATATTGAATGTGCAAAAGTACAATTTTAAAACGGGGATAAAAAGCGGGTATTCACTTTTTGACTAAAAAGTGTGTGGAGAGAGAAAACCGATTGAGGAGGTATACCAAAAGGCACAATCTCATTCCAAGCGTGAACAAATTAGATAAAGGGTTGTTTACTAGGGTATCATTTAAAAACCCTAAAATCCGCAAGCCCTATTTTTTCAGGCGTATTTGAAACTGATAGCCATCTGTCGCAACAAGATGTTTATTTTTGAGTCTCTCATGGCCATATTT
>RZZX01000169.1 GCA_009929715.1 Bacteroidia bacterium
CTCAATAAAAGCGCTTTGCTCTTGCATCCACAACGCTTTGCGATGCTCCTCTTCACTCCCCCAAACGACCAATGCTTTCATGCCCAATGCCTCAGCAACGGCAACAAACTTCTCTTTAGGGTAATTTCTGCTCTCCCATGTAGAGCCAATCACAAATACTAAAAATCTTGCTGGTAGGTCTGCAACAACACTTTTGCTAAACAAAAAAGTTTTTTTATGGATAATATCGTAAGAGCCAACCTCAATCCCTAAAGGCTCACACAAAACTCGCACATTACGATCAATCGTATTCGCCGTGTATGGGATGGATACTTTCTTCGCGTAAAACAAAGAGGCAATGCCCTCTCGAATGGAGTCTCTATCAAATCCCACAATCTCTTTTGCCCCAATGATTTTTGCAACCAGCGCTGATTTTAAAAGTCCTTGTGCGTCAATAATCACATCGTAATTATGTTTAGCATAGCTTTTCAAAAGACGATACTGCGAAAAAAAAGCTGACTTCTTTTTTTTCAACGATTTTAGATTCACACATAAAATGGTATCGATATCAGGATTATTCTCCAAAACACCTTTAAAAGCCTCTTCAACCACCCAATCAATACGAGCAGTTGGCAGAGCTTTTTTAATAAACTGTAACGCCACCATCGCATGGATAATATCGCCCATGGCAGAGAGCTTTACGATGCAAATTCTCACCCTAGCACCTCAGCATACAATGCCTCATAACGCTCTGCCATCCGCTCAGGCGAAAACATATCCGTGTCATGAAAGGCATGCTCGGTGAGTTTCTTTCGCAAATCTTTATCAAGATAAAGTCTCTCAATGGCATGCACCAAAGCCTTGACATCTTTAGGTTCGACCAAAAGACCATTTTCTTCATGGCAAATCACATCAGGAATGCCACCTGCGTTGGATGCGACAATAGGCACATTGGCATGCATGACATCGAGTAAAATGGAGCCTAAACCCTCACGAAGCGAAGGAAAAACAAAAAGATCAAACGCAGCAATATAATCGCCCACATTGCTCACAAAGCCCTCAAAGGTGACATGACTCAAAGATGAAGCTTGAGTTTTATACGCCGCTTCATCCTTGCCCTTTCCTAAAAAAAGTAGGTGCATCTGAGGATACTTTAAAATCAACTGTTTAAATGCTTCTATTAAAAACTGTTGCCCTTTGACATGACGATCCAACTCACCAATATTTCCAATTAAAAATTGACCGCTAAAACGCTCTTTAATCTTCGCCACTTCACTTTGACAAACGCTCAGTTTACTAAAGGCACTGGGGATAATACACAGCCTCGCTTTTGGCTCTATCTTTTTCACCTCGTCTAAAATAGCACGTGAGAGCACTACGGTTTTATGTGCGTAACGATACATTGCCCTCGTAAAACCATTGTTTTTAATCGTATTATCCACTCGTCTGGTAATGAGATAGGGCGTTTTAAAAAAGAGATGTCCTAAAAAAGCAAATTGCGCCCCTTTTGTCTCATGGGCATGCACCACATCAGCCTTTTTAAGAAGGCTAAGTGAAAGCAGATAGGGTTTTTTCACCTCTATAATCACCACATGAGGAAGATTAAGTGCTACGACTCGTTTTGCCAATTCCGCCTGATGTCTGGTTAAAAGTGTTTGAATGTAGCCTTTTTTGGAGAGTTCTTGAATGAGAAGTAAGGTCTGGCGCTCCCCACCTCGAAAACCTTTAGCAAAGTTTACATGTAAAAGCGATTTAGGCATCTCTTTTCTTCCTTTTTTTACGTACACCATACACACTCTTATGCTCACTGCGCCAACGTCTATGAAACCAAAACCACTCCTCAGGCTTTGCACGAATCACAGCTTCCATCACAGTGGCTTGGGCTTGAGTTGCCTCTAAAATATCCTGTTCCATATTTTCTGTAGTGGCAACTTCGATGGGTTCATGAAAGCTCAGCGTATAGAGTGTGTGGTCATCTGTGGTCATAAAAACAGGGACAATAAGACCATTCACACGTCGTGCCATAATGCTTGCAGCTGGAGTATGTCGTACATTTTTACCAAAAAATTTAACAATAATTCCCGCTTTTTGAGAGGTATTTTGATCCACCAATAAACCAATCTTTCGCCCCTCTTTAACCGCTTTGAGCATCGGGCGCATGGCTCCTTTTTTATCAATCATCTCAATATCAAGCTGTTCTCTATTTTTACGCACAATACGATCCATTGTTGGAGAGTCAAGAGGTCTACCAATACCACTAAGTGCTCCATAACATGAGGCAAGTGCTAGTGACGCTAACTCCCAATTTCCATAATGACCTGTCTGAAAAATAATAGGGCGTTTGCTCTCAAGCACCTTGTGCATAATCTCTTCATTTTCAAAACGCACTTTTTTTAAAATTGCCTCTTTGGTGGTGGGATAATTTCGAACAAAATCCGCCCCGTTAAATGCAAGATTACGGTATGCCGCTTTCATAATCGCCTCTTTTTGGGCTAAAGTAAGGCTCTCTTCGTAGGCAAGATTGAGGTTTGTCATCATAATTGAGCGATGTTTTGTATCGAAAAAACGCACCACATCGGCAATCATGATTAAAAGAGGATTAAGCAGTTTTCGTGGCGTTATCTTCACTAAAGCTCTAAAACAATGAAACAAAACAAAATAGAGTTTATCCATCAAAACTATGTCTCTATTTCCACGAATCATCAATGGCTTGGCAGATAATATGCCCAATCATAATGTGCATCTCTTGAATGCGTGGGGTGTCATTGCTAGGAACCACAATATTGATGTCACAAAACTCATCCATCACACCACCATCTCGTCCACTAAGTCCTATGGTTTTACACCCCATATTACGAGCGAGACTAAGAGCTCGAATGACATTTTTACTGTGTCCGCTCGTTGAAAAACCAATGAGAAGGTCTCCCTCTCGTGCGAGTGCTTCGACTTGTCGATCAAAAATACGCTCAAAACCAAAATCATTACCCACCGCGGTAAGCACTGAAGTGTCCGTGGTTAAAGCAATACCTGCAAGCCCTCTGCGTTCAGTTTTATAGCGACCACTCAGCTCCGCTGCAATATGCTGAGCATCTGCGGCACTGCCACCGTTGCCACACAATAAAATTTTATTGCCATTTTTTAATGTTTCTGTAGCGATAATGCACGCCGTATAGATATGGTTTTGAAGACTTTGTATCGTTTTTTCAATGACTGCTTGATGCGAGAGCATCTCGTTTTGTATCATGGTCATCATTGGGTTTGAACCTTTTTAATAATATTTGTGGTGCTCTTTCCCTCAACAAAATGGACTAAGCGCACCTCTTTGGCAACGTGGCTTCCCACAACCTCTTTGCCCTCATAATCTGCCCCTTTCACAAGCACATCAGGCATAATCGCTTCGATGAGTTCCAAAGGTGTATCCTCTTCAAA
>RZZX01000067.1 GCA_009929715.1 Bacteroidia bacterium
TATTTCAATTAATATCTGTCGCTTATTGATATGTGGAGTGCTTCGAAGCTTTGTGTTTAACGTTTGTCACCCACATACTTTTCGTCTTGATCCCTTTTTTGTATGAATGTCTTTAACGAATGGATATAAAAAAAGGGATGTACTTTAAAAAAAAGTACATCCCTTTAAAATTTCCTTATAGAAATTAGTTTCTTGGTCTTGCTTCTTTAACAACCATTGTGCGGCCCATGTATTCTGCACCGTTCAATTCTGTAATAGCTTTTGTACCAGCTGCGTCATCTTCCATTTCGATGAATGCAAATCCTTTTGATTTACCAGTTTCGCGGTCTGTGATGATTTTTACTGAAGAAACTGTTCCGTAATCTTCCATAACTTGTTGAAGATCTGTTTCCTTAACACGGTAGTTAAGGTTTCCAATATAAATATTCATAATGAAAAAATAAAAAAATAAATAAATAAATAAAACTCTCTAGGACAGATCGATGGCAATAGAAAGATTAAAACAACAGAGAGTTTACTAAGTGCATATCCCAACAGAAGTAAAAACCGTGTGTATAGAAATCGAGAAACTAGTGTTCCGTCTGTCCGCAACAAAGAAACATATTTTTTTTGGAATTGCTATTACTTTTCTCTAATTTATTTGCCTTTAAGTGCTATTTTTTTAGTGTTTTGTCCTTTTTGTTACATAAATGTAATACACCGTTTGGTGGATAGCCAACGAATGCCGCCTCTGTTTCTCCTGATTCATTGGATGATATGAAATAAAATAAGAATGTTTTTTTGATTATTGAAAGATTAAAGCTAATTTTGCACCCTCATTATTTTTAATGCAGAAATAAGTATAAATCAAATAATAAATTGTCAGAATGAACGTTTCGTTACAAAACATTGACAAAGTAAGTGCACTGCTTACTGTAAAAGTAGAAAAAGCTGATTATCAGGAAAAAGTTGAGAAGTCTTTGAAAAGCCTTCGTCTGAAAGCTCAAATGCCAGGCTTCCGTAAAGGAATGGTGCCTATGAGTTTGGTGAAGAAAATGTATAGCCATTCTGTTACTGCAGAAGAGGTTAACAAACTTCTTCAAGAAGCTGTTTTCGGTTACATCAAAGAAAATAACGTTAATATGCTTGGCGAACCGTTGCCTAATGAAGATAAACAACAGCTGATCGATTTTGATACGATGGATGAATTTGACTTCTTGTTCGATTTAGCATTGGCTCCTGAATTTAAAGCTGAAGTGGCTGCTACTGATAAGGTGGATTACTTCACAATCGACGTGGCAGACGAAATGGTAGAAAACCAAATCAAAGCTTATACTCAACGTACTGGTAAGCACGAACAAGTAGACGCTTTCCAAGAAGGTGACATGCTGAAAGGTTTGTTGGCTCAGTTGGATGAAAACGGTAGCACAAAAGAGGGTGGCATCCAAGTAGAAGGTGCAATCTTGATGCCGTCTTATATGAAGAATGATGATCAAAAGGCAATCTTTGCTACAGCTAAAGTGAACGATGTATTGGTGTTTAATCCACATACAGCATTCGACGGACACGCAGCAGAAATGGGCTCTTTGATGAATATCGATAAAGAAATTGCAGGCGATGTTAAAAATGACTTCAGCTTCCAAGTAGAAGAGATTACACGTTACGTAGCAGGTGATTTGAACCAAGATATTTTTGATCAAGTCTTTGGCGAAGGCGTGGTAACAACAGAAGAGGAGTTCCGTGCTAAAGTAAAAGAAACATTGGCTGAACAGTTTGTTGCCGATAGCGATTATAAATTCCTCCTTGATGCACGCCAGTTGTTGATGGAAAAGGTAGGCAAATTGGAATTCGCTGATGCTTTGATGAAACGTATCATGTTGAGTAACAACAAAGAAAAAGGCGAAGAATATGTAGCCGAAAACTACGATAAGAGCATTGAAGAGCTGACTTGGCACTTGATTAAAGAACAGCTTGTAGAAGCGAATGAGATCAAGGTAGAGCAAGACGATGTTCTGAAGATGGCTAAAGAGGTTACTAAAGCGCAGTTCGCTCAATATGGAATGATGACTGTTCCTGAAGATTTGCTCGAAAACTATGCTCAGGAAATGTTGAAGAAACAAGAAGGGGTTAATCAATTGGTAAGCCGTGTAGTAGAAGCTAAATTGGCTGCTGCATTGAAAACTCAAGTGACATTAGAAAACAAAACTGTTTCAATAGAAGAGTTTAACAAGATGTTCGAATAATCTGCCTATTTACTTAGGAGATCACTCATAAAAACACAGAGTATTTTAAAATATCACTCTGTGTTTTTTTGTGCCTCTGTTCTTTTTTTGTTTCTTTGTAGTACTATTAAACTGAACTAATCAGAAAGGAAATGATATGATGGATGATTTTAAAAAATACGCAACCAAGCATCTGGGAATGAATAGCTTGGCTTTGGATGGAGTGATTAAATCTCAATCCGGGTATCTAAACCCTTATATTTTGGAAGAAAGACAGCTGAATGTGACGCAATTGGACGTGTTCTCTCGGTTGATGATGGACCGTATCATCTTTTTGGGTACACAAATAGATGATTATACTGCCAATACGTTACAAGCACAGTTGCTCTACTTGGATTCGGTCGATCCGGGTAAGGACATCTCTATTTACATCAACTCACCGGGCGGTAGCGTGTATGCTGGCTTGGGTATTTATGATACGATGCAATTTATTTCGAGTGATGTAGCGACGATTTGTACCGGGATGGCAGCATCGATGGCTGCTGTTTTACTTGTGGCCGGACAAGAGGGAAAACGCTCGGCTTTGACTCACTCGCGGGTGATGATTCACCAACCGATGGGAGGGGCACAAGGTCAAGCATCTGATATCGAAATAACAGCACGCGAAATTCAAAAATTGAAGAAAGAACTCTATACGATCATTGCGGATCATTCGCATACGGAGTTTGATAAAGTTTGGGCCGACTCGGACCGTGATTATTGGATGACGGCGCAAGAAGCGAAGGAGTATGGTATGGTGGATGACGTATTGATTAGAAAATAGATATGGCAGATTCTAAAACAAGAAAAAATAGATGTAGCTTTTGTGGACGTAAGGAGGATGAGGTAGGATTCCTAATTACCGGCATGGATGGGTATATCTGTGACAGTTGTGTGACTCAAGCTTATGAGATTACACAAGAGGCTCTTCACGGAACGAGCGGTAAAAAAGGGACAGCAGCATTAAATCTTAAACAGTTGCCTAAGCCGATCGAGATTAAACAGTTTCTTGATCAGTATGTGATCGGACAAGATGATGCGAAACGTTTCTTGTCAGTATCGGTCTATAATCACTATAAACGGTTGCTTCAAAAAGATAGCGGCGATGATGTGGAGATCGAGAAATCGAATATCATCATGGTGGGAAGTACGGGAACTGGAAAAACACTTTTGGCTCGGACTATTGCCAAACTTCTGCATGTGCCTTTTACGATTGTGGATGCAACTGTTTTAACCGAAGCGGGCTATGTAGGTGAAGATATCGAAAGCATCTTGACACGGCTGCTCCAAGTCTCGGACTATAATGTAGAGGAAGCCGAAAGAGGAATTGTCTTTATCGATGAAATTGATAAAATAGCTCGTAAAGGGGATAACCCTTCTATCACGCGCGATGTGAGTGGAGAAGGAGTGCAACAAGGGTTGCTTAAATTACTCGAAGGTTCAGTGGTTAATGTGCCGCCTCAAGGTGGACGTAAGCACCCGGATCAAAAGATGATTCCGGTTAATACTAAGAATATTCTCTTTGTTTGCGGGGGCGCATTCGATGGCATTGAAAAGAAAATTGCGCAACGACTTAATACGCATGTAGTGGGGTACAGTGCTTCGCAAAAGAGTGCAGTGGTCGATAAGAGCAACATGATGCAGTATATCGCTCCACAAGATCTAAAATCGTTCGGCTTGATTCCGGAAATAATCGGGCGTCTGCCTGTTCTGACTTATTTGAATCCTTTAGACCGGGAGGCGCTACGAGCTATTCTGACCGAACCTAAGAATTCGATGATTAAGCAGTATGTGAAACTCTTTGATATGGATGGCATTAAACTGACATTCGAAGAGGAGGTTTACGATTATGTAGTCGATAAAGCGGTAGAGTATAAATTGGGAGCTCGTGGATTGCGTTCTATCGTGGAAACGATCATGATGGATGTGATGTTCGAAATTCCTTCAAAAAATAAAAAAACATATCAAGTAACATTAGATTACGCGAAACAGCAGCTTGAAAAAGCAAATATAGCCCGATTGCAAACTGCATAATCGGTGTTTGTTATAAAAGGTGGAAGAAGAGTGAACTTAAATGGTCTTTTCTGTGTTTTCTTTGAAATATTACTGGTTCACCTCTTGCTAGTTTAAGAAGTTGTTTATAACTTTGTTTATACACTCTTAAAAAGTTGGGTGGTTTGATATTAAATTGCGAGTTGAATACAATATGATAAAAATGGCAGGGAAGATTAATTTAACCAATGAACTGAAGAAATATTTCGGGTTCGATAAGTTTAAGGGGACTCAAGAAGCGATTATCCAAAACTTACTTGAAGGTCATGACACGTTTGTTTTGATGCCTACTGGTGGTGGTAAATCGTTGTGCTATCAGCTCCCTTCGCTCTTGATGGAGGGAACAGCTATTGTGGTTTCTCCGCTTATTGCGCTGATGAAAAATCAGGTGGATGCGATGCGTAACTTTAGTGAAGACGACGGGATAGCGCATTTCATTAACTCTTCTCTCAACAAGGGGGCAATCGACCAGGTTAAAACGGACATTCTTGCCGGAAAAACCAAATTGCTGTATGTGGCACCGGAATCACTCACCAAGGAGGAGAATGTGGAGTTCTTACGTGCCATAAAAATCTCTTTTTATGCTGTCGATGAGGCGCATTGTATCTCTGAATGGGGACATGACTTCCGGCCGGAATATAGACGGATTCGACCCATTATCAATGAGATTGGCGTGGCTCCGGTGATTGCTCTTACGGCCACGGCTACCCCTAAAGTACAACATGATATTCAGAAAAACCTAGGGATGATTGATGCCAAGGTGTTTAAGTCCTCTTTTAATCGGGCTAATCTCTATTATGAAGTACGTGCTAAGACTGTAAATGTCGATAAGGATATCATTAAATATATTAAAACGAACCCTGAAAAATCGGGTATCGTGTATTGCCTAAGCCGAAAGAAGGTGGAGGAATTGGCCGAAATTCTTCAGGCCAATGGCATCAATGCACGGGCGTATCATGCTGGAATGGACTCGGCAACAAGAAGTCAGAATCAAGATGATTTTCTGATGGAGAAGTTGGACGTTATTGTGGCAACGATTGCGTTTGGTATGGGAATTGATAAACCGGATGTACGCTTTGTGATTCATTATGATATTCCTAAAAGTTTGGAAGGATATTATCAGGAAACAGGACGGGCTGGCCGAGATGGCGGCGAGGGGCAATGTATCACCTTTTATACAAACAAAGATTTGCAGAAACTTGAAAAGTTTATGCAAGGCAAACCTGTAGCTGAACAGGAAATAGGCAAACAGCTTTTATTAGAAACTGCTGCGTATGCCGAATCTTCCGTCTGCCGACGAAAAACATTATTGCATTACTTCGGCGAAGAGTATATGGAAGAAAATTGTGGAAATTGTGACAATTGTTTAAATCCTAAAAAACAAGTGGAGGCTCAAGAATTATTATGCACCGTCATTGAAGCTGTCATTGCGGTAAAAGAAAATTTTAAAACAGACTATATTATTGATATTATACAGGGAAGAGAAACATCCGAAGTTCAGGCTCATATACATGAGGATTTGGAAGCTTTCGGCTCTGGTATGGGTGAAGATGACAAAATATGGAATGCGGTTATCCGCCAAGCATTGATTGGTGGGTATTTAAGTAAAGATGTTGAAAACTATGGGTTATTGAAGGTTACGGATGCTGGGCATAAGTTCCTTAAAAAACCGAAATCGTTTAAGATAACAGAGGATAATGACTTTGAAGAGGTGGAGGAAGAGGCTCCGACTAGAGGTGGGGGTGCTTGTGCGGTAGATCCGGCGTTGTATTCCATGCTGAAGGACCTCAGAAAAAAGCTGTCTAAAAAACTGGAAGTTCCTCCTTATGTCATCTTTCAAGATCCTTCTTTGGAGGCGATGGCTACTATTTATCCGGTGACGCTTGATGAGTTGCAGAATATCCCAGGGGTTGGAGCAGGAAAGGCTAAACGCTACGGTGAGGAGTTCTGTAAACTGATAAAACGGCATTGTGAAGAGAATGAAATAGAGCGCCCTGAGGACTTGCGGGTCAGAACGGTGGCCAATAAATCGAAAATGAAGGTGGCTATTATCCAAGCAATCGACCGGAAGGTGGCGTTGGATGACATTGCTCTGTCGAAGGGAATCGATTTTGGTGATCTTCTAGATGAGGTGGAGGCTATTGTTTACTCGGGTACGAAACTGAATATTGATTATTTCTTGGAAGAAATTATGGATGATGACCATTTACTGGATATCTATGATTACTTTAAGGAATCTACCACTGATAAGATCGATCAAGCTCTGAGTGAGCTGGGTGAAGATTATGGTGAAGAAGAGGTACGCTTGGTTCGCATCAAGTTTATTTCTGAAATGGCAAATTAAAAGGCTTTTCTAAGTAGAAATACTTTTTTCTTTTAGAAAGCGAAAAAAAGAGGCGTGCAAGTATACGGATTGGAATAAAACCCGTATATTTGCACGCAATAATTTTTAAACGCATAGCCTTATGTCATTTATTGCAGATAAAATTGTAATGGATGGATTAACATTTGATGATGTTTTGTTGATCCCCGCTTATTCCGAAGTTTTGCCCCGCACTGTCGATTTATCGACAAAGTTTTCAAAGAACATTGAGTTGAAAATCCCGTTTGTGACTGCTGCCATGGATACGGTGACCGAAGCGAAAATGGCTATTGCCATTGCACGCGAAGGTGGTATCGGCGTTATTCATAAGAATATGCCTATCAAGGAACAGGCTAAGTTGGTCGCTACCGTAAAACGTGCCGAAAATGGAATGATTTATGATCCTATTTGCATCAAAAAAGGATCGACCGTACGGGATGCTTTGGCATTGATGGCTGAGTACCGTATCGGTGGTATCCCGGTTGTGGATGATCAGAAAATGCTGGTGGGCATTGTGACGAATCGTGATTTGCGTTTTGAGCAAAACATGGATAAGCTTATTGATGCTGTTATGACAAAAGAGGGATTGGTTACAACGAATCAATCGACCGATCTAGAGGCTGCTGCCGAAATTCTGCAAAAGTATAAGATAGAAAAACTTCCTGTTGTAGATAAGGACAACCGATTGATCGGGTTGGTTACTTATAAGGACATCACCAAGGCTAAGGATAAACCGATGGCTTGTAAGGATGAAAAAGGACGTTTGCGTGTGGCAGCGGGGGTTGGCGTAACAGCCGATACGTTTGATCGTATGGAGGCGCTGGTTGAGGCGGGAGCTGATGCCATTGTTATCGATACAGCGCACGGTCACTCTAAAGGGGTTATCGATACGTTACGTGAAGCCAAAAAACGTTTCCCTAAAATTGATATTATCGTGGGCAATATTGCGACTGGTGAGGCTGCTAAGGCTTTGGCCGAGGCGGGTGCTGATGGTGTGAAAGTAGGTATTGGGCCAGGATCTATCTGTACCACGCGGGTTGTTGCCGGTGTAGGTGTGCCCCAGTTGAGTGCCGTTTATGACGTTGCCAAGGCGTTGAAAGGATCGGGAGTGCCGTTGATTGCCGATGGCGGTTTGCGTTATTCTGGTGATATCGTGAAAGCATTAGCTGCCGGCGGCTACTGTGTGATGATTGGTTCATTGGTAGCTGGAACAGAAGAGAGTCCAGGTGATACGATTATATTCAACGGACGTAAGTTTAAGTCTTATCGGGGAATGGGTTCTTTAGAAGCCATGGAAAATGGGTCGAAGGATCGCTATTTCCAAAGTGGTGAGATGGATGTGAAAAAGTTAGTTCCAGAAGGTATTGCTGCTCGAGTTCCTTATAAAGGGACTTTGTTTGAAGTGATTTATCAACTTACCGGTGGGTTACGTGCAGGAATGGGTTATTGTGGTGCACAGAATATTGAGAAACTTCATGAGGCTAAGTTTACGCGCATCACCAATGCCGGTGTGATGGAGAGTCATCCTCACGATGTGGCTATTACAAGCGAAGCACCGAACTATAGTCGTCCGGAATAATCTTTACGGATAAGATCGTTTAGACTTAAGAGTCTGGAATTAGGCGTAGTTTTTTTTATGCTAATTCTTGACTCTTATTTTTTTTATTATCAAATTTGTATTTTCAGTGTAAAACGTATGAGAAGAAATCTGTTAATCGTCTGTCTGTGTTGGGTGTCTATTTTGTTGTTTGCTCAGCAAGATCCCGTTGTTATGCGTATTAATGGGACTCCTATTATGCGTTCTGAATTTGAGCGCGCTTATCGCGAAGAATACCAAAAAAGTCGCCAGAAATGCGATGTCAAGGCTTATGCGGATCTTTTTATCAACCAGCGCTTGAAGGTTTGGGCTGCCAAATCGGCTGGGCTGGATACGCTTCCTTTGGTGAAGAAGCAGGTGGCTGATTTTCGTGCCCAACTGCTTCAGGCGAAAGTGTTGAAAAGAGCAGGGGAGGGGAGTGGTGCTGCTACTTGCCAGTCTAAAGCAGTCGGTGAAGCGGCAAGTGAGCAAGTTTACGTGCTTCAGATAACACGCTATTTACCTCAAAATATTACGACAAATAGATTCCGCGTGGAAGAGTTGCGCATGGATTCTGTTTATAAGGCACTCGTTGCCCAATCTACCTCTGTTGATTTCCAACAATTCGTTCAGCTGTTTTCCGATGAAAAAAAGGCTCTTTGGATTCAGCCCTTATCTAGGACTAAAGAGTTTGAAAAAGTCGCTTTTTCTCTTCCTGTGGGGGAGATTTCCCAACCATTTGCTAGTCCGGAGGGAATTCATATTATCCAGGTTATCGACCGTCAAGCAGATTCGGGTGTAGCAATTCAGCAGATGCTTACAAAGGAAGATCAGCTCATCAATCAGGCTTATGAGGATTTAAAATCTGAATACGGGTATACACCCGATCCGAAAGGAGTTGCTGAACTCCTCGAAAAAGGTGAAACCACACAAACACTGTTTGTTTTGGGCGGGGAGGCCTATACGGGTGAGATGTTCAAGCGCTTTGCCCAAACCGCTGATGTTGGTGTTCAGAAACAGCTCGATTACTTCATTAAGCGCTCTGTCTTTAACTATAAAAACAGGTTGTTAGAAAAAAATGCCGACTTTTGTCAGGCTATTCAAGCTTATCAGAGTGAGCTGCTCGTTCGTGAAGTGACTTATCAGAAGCTTGACAACCCTATAAAGAGCGATACCACTGCTTTACGGACTTATTTTCAATTTCATCGATCGAATTATAGATGGGAAACGCCACGCTTTAGAGGCGCCGTGATTCATTGTGCGGATAAAAAAATGGCTAAAAAGGTCAAGAAAGCGTTGAAGAAAAAGGCTGTTGAGGAGTGGCCTTCGTTCATGAAAGAACTCTTTAAGTCTTCTCAATCTGGGATGGCTCATTGGGAGTGTGGCTTGTTTGCCGAAGGAGACAACTCCTATGTTGATAAAAAGATCTTCAAGAAAAAGGGAGGTGACCCGTTAAAGTCGCATCCTTTTACTTTAGTTCTAGGGGAGAAACAAAAAGGTCCGGGGCATTATGCCGAGGTTGCCGAAGTGGTGGAGAGGGATTATAAAACGTTCCTGAATACCTATTGGATGAAGCAGTTACGGGCTGCTTTTAAGGTTGAAATAAACCAAGAGGTTTTAAAAACAGTTAATAATATCTGATGTCATTGATTATTCCATTATCTTCGTACATTAAAAAAGAAGTATAAAAACAGAATTCATGCGAATATTATCTCTACTTTTGGTTTTGTTTTTTTGTGGCGTGGCGTGTCAGAACAAACACGACCATAAGGGAAAAACACCTTTGGTGGAAGTGGATGGTCAGTTTTTGTATCGGGAAGACTTACAACGGGTGTTGCCTGGTGGCTTATCCAAAGAGGATAGTCTGCTTTTTGCTGAACACTATATTCGAAATTGGGTGGAGGATGTGTTGCTTTATGACCAAGCGAAACGCAATATCCCCGATAATGTAGAAGTTGTCAAGTTAGTCGAGAATTATCGGAGAGCACTCATTACGCATGCTTATCAACAGGAGTTGATTGCTCAGCGATTAGAGAAAGAGATTCCCGAAACAGATGTTGCAGCGTATTATGAAAAAAATAAGGCACTTTTTAAGCTTGAACGTCCTTTGATAAAAGGGTTGTTTATAAAAGTTCCGCTGAAGTCGCCACAACTTAATAGCGTCCGACGGTGGTATAAAGATGAAAGCCGTGAAGCTGTGGAGCATCTTGAAAAGTATAGCTTACAGAATGCCGTACGGTATGAGTATTTTTATGATAAATGGGTGTTGGCCGATGATCTGGTAGATATGCTCCCTTTGCGATCTACGGAATCGGATCTTTTTTTATCTAAGAATCGGCACATTGAGTTAAAGGATTCGGCTTATTGCTACTTTTTGAATGTGACCGAGTTTAGATCGGTCGGCGAAGAGAAGCCTTATGAGCTGGCTCACGGTGAGATTAAAGAGTTGCTGATAAATCAGCGGCAGGTTGATTTTATGAAAGAAGTTAGAGGAGAGCTCTATCAGAAAGCGATAAAGAGAAAGAAAGTAATATATAATTATTAAAAACAAAGGATGAAAAAGTTTGTGAACTTTAAACTTGTAATACTGTTTGGACTGGCACTTGTGGTCGGTACGGAAACATATGCACAGAACAATGTGATCGATGAAGTGGTCTGGGTGGTAGGTGATGAGGCTATTCTCAAATCGGATGTCGAAGAGATGCGCTTAGACGCTTTGTCCAATGGGCGGCGGTTTGATGGTGATCCTTATTGCATTATCCCTGAGGAGATTGCTGTTCAGAAATTATTTTTGCATCAAGCAAAATTGGACAGTATTGAGGTGTCCGAAGATGAGGTGATTCAACGTGCTGATTACATGACTAACCAGTATATTCAGGCCTTTGGTTCGAAAGAGAAGGTTGAGGAGTATTTCAATAAGACGTCGACTCAAATTAGAGAGACTCTTCGCGAAAATGCCCGCGAGGGACTAACTGTTCAGAAGATGCAGCAGAAGTTGGTTGGCGAGATAAAAGTGACTCCAGGTGAGGTACGCCGCTATTTCAAAGATTTGCCACAAGATAGTATTCCTTATATTCCTACGCAGGTTGAGGTGCAGATTATTACGTTGCAACCTAAAATCCCAACGACTGAAATTGAGGAGGTAAAGCGTCGTTTGCGTGAGTATACAGAGCGGGTGAACAAAGGGGAAATTGATTTCTCAACATTAGCGCGGTTGTATTCTGAAGATAAAGGGTCGGCTTTAAAGGGCGGAGAGACTGGATTTATGGGGCGTGGTATGCTCGACCCAGCTTATGCAAGTGTGGCATTCAGTCTTCAAGATCCGAAAAAGGTTTCTAAAATTGTAGAATCAGAGTTTGGGTATCACATTATTCAATTGGTTGAGAAACGAGGCGACCGGGCGAATACGCGGCATATTTTATTGCGTCCGCGCGTTTCGGATAAGGAGATTAAGGAAACATCGTTGCGTTTAGACTCTATAGCCAATGATATTCGTAGCAGTAAATTCTCGTTTGATGAAGCTGCTGCTGTGATTTCACACGACAAGGATACACGGAACAATCACGGGATTATGGTCAATGTTAATCCTCAAACAGGGGTGACTACGTCTAAATTCCAGATGCAGGATTTACCACAGGATGTGGCTAAAATGGTTGACCGTATGAATGTGGGTGAGGTATCGAAAGCTTTTACCATGATTAGTGAAAAGGATGGAAAAGAGGTGTGTGCTATTGTAAAGTTGAAATCGAAAATAGATGGACATAAGGCGACTATTTCGGAAGACTATCAGGATTTGAAGGAGATTGTGATGAGTAAGCATCGGGAGACGATGTTGAACAAATGGATTCTCGAAAAACAAAAACACACCTATGTGCGTATCAATGAGAAATGGCAAAAATGTGACTTTAAATATCCAGATTGGATTAAAAAAGATTGAGAGTGAAAAACAGCTTGTCTGATATGCTGAGATTACATAAGAAAAAACTGAAACAGGACAGGCATAGGGGGCTTTTTATTGCCTTTCTGTGCCTGTTCGGCGTCTGTCTTTTGGCTCAAAACAAGAAGAAAACGCCCGAGAATAAGAAATCTAAAGTCTACTTGCTTCATGCTGATGAGGCGTTGGCTGATAAGCAGGTACGTCCGGATGTACAGGTCTTGGTGGGCAATGTGAAATTGCGCCATGATAGCATGTATATGTATTGCGATAGTGCGCTGATCTATAATAAAACGAATTCTGTAGAGGCGTTTAGTAATGTTCGGATGGAACAGGGAGATACGCTCTTTATTTATGGTGATTATCTGTTTTATGACGGTATGTCGCAGTTGGCACAACTGCGGGAGCATGTGAAGATGATCAACCGTAAAACGACGTTGCTGACCGATAGCTTGAACTATGACCGCTTGTATAATTTAGGTTATTATTTTGAGGGAGGGGTGCTGATGGATGAGGAGAACGTGCTTACTTCCGATTGGGGGGAGTATAGCCCGGCCACTAAATTGGCGGTTTTCAACCACGATGTAAAGTTGGTTAATCCCAAATTTGTACTCACATCGGATACGTTAAAGTATAGTACTTTTTCAAAGGTGGCTACCATTCTGGGACCGTCTCATATTACAAGCGATGACAACCGGATTTATTCGGAACGGGGCTTGTACAATACCCGAACTGAACAAGCGGAGCTTCTGGATCGTTCTGTGTTAACGAATCAAAGTAAAAAGCTAACAGGCGATAGCTTGTTCTATGATCGTGCAAAGGGATACGGAGAGGCTTTTGATCGGGTTTGTATGACGGATACGGTGAATAAAAAGATGCTAACAGGCGACTATTGTTTTTATAATGAACGTACCGATTCGGCTTTTGCTACGAAACGGGCAGTAGCTATCGACTATTCACAGACCGATTCGCTCTTTATGCACGCAGATACGTTGCAAATGGTCTCTTTTAACTTGAATACAGATTCGCTTTATCGTATCATGAAGGCCTATCATAAGGTGCGTGTCTATAGTAAACAAGCTCAGGCTGTCTGTGACTCGCTGGTTTATGTCTCTAAGGACTCTTGTATGACGATGTATCGGGATCCTATTTTGTGGAATGGTAATCAGCAACTGCTTGGTGAGGAAATTAAGGTCTATATGAATGATAGTACGATTCGTTGGGCGCATATCATTAATCAGGCACTGACTGTGGAGCAGAAAGATACGCTGCACTATAACCAGGTATCTGGTAAGGAGATGAAGGCTTATTTCGAAAATGGCGATATGCGTCGGGCAGAGGTGATTGGTAATGTGTTAATCGCTTTTTATCCGGAAGAGAAGGACAGTGCCATGATTGGTTTTAATTCGGGTGAAGGCAGTTTGATGCATTTGTTCTTAAAGGACAAGAAGATGATTAAAGCGAAGATGATTGGCAAATCCAATGGTACGCTGTATCCGATGACTCAGATTCCTACCGATAAGATGAAGTTGCCTACTTTTGCTTGGTTTGATTATATTCGTCCACTTAATAAGGAGGATATTTTTAATTGGAGAGGCAAGAAGGCGGGTGAGGCTTTGCGCCCGAGTACGACACGCCGGCCCAAAGATATAGATAAACGGAAATTAATAGATATGAAGTAAAGATTATGGGACTACTCAATAATAATATGCGTAAACCGCGCCGGTTTAATCATCAATATATTTATGTTGATGAGCGAAAGGAGAAGCTTGATAAGATGGAAGAGCAAGCGAAGCGTGATTTGGGAATGATGCCGGAAAAAGAGTTCTCGCCCGAAGATATCCGGGGGAAGTTTGTGGAGGGAACGACCCATCTGAAACGGCGGAAATTGAGTGGACGAAAACCTGTCTCGGCTGGAATCATTATTTTGATTATTGCTTTGTTGCTTTATCTGTGGCACTATTTGCAGACTGGGAGTTTTTCGTTTTAATGTATAACTGTTTTTTTATAAGATATGAGCGATATCATTCATTTACTACCGGACTCTGTGGCTAATCAAATAGCTGCAGGTGAGGTTATTCAACGTCCGGCATCTGTCATTAAGGAGTTGGTAGAGAATGCTATTGATGCAGATGCCAAGAACATTCATGTGTTGGTTACTGACGCAGGAAAAACGAGTATACAGGTCATCGACGACGGGAAGGGGATGTCTGAAACAGATGCTCGTCTCTCTTTCGAACGTCATGCTACCTCTAAGATACGTGCAGCGGTTGATCTATTTGCGCTCCGGACCATGGGGTTTCGTGGCGAGGCGCTCGCGTCTATTGCGGCCGTAGCAGAGGTGGAATTGAAAACACGTCTCGAACGCGAGGAGCTTGGTACGCGCTTGTTGATTGCTGGATCGAGGGTCGAGAGTCAGGAGGCTATTTCTTGTTCTAAGGGGAGCAATTTCTCTGTTAAGAATTTATTCTTTAATATACCGGCAAGGCGGAAATTCTTAAAGGCCAACTCTACCGAGCTGAGTAATATCTTGTCGGAATTTGAACGCATTGCGTTAGTCCATCCAGATGTGGCTTTTTCATTATATAGTAATGATTCTGAGTTGTTCAATTTGCCTGTTTCTCCTTTGAAACAACGTATTTTGGCTGTTTTTGGGAAAAAACTGAATCAGCAATTGCTGAATATAGAGGTTGATACCACGATGGTGAAGATCGCTGGTTATGTGGCTAAACCGGAAACGTCTCGTAAGAAGGGAGCGCATCAGTATTTCTTTGTCAATGGGCGTTATATGCGCCACCCTTATTTTCATAGAGCGGTGATGGATGCGTATGAACAGCTTATTCCAACTGGTGAACAGGTCTCTTATTTTATCTATTTAGAGGTCGATCCGGCCAATATCGATGTGAATATTCATCCCACTAAAACCGAAATAAAGTTTGAAAACGAACAGGCTATCTGGCAAATTCTGTCGGCTTCGGTAAAAGAAGCTTTGGGGAAATTTAGTGCGATCCCTTCTATCGATTTTGACACAGAAGATATGCCTGATATCCCGGCCTATTCGGGAGATGCGCTTCCCGAACCTCCTAGTGTGCAGTTTGATTCGGACTTTAATCCGTTCAAATCTTCTTCTTCTTCGAGTGCCCATTATGGTTCACAGCGGGTGGAATGGGAGCAACTTTATGGGGGACTAGCTAAGGCTAGCAAAATGAATGTCACTGAACCGGAACCTTTTTTCGATGGTGAGGATGAACTTTTACCTAGTCGGATGGAGGTGGATCCGTCTGTCGACGATTCTTCTCCTGAGGTGGTTTCTGTCTCTTCGTCTCTTTATGCCGATGAGTCTAGTGTGGAGAAAGGCACACTCTATTTACAGTTTAAAGGGCGTTTTATTTTAACGTCAGTGAAGTCGGGTTTAATGTTGATCGACCAGCATCGAGCACACGTGAAGGTGCTTTATGAGCGTTACCGTTCTCAACTTCTAGAGAAAAAAGGTGTTTCACAAGGGGTCTTATTTCCGGAAGTGTTGCAACTGCCTGCCTCTGAAGCGGCCATGTTGGAAAGTATCATGGATGATCTGTTGGCCGTTGGTTTTGATTTAAGTTCTCTAGGTGGTGGAAGTTATGCCGTCAATGGGATACCTTCGGGTATAGAGGGGTTGAATCCGATGGATTTGATCCGGAGCATGCTGCATACCGCAATGGAAAAAGGCAATGATGTAAAGGATGAGATTCAGCATCTTTTGGCCTTGACTTTGGCTTATTCTGCTGCCATTGTTTATGGACAGGCGCTAACTAAAGAGGAGATGACAAGTTTGGTTGACCATCTTTTTGCTTGTTCTTCTCCCAATTATACGCCTGATGGAAAGGTGATTATTGCTACCATAAAGGAGGATGAAATAGAGAAGCTTTTTAAGTAATCAGTTTCTTTTAGCTTTGAGGTAAAGCTTCCAAAAGTGTCCCTTGAATAGAGCGATTCTTTTTCATAACAGTTCTCTTGTCAATAGGTGCTTTGAAAGAACCATAAAACAAAAGTCGTCGTTGCTCGAAAAAAGCAACGACGACTTTTGTTTTATGAATTGTTTAATAAGTGTCTTACACCTCTTCCAACCAACCTTTGCCTTGGCGTACAATCTCGATAGAATGATCTAGGCAACTAACAACAGTTGTAGGTTCTATGCCGCCTATGCCACCATCAATAATTAAGTCGACCGTTGTCCCGAATTTCTCATCAATAAGTTCCGGATCAGTGAGATATTCAATCTCCTCCGCGGCGCTGTAAGGAAGGGAGGCCGTCATGATTGGAGCATCCAATAGACGAGCTATTTCTCGAATAGTGTCACTGTCTGGCATACGAATACCTACCTCTTTTCGGTTTCGAAATATTTTTGGTAAGCGATTGCTGCCATTGAGGATAAAAGTAAAGGGGCCAGGTAGATTTCGTTTCATCAGTTTGAAGACCGCATTGTCTACTTTCGCATATTCGCTGATACTACTCAGATCATAACAAATAATGGAGAGGTTATTCTTTTTAGGGTCAATTTCTTTGATGCGGCAGATACGTTCGATGGCACGTTCTTTAAGCGCATGACAGCCGATGGCATACATCGTGTCTGTTGGGTAAATAATCAATCCCCCATCATTCAAGAGAGCCACAATTTGCTGCAAGTCTTCAATACGATTGTTTTTCTCATAAAGTTTGATTATCATAAATGCTGATTTTAAGAAGGTTATGAATGTACTGTTAGATGCAAAGTTACTCTTTTTTTTTGAAAAGAACACCATTGTGGGAAAGAAGTCTGGTGATTCATTTCTAGTAGAAGTCACTTTTTCCTTTTAATGTATTTTAGTCAACTAGATTTAGGTATAACACTAAAAAAGGTCAACCTAAATTAGGTTTAAAAATCTAAGTGGTCAACCGAATTTA
>RZZX01000068.1 GCA_009929715.1 Bacteroidia bacterium
GCCTTTCCATGAGTAACCAGAATCAGTGCCATCGATAAACCAATTTCCATTCTCTCCTAAAGTCACAACAGGGCTATGACCATTAGTACCGTTGGTTCCATTAGTACCGTTAGTACCGTTTACAATCTGATAAACCTTTCCATCGTTAAAAGTGATTTTGAACCCACCGGTTACCGCTTCCACAGATTTAACCCATTTACCTTCAGCTACAAATTTCTGCAAATCAGCGATACTTGCCTTATTCGCATCGATTTGTGTTTGTAGATTATCAATGTCGTCATCATAATCCTTGCAACCCACAAAGGTTACCGTAGATAGAGCTAGGGCTCCAAAAAAAAGCACTCGAATAAAATTCTTCTTCATGATTTCTAAAATTACATTTAAGTTAATAACATATATTGTCAATAAATTCTTCCTAAAGCCAAAAAAAAGCTATAAATCAAGCATTTAACAACATGGAAAACGATTCAAAAAACCAACATAAACAAAAAGCAAAACAGGCTATTATTCAGCACAAGCAAGAAAGAAACACCATCTTCCTCAGCACAAAAATAGTTAACATTTTGCAACAAAAAACAGCTCAAAACAAGCTATCTGCTATAAGTGGCACATTCCTGCTGTTATATGGTAAAAATTAGGTTCTATGTGGCATAAAATAAAAAAGCAGGCCTTGAAATAGAAAATTCACACTGAAAACTCGATCGACCCCTCCATCGGTTATTTCAGTGTGAATTTCCGGCATGCCTCTCCTGCATAAAGAAGAAAAGCAAGATACGTTAGTAAAATGTAGCTGTAAGAAGATAGATAAGACCAGAATTCGGAACTACCTACCACTCCTCTCAAAAATCGCCCCTGCCCGTCGGCGAATGGCCTCTTTCAAATCAAGCGGTTCCAAGATATCAATACTATCGGCAAACCCGAGCAACAACAAAAGAAAACTTCCGGCCGAAATTACTAAAACAACGATCGAGAGCTTGATACCTAATTATTGCATGTTTATTGGTTGCCATATATAAAAAAATTACTTAGGAAAAAACAAGAAGAAGAATCACAATAACAATAAGCACCACAGTAAATGGGTCAATACCATCATCAATCTCACTGCTGTACACACGCCGTGCACGCGATTTATTAGTCTGATAGAAATACTCTGCCCGTCCTAAGCCAGGCAACACCCGTCCATCTAGATCCACATACCGTCCTCTAGAGTTCACCTTATAACCATTCTCATCGACATAAAAACGCCCGTCATCGAATACCTCGTCCTCCTCATCATCATAAGGATTATCTTCATAAATGGTATAAGGCTCCTCCGGCGCATAATCGCCAGTTTCATAATAAGCCTCCTCTGGCTCATAATCATCTACTTCATAATAAGCCTCCTCCTGCTCTTCTGAATAGCATTCTTTATTCTCCTCACACATCAGTTCTCTTATTTTATCATTAAACAATCGTTGACTATCATTCCCCCTACCATTCTTCTCTCTACGCCAAAAGCTCTGCAACTAAAAAAGTTTCATTTCGGCCTCTAAAGACCGTAAAAGTATTTCTTCCACGATAAACCTGCAAGAAAATCTCTTTTTTTCTGTTAAAAAGTGAGTCACCTCGAATGGAAAGCAAAGAAAGCCCTCGTCTATGCACCCTTTCTGCATACTTTAAAAAACAAGGCCCACCAACTGGAATAAAAATTCCAGCAGGCGAGCCCGTTCTTACCATGAAAAATTAATTTATCCGCAATGGAAATAACGTTGCACCAACGCAAGCACCTCTTCGGGCTTCTCTTGCAAATCGGCACGTAACGTTGCATCCTCATAGCTCCGCAACTTACGAATGATACCATCGATCATAGCAGGGCTAAAGACGTTATATTTCTCAAAGACCGCCCGTTGGCTTTGCAAGCATTCAGCAGATGCGGCACAACTATCGGGCAACTGCTTCAAAACCTCCAGTTTCTCTTTATTTTCATTGTTATGAATATTCACATTCACATACGTCTTTTCGGCGATATCCAACGCCTGCTCCAACTCAAAGCCATGACGACAAGCCACAGCCAATCCAGCCAACAGTTGATACAAATCGGCCGATCCATCCGGCGATCGCATCTCTACCGTTTGGCGTTGAGTGGCATCAAACTGGCTATCTCCCTCCAAAGGATTAGCCAATGTACACATATCGCTTTTGCCAGCCCATCCCAGAGGCACACGCACCAATACCGACCGGTTGCGATCTCCCCAGCACACATTCGTTGGCGCCTCTTGATGGGGAACCAAACGGAAATAAGAGGTCGGGTTCGTATTACCAAACGCTGTAATCGAAGGAGCTAGCTCCATCATGCCAGCGATTGCTTTACGCGCTGTTTCAGATAAAACGCCATCCTTCAACATCTGATTCTGTCCATCTTTCACCACACGCATATGCACATGCAAGCCCGATCCAGCTTTGCCCACCGTAATCTTAGGCGCAAAAGTCACATTATAACCATATTTATACCCCAAGCTTCGGATCACCCACTTAGCAATCATCAGTTGGTCTGCTGCATCTTCCACTCTAACCGGCAAAAACTCAATCTCATTCTGTTCATAGATAAAGCCATCCAAAGTAAAGTTCCCCACTTCCGAGTGTCCATACTTAATCTGCCCCCCTGTTTGAGCGATGTACGCCATACACTGCGTGCGGAACTCATTGAACTTGGCATACGGGAAAGACTCATGATACCCCCGTTGGTCCGTTGCCTGGAACATCCCACTATCCGGAGCAATGACATAATACTCCAACTCTCCCATAGCCTGAAATTCCATGCCAGTAACTTCTGTGAACGCTTGGCTCGCTTTATGCAGCGTATATTCGGGCGAACTCTCTAGCGGTTCACCATCTTTGTTAAAGAACGAACAAAGCATCGTAAGTGTAGGCAGTTCCGCAAACGGATCGATAAAAGCCGTTGAGAAACGCGGAATGACATATAAGTCACTACTTCCCGCTTCGATGAAAGAGAAGAGGCTCGAACCATCCACACGCTCTCCACAAGTCAGGATAGCGTCGAGGTACGAGAAATTGTTGATCACAAAATTAAGCGTTTTCAAACGTCCATCACCCGCCGGATACATAAAGTTGACCATGCGAACACCATGCTCCTTAATATAAAGCATAATATCCAATTTAGTAAATTCCCGTGCTGGTTTCTGAAAATATTGCACCAATAGATTGGCGTTCATGACAAGTTCATTATTCATAAAATAGTGTTTTTCGTTACTGTATATTTAACGGTTTTTGATGCGCCAAAGATAACAAAAAGACAGAAAAACAAAAGGGGTTTACCTAAAAATATGCAAGTGAGCTGACACTTTTTTAGATTATTTAAACTTTCAGGAGAAAACATGGGGTAAGAGAGCTTATGAAAGCCAACAAGAATCCCCTTATTTGATTCTAAATTATCTTTTAGAGTCAAATAAGGGGATTCATTTCATTTAGAAGAACCCAAAGCGTTCTTCTTATCAGACGTAAAATCTAATCTTCAGATTCTATACCACTTAAAAATTAGCGCCATCAGTATCCCACCAAAGTTTAGTACCAATATTATCAGCGCCTCCCAACAATGGAAGTCCAGAAGCTACCCCAGCAGCATTTGAGTTCTTTTCATCATCAGTAAAAGCCAAGCGTTTCACGAATTCCCCTTCAGGTATCACACCATTACTCCGGTTTTCCACCACAGGAAATAGTTTCGGATAACCAGTACGACGGAACATAGCCCATCCCTCATTTCCCTCTGGGAAGCTAGCAATCCAGCGCTGCGTGATAATTCGTTGCAAATTCTTCTCATTTGAATCAGCCAAATTATATTTCACAGTGATTAGATTAGCAGCAGCCATATTGTGTGCAGGATCAATAGGGTCCACATAATCGGCCGCCATTTTCACATCATCATTAATATAAGCCGTATAAGCTGCCTGATCAACCCCATAATAGTCGAAAGAAGCTTTAATACCCATCTCATATAAAGATTTAGCATCCGATCCCATGTTCCAACCACGAAGAGCCCCTTCTGCCCGTAAGAAATAGGCCTCAGCTATACGCATTACAGGAAGCGGATACTCATCCGAATTAGGATCCCCCTTCGCTTTAACCTTTGGAATAGAGAACTTCGTATATTCACCTTTTGTTTCAAAAGGCACCCCTTGACGAATGCCATGGAAACTGTCAGCCAAATCAGTTCTGATAGCTCCCGTTTTATCGACAATAGGCGTTTTACCTCCCCAACACACTGGAAGGAACATCTTCTCAATGCGCGGATCACTATAACCTTTCAAGATAGACTCCATACTAGCACTCATGTTACAATCATTGTAATCACGGCAAATAACCATCAACGGATTACGTGTATTTGGATCCTTCACCTCGATGTTAATATCCGAGTCACTCAACACCCCACTAACAACAGCAGCTTCACAAGTCGTTCTAGCTAAAGCAGGCTCTTTATTAACCATTCTCATAGCCACGCGCATTCTTAAAGTATTAATAAAATGCAACCACGTAGTATGTTTAGCGCCACACATCATATCAAAGTCCAAGCGTCCAGGCTGATCACCATTTTCTGCAATAAACTTACTCATCCGCGTAGCAGCCTCTTGAAGTTCTGATAAAAACGATTTATAAATAGCCTCTTGACTATCATAATCCACAGACAATCCCCCTTGCATTGCTTTTGAATAAGGCATTGGGCCGTAAAGATCTGTCGCTTTCAACATTCCAGTCACTTTCAAAGCCGTAGCGATAGCCCAATAGTCATCAGCCGTTGTCGTTTTTATAATCACAGACGTTGGCTTCATCACATGCAATAAATAGTAATTCAATCCCCAATTATTCCAATCACGCATGTGATACAAGCTATTGTTGTTATTACCCGCAAAAGGAGTTGGAACAGCCAGATAGCCTGAAAACAAATCAGCGTTTAAGTTTTGGATCAACTGAAACTCCCAGTTGCCATTCGATTGATTATAATAAATAGAGAGCTGAGCCTCCTTTAATCCAGTCGACACTGGCAAATCAGCATTATTCAAGCCATACGGGTCCGTATTCATATTTTCAAAATTACCCGTGCAAGAAGTTAAGCTCCCCAAAGAAGCCGCCAACAGCGCACAAGCAAATACTCCCTTATTAAATATCTTGTTTTTCATATTGTTTACACTATTTTAAAATGTTGCTTTTATATTAACACCAAAACTACGAGTAGAAGGCAGTGAGAAATAAGTGACACCAGACCAACCATTATTGGTAGACATTGACAAATCCGGATCGCTTAAAGCTTTCTTGTAAATGAAGAACAAGTTACGTCCCACCAAGTTGACACTTAAATTCTTAGACAATCCAAATAAATCACGGAAAGTATACCCAATAGACATTTCACGCAAACGGAAGTTAGTGGCATCATAAAGGTATTCCGATGTTTCCGACACAGTGGTATAATATTTCTGAGCATCTATCTTTGTTCCATTACCGCGATCAACTCCACCGTTATTACGTGCATCCGCAGTCTCTTGACTAACCCCCCATGCTGCAAGTTTAGCATGTGTTGCATCGAGGAATTTTCCACCAATGCGGCCATCAATCAAGAACATAAACTGTAAGTCTTTATAATTAAAGGTATTGGTCCATCCTAAATTCCATTTAGAATTCACATTGCCCACCTTCACATAATCACTTGACACTTGAGGCGCCCCTTTGTCCGTCAATAGAATAACCCCGTTATCATCTCGTTCTACAACTTTAGCATACACATCGCCATACGATCCACCCTCTTCAAGGTTAAAATACATATTATTAATATGCGCCAACTCCACTTTTTTCAGACGATCTTTATCCTCGATCCCAGTTCTATCATCCAACTTCTTTATCACATTATCATTATATGATAAATTCAGGGCCGTTTTCCATGAAAAATCATCATTAAAAGGAACCAAATAACTCATAGACGTTTCAATACCCGTATTTTGGATATCACCGGCATTAAAGTAGTAAGAGTCATAACCAGTTCCTTTAGAAGCAGCCATTTTAAAATATTGATTCGTATTATTGGTCTTATAGAACGTCACATCCCAATTTAAACGGTTATTAAACATAGCCAAATCAAAACCAAGCTCAAGAGACTTCATCTTTTCCGGTTTCATCTCTGCAAAAGGAGCGTTATTGTTCATTGAAACCGATCCATTCCAAAAGCCATTCAATGGATGCGTAATGTAAGCAGGCATCGCATTACCAACGATAGAGTAAGAGCCTCTTAATTTGAGCAAGTTAATCACTTCCGGCATTTTAAACATCTCACTAAAAATAGCTGTTAATCCTACAGAAGGATAAAAGTATGAGCCATTATTCGTATAGGCTAATGTAGACGACCAATCATTTCGGCCAGTAACATCCATATAAATCATCTCTTTATATCCAATCTGCGCTGTTCCAAAGATAGAATTCAATCGAGTAGCCGTTTCAAAGTCAACATTACCATTTTTACGGCTATTACTTACAGAGAAGAAATTAGGAATAACCATTCCGCCACTTGTTGTAAACTTAGTTCCCCATGATTTTGCATCAGTGAAGCTCGTACCCAAGGTTGCAGAAAGGCTCCAATCCTCAACAAACGTCTTATTATAATTAACCATTAAGTCGCCATAAAACTGTCTGTTATTAAAGTTCTCCAACGTATATTCACCAGTAGGGCTACAAAGCACATTGGCGGTAGTCGCATGCAATCTTCTATCATACGAATCGACAGATCGATCATACGAAAGACGTCCTTGCACATTCAAATCGTCTGTGATGACAAATTTCATATCGCCAGAAGCCACGATACGATCACGCGTTTCTTTATGCGCATTTTTATTCAAGACCCAATATGGATTAGCCGAAAAGTCGTTGTTTATCTCCATATACCACTGTTGAGAATCATACCCCAAAAGCTTATCGAACACCGCATAATTCTCTTTATAATGGTTCCAATCACCATTAGCAGGGAACGTATAAAGACCAGTCAACGGGTTTCTGTATGCACCCGCCTCAGGGCGATTATGTATTTTCTGATTAATATAATTCAGTGTTCCATTAATAGTCAATTTATTATCGAACAAAAACAACGTTTCTTTCAAAGTCATGTTATGTCTTTGGAAGTTATTTGTTTCCATAATACCATTGGCAGTTGTATTGGCATACGACAAATAGCTTTGCATCTTTTCGCTACCCCCGCTAATCGACACAGAATTAATGAAAGTGCTACCTGTTCTAAAAAAGTCATCGACCCTATTAGCCCCCTTCTTTTCGCCACTAATTTTATTCGTATCCCAACTGTATTGTGAAAGAGTAGATCCAGCTATAGTAGCCCCGTATTCATCCTGCAACTTAGGCGTATTCATAGCCTGATCAAGAGTCAAATTACTAGAAAACTCAATGCGCATCTTACCCTCACGTCCACTTTTTGTCGTAATTAAAACGACCCCATTGGCCGCTACACTACCATAAAGAGCTGCCGCCGAAGCCCCTTTCAAAACGTTTATGCTAGCAATGTCATCAGGATTAATATTCGATAAAGCATCCCCTCCATCACGTCCTCCGAAACCATCAGACAACTGAGAAGAGCTGTAATTACTCATCGGCATACCATCTATCACAATAAGAGGCTGATTATTACCCTGAGCAGATTTATTACCTCGAATAAGTAATTTCGACGATCCACCTGCACCAGAGGCATTAGGCGTTATGACCAATCCGGCCGTTTTTCCCTGCAAGCTATTAATCATATTCGTCTCTTTTGAGCGAGTCAACTCATTCCCGCCAACTTGTTGGGTTGCATAAGTTAAACTTTTCGCCTTACGCTGTATACCCATCGCTGTAACAACGACCTCTTCTATCGTTTGTGCATCTTCTTCAAGAACAACTTTAACGCCCGAAAATAAGACAATCGTTTTAGAGGAATAGCCGATGTAAGAAAAAGTAGCTTTACTACCCTCTTTCGTTTGAAGAGTAAACTTGCCATCAACATCTGTTATAGTACCCGTTGCTGTACCTTCCACAGTCACATTAACACCCACCAACGGTTCCCCGTTTTTATCAAAAACAGTTCCTGTAACTTTACCTTCCTGCTGGTTAATGATTGAAATTGAGGATCTTTCTTTATTTATGATCTCTTCTGCAAAAAGGCGTTGCAGAGGCACCGAAACAAATAAAGAAAAACAAAGAGTCGCTGCAATATGCGACCTACTGAAAGCTTTTCCCATAATTTTTGTGTTAATAGTTAGTATTAAAGAGTTAATCTAGTTGCAAATATATAAATAAAGTCTAAAAAACAACTAATATCTACTAACTTTTCATAATAAATCTAATTATGGCATGCCTTTCATTTCCTCCTTCCAGCTTATTGAATTCTCTTTTTAATCTCCTCGGCCCACACCTTATATCCCTGTTCAGACAAATGAATGTAATCGCTGCTATACAATCCATCCTTTATAGAGCCATCTTTGTTGACGAACCAGCCAGTAGGATTTAGATACAACACCCCCTCCCACTTTTTCTCAGACAAGATCCGATGTATCCGATCACATTGCTGACGAATCGCACTATCGGCTTCTTTACCAGAAGGGAGCAGTCCCATTAAAATGATTCGGGCGCCTACAAACACCTTTTTTGCCTCCACGGCAACGGCGATAATCCCCTCTGCCACCTGCTCAGGCAAATCCCCATCACCGATCAAATTATTAACTCCAATACTTATAACAACATTTTTCGGACAGCAAGCCTGATATTCTCCATGCTGTATACGCCATAACAAATTCTGAGTCCGATCGCCCGAGATACCGGCACTTTCCCACTTACCCTCACCCAAAGCCTCATCCAACACACGCTTTCCAGGCTTATAAGTAACTAGTTTACGGCTACCTCCCCACCCTTGAGTAATGGAGTTACCTAAAAGAAGTAGATCCACGGGCTTCTCCTTCAATGTTTGTGTAATATCTTCGGCCACACGGTGCCAATCCGCTCCCTCTGTCCATCCCGCACCAGAACGATACTCATTTCCTGGCACAGCATGCACACACGGACAACGATCATAACCCGTTGCCCTAAAGATAAAACGCACAATCTGGTCTGGGTTACTCAGTGAATGAGGATGATGTCCTACGTTCGGTTTATGAAGAACAGTGATGGGCGCACCAGCTGCCTTCATACGTTCTTCAAAAACAGCTGTATTCTCGGTCACAGGCACGATGCTATCGGCATCGCCAACAACATGCAAGATAGGAATCCCCGCTTCAGCTGCTATCGAAAAATGATCGATGGGGTTTCGTTTCCACTCAGTCGCCTCCTTTTCATCAACGAAACCATAAGCCTTCAACATTCCCTCGACATCAGAAGCCGACCCCACTGATTGGCCTTTTCCCATTGGCCAACTCTTCACATCCATCACCGGCGCATCAGCATAGATACACGCCACCTTTTCAGGATTTACCGCCATCCAATTATAAACGATCAATCCTCCACGGCTCATCCCTTCTAGAACCACCTTTTTATTCAATCCCCCTCTGAGCATTCGCTGATAAAAACTCGTCCACCGAGCCACCGCTTTGTCGGCCCCATAAAGATCGGCCACGTCACAGTAAGCAAGATGGAATCCGTTTTCCAACAAAGCAAGATCCGTTTGGGGCTCATGATCCCAAAAGCGTGCTCTGATGACCCATGGAGCACCCACAGCCGATCGAGCAGGCTCTACCACTAAGCACGATACCCCATCGTGTTGAAATCTATACCCACGATGTCCATGAAAGTTGAACTCACTCGGCTCAGTCATGAACAAAGCCTGTTTCAGATCTCTTTGAGTTTCTCGGCTAGAATAAGTGAGGTAATGAAAGATCTTTTTAGCGATCAGACCAGCTCCGATAGACGATGGGTGTAGTTTATCGGGCAGAAGAGCCTGATCCCAATCATTACCAAAAAGATGAGACA
The DNA here is from genome assembly GCA_009929715.1 of Bacteroidia bacterium. Classification (GTDB taxonomy): domain Bacteria; phylum Bacteroidota; class Bacteroidia; order Bacteroidales; family Bacteroidaceae; genus Bacteroides. The sequence continues at coordinate 9,979 of RZZX01000068.1, forward strand.
GGTGAATTATTTCGAGGTGATTCTTCCAAGCCAACTCCTCGACCAATGGTGTAATCTGATGTTCTATGAGCGATGCACTAATATCCGATTCGGGAGAGAGGAAGCAACGAATCGGTGTCATTAAAATGATACGCGGGTGCGACTCTATTTTTCTAAAGCGATCAATCAACCCTTGATAATCTTTCAAGAAATCGGCTTTATTAGTCCAATTCTGTGGCTTAGAATCATTCGTACCCAGTTTAATCAAGAGAATAGTTGGTTGGTAATCGGAAATAGCTTCATACTCCTTAGTTGCCAGATAAGGATAATCGCCTTTTGAAAGAGCGGTACAACCATTCACTCCGAAATTCCGAACATCATATTCAGCACCTAAATAAGCTTGCAATTGAGCAGGATAGCTATTTTTTTCTCTATTTGAAATACCTGCTCCATAAGTAATGCTGTTTCCGATACAGGCCACTCGGATTTTTATCTCTTTTGCAAAAGCGTTTAAACTAAGCATTAAAAAAAAGACCATAAAGGTGCAAATAAAAAGCTTTTTCATAGGGTTCTTGATGTAAAGTAACAAGCCTATTTGACTCGTCAGTTCGTTGTTTTTTTAATGAAGTAAAGTTACCATTTTTAGAATGAAACACCAAGAAAAAAAGGCATTATGACTAAAGTACAAATGGAATCTGATAAAATCACGCCTTTAAGAAGAATCTTTTTCAAATTTTCATAAAAAAAGCGTCCCTCACCTTCGTAAGAGACGCTTTTCACATCATCCATCAACCATAGTCAACACACCATCACTCCGACTCTCATTAAAAGTCCCTCACCACATCAAAGCATGGGCAAGCCTTGGTCCACTCCTGAGGTTCAACCACCCCATTGGCATTCCTATCCGGGCTCAGATCCCGATGACCACACACCCTACAGCCAGGGAAACATCGAAGCAGCCTCACCACCAACTGCCTCAGTACCCGTTTCTGTGCCGGTGTACGTGTATCGGCATAGCCTCCCTGTGCATCCAATCCCCCCTCGTAACAGATCCCGATACTGTGCGCATTAAAGCCTTGCACGTGCGCCCCTACAACCTCTAAAGGACGCGTCTCAAAAACCGTTCCAGCTTGTGTGATAAAGAAGTGATACCCTATTCCGTTAAACCCCCGTTGCCGGTGACACGCCTCCAATGCCTCCACCGAGAGCGATTGATCTGAACGAGTAGCCGAACAATGAATCACAATTAAGTTAATCGTTCTCATGGTTCGCCTGACGATTTCTATGGGTACATGACACATTCTCACACTTCATCTCCAACGCCTTAGCCAGTTGCGACCTTAACTCAAAAAGCTCCGTATGCATCTCCTTCACCCGCGCACTCATCTCAAAATAATCCTTCAAGACCTTCTCTAGTTGCTCCGTCAAAAAGCCATACTGTCCCTTCACCAAATCCGTAAAAGACTGAACCTCCTCAAACATCGCCTTGCGTTTCTGACGCCCACCCAAGAAAGGAATAATCGCCATAATAATCTCAATAATCTTGTCCAATACCTTCATCATTTCATCCTCCTTAAATAAAAACTGTAAAACTAAATCCTCAAAACCTTAAACTAACACACGCTGCCGAAAACCTAATTTTTGGGATCGGGAGCTTCATCATCGTTCGGTTTATTAGGCTTCACCGGAGTCTCACTTTTCCCTGATTCGCTGGTGTCGAGCGCATACGTCACGTTATTCTCCCCACCACGCGTAGTAGCCACACTGTCATTCGTCAATCGCAAAGAGTTATCGACCATAAAGCGCAGATTTACCCGCTTGATGTTTTTCACTGTACACTCCTCTTTATCCTTCACACCCTTACAACTGAAAGTTGTAAAGAACAGCCCCAATTTATCCACCTTCACCTTATTGCCTTCGATAAGAACCCGCTTCATCGCACGCATAAATGACTTCATCACGTGCATCACATCCTCGGCCGAAAGCGCACCGGTCACTTCTATTTCCTTAGCCAAATCCTCAATGGAATAGGTGCGGGAATTTTTAGGTTTCGGTTTCAAAAAATACATCATAGGCGATGTTTTGTCGCCAATTTTCAAATGACGTTGATAACGTTCCACTAATACATTTGCCATAATCTTACTTGTTTTAATGAAGGGATGTCGACCTCCCTTCGGGTTAGTGACACAAAGATAAGGCACACCACACCGCACCTCATGGGTTGCGAGAGGTTAAGGCTGATTGCGATAGAATAAAGCCGAATAAAGTTCATTATGTGCTCTAAAAAGCAGGCAGAATACTTGATTACCTGCCCGATTTTTCGTAAATTTAAAGCAACAAAATAAACCATAAAGCCCTTTTTTATAAACATAAAAAACTTAAAAACCATGATAAAGAAAGAGTCCTATTCTTCTAAAGATCTCGACAAAGTATTCGAATACCGCAGTTACACCAAAGGTGAACTGGCTACCCTCTACATTCCTCACGTGTTGCAGCAAAGTGCTGTCAATCAATTCAACAAATGGCTCAAACATGCTCCTGGACTCGTCGACCGTCTTAAAGCTTGCGGTTGGAGTGAAAGCCAACGCCGATACACTCCCGAACAGGTACGTCTCATAGTCGAAGTTCTTTCCGAACCGTAACAGCTATCGGGGCTCTTCTTGGTTGCCCGGGCAATCAAGAAGGCCCCCTTTTTAAAGCTCAAGGCTACCTTTCCGAATCGTTCTCTTCCAGCTCCCTCTCCTCTGGGGGATAGGGTGTTTCCGAATATCCGACATCCTCTTCGGGTGTCCTCTTCTCTAACACCTCTGCCCGCTCATCAAAACAGAGCATTCCCTCTTCGACCTCCTGAAACTGATCGAGCCAGTTCACTGGTTTAACCCAGAATTTAGGGCGTTCGGGAGCCACCTTCGTGTTGGCCTCTAAAGGGAGGTAACGCCCCGAAAAGAGGTCGTAAGAAAACGTCACAGTGCCGCAGTGTCCAAGGTTTCGGAATTTCACCTTGTCCACATATACCCTCACAAGGCCGGCCTCGTCATCTCGATCCACCACTAAACCGTAATCGGTCTTGTTGAAGAAGTCGGCCGAGCCACTGATGTCATACATCTCCGGTCGATGAGTGCGTCCCGATGTGATATCTCGGTTCATCTTACGCGGATGCGCCACCAGAAACACAAGGCAGCGGTAACGACGGGCAAAGCGTGTAAGCTGATTCAAAAACCAAGCCAAGTACTGTGTCTCGGTCTGGGTGCGCTTAGGGGTGTGCTCAAAACAGTTCAACGGATCGAGCACAAAGATGCGGCACTCCTTGCGAACGGCCAACTCCCGACACTTGCCCAGCACCACGTCTGGCGTGGCATCGCCCTCCGGACAGATGTGCGTCACGTTCTTATCCAGGAATTTTTTCACACGCTCATAGAGCAGCTCATCGAAATTCTGCCCCTTCCGAAACTTATACCCTACGAGTTTCTCGGCCAACTTACAGAGATGGTACGCCATCGGGGAGTTCTCGGGACTGAAATAGGCTATTTTCCAACCGTGACGCAGATTCAATCGGAGAACCACCTCATCAAGAAATTCCGATTTTCCCGATCCGGGCACTCCTGTCAGAACTGCCAGACGTCCCAACTCGAACGTACAGCACTTATCGAAGTTGGGCCACCCCGTCTCCGCACCCGTACCGATGCCGTTCTCGAAGATGGCTCGAAAATCCCCCAGATAATCACTTACCGTACAAACCCCTTCAAGCTCCACCTCTTGCGCCTGAGCGATGGCGATGCGCAAGCTCTCCACCCCCGAACGCAGCAGGTGTTCATTGGCATCCTTACAGCCTGGAGTGAAGGTCACCACCTTGCAACGCTCAGGGCCGAAGTAAGCCAACAGCTGTTGCCGGAGCAACAACCCGGCCTCGTCCATATCACCGGCTATGATGATGCTCTTCTTCTCATCGAAATGAGACACTTTAAAGCGATCGAAGTACGACAACCCTGCATTGGCTCCTGCGGGCACAGAGATCGCATTAGTAAAGCCTGCTGTGTGCAACGAAGCCACATCCATCTCACCCTCGACGATAATCACCGTGTCGGTCTCTCGCACCGCATCAATGTTGTACGGGATTAACTCTGCACCGGTCACCATTTTGAATTTCTTATCGAGTGTACGGAACTTGGTATTCACCAAAACGCCGTTCTCGAAATAGTTAAAACAGAGGCAACTCTCTATGCGTCCCGTTTGAGGCATTTTCTCTTCCTGAACGGTGAACTTCAGTGCCTGAATGGTAGCCTGACTGATGGCTCTTTTCTCGACCAGATAACTCTCCCACGAAGGGGTCAGGATCAGTTTCGATGCATCGAACACCGGCCGACGAAAATGGGCAGGAACACCTCTGTTGGCCTGTTTTTTACGCTGTTCCTGCTTGCGGTTTTCTTCGTCCTCATCGGGCACATAGATTTTAAATCCGCAATGGTAGCAATATCCACTCCCTTTGTCGATGTTTACTCTCAAAGATTTATCACGTTTGTTGCGCCGTGTAGCACTACACTTCGGACAGTGCACTTTAACCACGCCACTACTTTTACCATGTAAATCAATACCATAAGCTTTAAAATTTCTCAAAATATTAAACGTTTTTATTAGGTTATTTTTCGCTTTTATTTTTCATTCTATACGCAGAAGGACTTCGATCAAAAGTCCCAGACTTTCAGGTTCAAACTCGCCGACTTTTGGCTCTAAACTCGGCGATTTTCAGACCAAGAGTCGAGGAGTTTGACGTTAGGGCTCGAGGAGTTCAAAGCCGTATCTCCCCCCTCTCCTGACAACCTCTCATCAGAGCGTCCACTGCTCCTTCACTTCGATCACGTTTCCACTCTTCTGCATTGCAACCTAAGCCCTCAGAGCGTCCACTGCTCCTTCACCTCGTCCCAAATGGCATAGTTAGAGGGTCTAGGCGGTGCCCCCACAGGAACCTCCCGTCCGCAATACATCCGTTTGCCGTCCACCACGTATTCAAACCGATACGGGTCAACATTATCGGCTGCAGGAGCCCCCAAAGGGCCGTTGGCACCGATCAACCGCCCATCGGGCATCACGCCTACCACCCCTGCTCGCTTAGCCTGAATAGCCTTGATCACTGCCCGACTATTCTTGCTGCCTGGAATCAAGAAGTTCGTAAAATAGGCCTGTACATCGCCCACCGAAATCAACTCTTCCAACTTACCAAACAGACAAGCGTGTTCCTTGAAGAGCTTCACAATCAGATCTTGGTAGGTGAAGAAATCGGTTCCTAACCCGGAGTGCATCGCCACCATTTCGAGGTAAGTCGAATTCTGAAGCATCTCCTTCACAAGGTCATCGAAACTCTTCACCGGCCGGAGTGGCCGATCGTTCACAAAGTGCACCGGCTCTTGTGCCGAATTTCCTTGCTCAGAGAAGGCCCGATTCTCTCTATCGAAGTGCTCGGCAATTCTTTTTTGAAGTGCCGTTTGTGGTTCATCCGTCGGCTCTTTTTTTTCTTTTTCTTTTCTCTCTTCTTGATTAGAAGAAGAAGAAGAAAACGCCCGCCCGCGCGAGGGAACTTCTAAATCACTAGAACATAGGGCATTAAAATCGCCTTTAACATTTGGCTGTGTCCCAGCTTCAGGTTTATTAACACTTGAACCGCTCTCCGTTTCAAGTTTATTAACGTTTGAAACAGGGGGGATATTGGAGGCAAAATCGGCGTTTTTTTTGCCATACCGACGTATTAAAAGCGTTGCCCAAAAGCGGCCATTGTCGACCACAAAAAGGCCAAAATCCTCAATGATACGAGCGAGTGTTTGCTTACGCAAATGAATCTCAACAGAGATGAGGTCTAAAACAGCCAGGGGGGCATTCATTAATGGCTGTTTTTGAAGGTAATTTACTAGGTAGGAATAGATGCCATAGCCTTTCATTCCCTCACGAATAATTAGATTTTGCAACCGATTATCTAAGTCGCCGGAAGAGTTGTGTACGAAAAACATAGAATTTCTCATTTTTTATTAAAATTAATTGATCCGATTAACAAAAAAAACAAACTGGTAAAAGTGCCTGAAACCAACTGATTATCTGACAAATAAGTTGTGTCAGGAACTGTAAAAGCAAAGGTAAATGGTTTTTCTGAGAGGAAACTTCCACTAAAGTGGAAGTTTCGTTCTTTTTATTCGAATTACCTTTGAACAGGGATAAAAACGAATCTTTTTTTTTTAAAAAACAGAAAAAAAACTATGAAAGGGAAAAAACACAAGGAGCAAATGGAGAAAATTCTAATTGATATGGAGTGCGACAAGGAGAAAACAAAAAAAGAAATTTGTTCTACAATTAAGCACACATTATGTTCTTTTAGTTTTTTCGTGCGGAAAATTTCGCCATTGAATCATGAGGATATCAATATGGAAATAGGAATATCTCCTACTACTGAGTTAAAAAACGAAACAAATCCAAATTTCACAAGCTGGGTGTACTGTTGCAAAATTTATGCTCACCTAAAAAGTATCCATATCGGCATTAAACTAAAAATGCTCCTGGGACTCTTTAAATATGGTATCTTAAATGATTGTGACATAGCCATATTCCCTGTCGACGAAACAAATAGACACTGTTTAGAAGACTTACACGGACACTATGTTCTAAAACACGAATGGAAAGGATTAAAGGAAACGGAAATAATCAAAGAATTGGAAATTATTAATAAAAAAAATAGAATGGGGAAATAATCAGGCACACAAATCTTTTAACTTGCTAGATATCGAAGGGGATGCAGCTGTTTATATGTTGCTCCCCTAGGAATCTTTGTATATTCTTCAATAATATGCAAAGATATATCTATTTATTGTTGTAAATGCTTATATTTGCAAGGTGAAAACAATACTATTCATAGTAAGTGCTTCACGATAAGGTTGTAAATGCCTTATATTTGCAAGGTGAAAACAACTCAATGATTCTATGTTCATCGCAGATAGCTTGCGGTTGTAAATGCCTTATATTTGCAAGGTGAAAACAACCATACGTAAATTGATTTTCTTTATCAATCGTTGTAAATGCCTTATATTTGCAAGGTGAAAACAAC
>RZZX01000170.1 GCA_009929715.1 Bacteroidia bacterium
GTGGTGTGAGCTTGTTGCTTACAACTTGCCGTGCTAACACTTAAGAGGCTGAATTCTTTTTTAGAATTCAGCCTCTTAAGTGTTAGATAGCTTGCTTTTGTCTTGCAAGTGCTTTCATGAGGATGTATCATGGCCCCAGATTGCGTCGTGGTACCATAAAAAAAGTTGGAATGTCGCTGTTTCAAGCGGACATTTCATGGTTGAAAGCATCGGCTCTGGCGTTACACCATTTAATGGGTTTTTATTTTACTAGAGCCGGTGTAAGTGCTCTTACTCTTTATACCATTGTGAATACATCAGGTAGTTGTGAGCAATTTTTTGATTGAGTTCTTTCGCTTGTTCGGGGTCGACTTTTTTAATGAATTTAGCCGGGACACCTCCCCAAATGCTACCAGGCTCAATCACTGTGTGACTTAAAACTAACGATCCTGCCGCTACAATGGCTCCTTCGCCTACTACAACATGATCCAATACAGTCGATCCCATGCCGATTAAAGCATAATCACGAATCGTCGCCCCATGAATGGTTACGTTATGCCCCACGGATACATGGTCGCCAATTTCGATGGTCGACTTTTTATACAATGTATGCAGCACACTGCCGTCCTGAATATTTACACCGTTGCCGATGTGAATAGAGTTGACATCACCTCTGAGTACAGTACTAAACCAAATGCTGCAATCATGGCCCATTGTGACATCGCCAATGATGGTTGCATTATCTGCTAAAAAACAATTGTTGCCTATCTTAGGCGTAAATCCTCTGACTGATTTTATTAAAGCCATGTTTCTTCTAATGATTATATGGTGATTAAATGGCCGAAGTGGCATGACTTAACCATGCTTTTTCTTCGGTTGTTAATGAGGGACTTAATTGGGTATATACCGTTTGATGGTAGTTATTCAACCAATGCAACTCCTCTTCTGTGAGTCGTTCCTTGAGAATGCCTTTCTTACAGATGGGACACAAAGTTAATGTCTCAAACTGGAGGTAAGGTCCGAACATGCCTTCACCGGCAGCGCAAGTCAGAATCAAATTTTCGATGCGGATACCATGGCTACCTGCCTTGTAAACTCCAGGTTCGTTGGATGTTACCATGCCTGGTTGGAGAACAACCGGGTTTTCATTCATACGTATACTTTGTGGCCCTTCATGTACGTTGAGGAAGTGCCCAACGCCATGCCCCGTGCCGTGTAGATAATTTAAACCTTTTTGCCAAAGCGGCATTCTAGCCAAAACATCTAGTTGTGCGCCGCGCGTTCCTAAAGGGAATTTAGCCATCGCTAGAGCAATGTGTCCTTTTAAGACCAAGGTGTAGTCTTCTTTTTCCTCTTGCGTTAATTCACCCAATGCAATGGTTCGTGTGATGTCTGTGGTGCCATCTAAGTACTGAGCACCAGAGTCTAAGAGCAAAAATCCGCTCTCCTTCAGAGTGGCATTCGTCGATTCAGTAGCTGAATAGTGTACAATGGCGGCATGCTCTTTGTAACCGGCAATGGTGTCGAAACTTTCGCCGATGTAGAAAGGTTGTTCCGCTCGGAAAGCATGCAACTTCCGGTCAATGCTTAATTCAGACTCTTCTTCCGATGGAATGCGTTCTTCCAGCCATTTTAAGAACCGAACCAAAGCGATGCCATCTTTTTTCATCGCCGAATAGATCCCTTTAATCTCTGTTTCATTGCGAATCGATTTTAGTAATGTTACTGGTGAGGAGTCGAAATGGATCTGGCAGGTTGGTGGAATAGCCGAATAGATGGCATAGTTGGTCTTATGCGGATCGATCGATATCGTTCTTCCCTTGTACCCTTTTAAGTAAGCTTCGACTTTCTCATAAGAGTAGATAGAAACGTTTTGTTCACGAAGTGCCGCTTCGATCTCGGCATTGATTTTGGAATCGGCAACAAACCAAACCACTGACTCTTGGTCTATCAGTAAGTAACTTATGACCACAGGGTTGCAATGAACGTCGCATCCTCGGATGTTGAGAGTCCAAGCAATTTCATCTAAAGAGGAGAGTAGGAGAGCTTCCGTTTGATTCTTTTTTAATTCACTTCGGATGAGTGCCACCTTATCAGAACAACTTTTTCCAGCATAGGCGATGTCGTATAAGAAAGCCGGTTCGGTGGGGAGTGACGGTCGATTTTCCCACACTGTAGTCATCGGATCTTCTAAAATATTTAAGTTGAGCTGATGAGCTTCGAGCTCTTTTTGGAGTAGCTCAACTTGGTGGACCGAGAACAGTTTTCCATCAATTCCGATACAGTCACCTGCATTTAATGTGGTTGCCAAAAAGGAGACCCGGTCTGGGGTTTCAGGAAGCATCTCTTTATATAAGGTAATTCCCGTTCCGTCTAGTTGCTCCGTAGCTTGAAGAAAGTAGCGTGAGTCGGTCCATAACCCAGCCTCTTTTAGTGTTACAACGGCCGTACCAGCCGATCCGTTAAAACCTGTGATAAATTCACGTGATTTCCAGTGCGGAGCCACATATTCACTTAAATGCGGGTCTGTGCTAGGAATGATAAAAGCTTGAATTTGATTTTCTTGAATGAATGTGCGAAGTTTTTCTATTCGCTGAGTGATGGAACTTTTCATGGCTTATTTTTTATTGTTTTTTCAAAGGTACTAACTTTATAGAAATATTCCTTCATTTAGAAACGTTTTAAAAATAACTTGGTACACATTATGACTGTTTAATGAGGTTATTCCATTTGGGTAGTTGGTCCTGAAAAACGATTCTCTGCGAAGTCTTTTCTTTATAGTTTGTTTGGCATTAAAAGAATTTTTAGCTGCCCAGCGAGAGATACTTTTTTATTTGGCGATAAAATGATCGTCCCACTATAGTCGGATAATCATCCCACTATAGTCGGATGATCGTCCCACTATAGTCGGATAATCGTCCCACTATAGTGGGACGATAAAATACTCACTAACAAAAACAAATTATTTCACGAAGAAAAAAGGACATTTCTGTTATAGAAAGGTGTTTGTTTACCTATTGGATTGAAGTTTATTTATTTTTTCAGACCACGAAAAATCCGTGCAAAAATAAAATCAGATTCCTTTAAGCTCGCATGCACTCTATTAGACTTCTTTTCAACTGTTTATTATTTTGCTCACCGAAATAGACTCTTTGATTCAGAGAAATCTAGTCCATGGAGTTTTCGGACTGATTTTAATGGATACGAGGCATCTTTTTCTTCTAAAAACGGTCACAACTTATTTTTTATGTTTACTTAGAAGCGAGTGATAGGCGTTTTTTTTTGTTTTTAAATTATTGCTGTCCGGTAAAACTCAAAACAGCATAGAAATCCTTCCCGAAGCCCTTTAAAATGGTGCTTCGGGTTTTGTTTTTGAAAAGTAAGGCCTCT
>RZZX01000171.1 GCA_009929715.1 Bacteroidia bacterium
AAAATAAAAAAAAGAAAGGAGAACTTTACTATGAAAAAATATGAGATTTTAGGAGGAAATTTACCAGTTGTTGTATGTGAATTATTAGCGGGAGAATCAATGATCACAGAAAGCGGAAGTATGAGCTGGATGAGCCCGAACATGAAAATGGAAACAATTTCCGGAGGCGGAATGAAGAAAATGTTCGGTAGACTGATGTCGGGGGATTCTATGTTTCAAAACAGATATACTGCAGAAGGTGCAGACGGAACGATTGCATTTGCATCAAGTTTTCCGGGAGCGATCAAAGCACTGGAGATTAGCAACAGTCACTCCATGATTGTGCAGAAAAGTGCATTCCTTGCTTCAGAAGAAGGCGTGGAGCTGTCCATGCATTTTAAGAAAAAATTAGGAAAAGGCATATTTGGCGGAGAAGGTTTCATTATGCAGAGATTAAGCGGAAATGGAACTGCATTTGTAGAAATTGATGGACATGCAGTGGAGTATGATTTAAGCGCAGGACAGGAAATTTTGATCAGTACGGGGTACTTAGCGGCAATGGAAGAAACCTGTACTATGGATATTGTAGCTGTAAAAGGAGTAAAGAATATGCTGATTGGCGGAGAAGGCATTTTTAATACCGTCGTTAAAGGACCGGGAAAGGTAATCTTGCAGACAATGCCAATTAGTAAGGTAGCAGAATTGCTGACTCCATTTTTTGCAGATAATAAGAAATGAGAGGGAAGATCATGAAAAAAAAGTTGAATTTGTTATTTGGACTAGTGCTTATTATCAGTATGATAGCACTGACTGGTTGTGGAGGCTCCGGAAAAACAGGAGAGAAGAACCCGTATGAAGGAAAATGGGTAGCAGTGTCCGCTCAGATGATGGGAATGTCTGTCAGTATAGATGAAACTTTCGGAGGTGCTTTTGAATTTGAAGTGAAAAACAACGAAAAAGTTTCCTTTTCAGTTGGAGACACTACAGGGAATGGAAAATGGTCTGTCGAAGATGATCAGTTTATCTTGAGCATCGAAGGAGAAGAAATGGTGGGAATCATCGGAAAAGATATTATTTCTTTTGATAATATGCTCGAGATGGGAGTAAAGGTGATTTTTGCAAAGGATGGAACGGATGCAATGGATCCTGCACTCTATCTGACAGAGGAGGAAAATGCAGTCATAGGTGAGTGGGCCGCTGAAAGCGTGGAAGAACTTTTAGGAGACGGACCGCAGACTTCTATGGAAGGAGTAGACAACATCAATGATGCACTGCGGCTTGATTTCAAAAGTGACCGTAATGTAACAGTTATTTATAAAGGAGAGGAAATTGGGACTTTCCCATGGTCAGTTGCACTGGGATATTGTTCGATTGAATCAGAAAATCCATTTCTTACAGTGATGATAAATGATGATGGTACTTTGAAAGTAGATTACAGTGATGATGATGACTACTACACATTTCACTGTGTAAAAAGTGACAGTGAATAATTGAAAAGGATGTGGAAATCATGAGGGGAGGGAATCCACCATGAAAAAGAAACTGTGGTGTGTGCTGTGTATCATGATATGTATGATGCTGATAGTTGCATGTGGACAAAAAGAGAATCCGGAGAAGAAAGAATCAGAAAAAGAAAAAGCAGAGCAGGAAGAAACAGAATTTAAAGACAAGGAAAGTCTTAAATTAAGTTTATTTACAGTGTATTATCCGAAGACATGGAACTACGATAAAGAAAATATGAGAGAAGATGAAGAATACTCTTATGTTAAATTTTTTGATGGAGATACAGCAAATGAATCCGAGAATGTTATTTCTATAGAAGCAACCAAGGAGGATTCGTATAAATATCGAAAGAGTTTATTTGCCTTTGGAGTGGATTTAGAGGCATATGCTGAAGGAAAAATGGACACTGTAACAATAGGAAATGCAGAATATGCAGCAATGCCGGAAAGTAATTCCATAGAGAAAACGTATATGTATCGCTATGAACAGTCTGGCACATCCTATGATATCAGAGTAAAAGGACAGGAAATAGATGATTCTGATAAAGAATTGCTGGAAGGAATTGTGCTGAAATTAGAGGATGAAGGAAATAAAGACGCACCATGGCCATGGGAGGGAGAACCTCTTGAACCTGTATTGGCAGAGCAGATGGTAGGTTCTTATACAATCGTTCCGGAATATATCCCATTTAAAGAAGCACAGGGCGTTATACAGATTATGGATCATCAGTTTGTAAAACAGGGCAATCAGGTATTCCATCTGCTGGAGAACAAACTGGATACTTATGAATATTCAGAAAGTGGACTCGAATTCGTTTCTTCGATGGAATTAGACGATGATTTTGAATATTTGTCTGGGGACAGCAGTGGAATGTTATATCTTTCGCCGGGAATCGGAGATGTAATTGGCGTAAAAGATGGGAAAAAGGCACTTCAGACAACGGTAAATGGAGATCTGAATATGCATCCATCCGGGGAATGGGGAATCAGTTTCTGGGTGAACAGTGATACTCAGAAGATTGTAAATCAAGGCGGTAACCTGACGGCAGAACCGTGGATATTGACTGGATTAAATAAAGCTGAAGAACGCAAGGGACCATTTTCCATGATAGATGACGTACAGATCACGAATAGTCATACTATGGTTGCCGGATCCATGGCTGCGGAAGATGAAGGTACAAAAATTATTGTCTATGATTATGAAGGCAATCAGCTTTTGAAACTAGGTGGAGAAGACATCAGTTCTCCGGACAAGCTCGGTTCCATTACAGGTATGGCGGAAACAGAAAATGGTTTTGTGGCTGCAGATGGAAATATGCGCGAAATACAATTTTGGGCAAAAGATGGAACGCACGTAGGTGCAATTTCTACAGAGGACATATTTGGTGTCAGTTATCCATGGCTGGAAGATATGCAGCTTTTAGATGACGGCTCTCTGTTAATTATGCTGACACAGGAACGAGACGACGGATCAGCAAATGAATTGATGTTTTTCAGATTGACAGGATTTTAATTGAAAAAATAAAAACCGCTTGTCGGCAGAAATTTATCTGCCGGCAAGTGATTTTTCTGTTTCCTGTTTCAAATATAAAGGTAGAATTTTATCACATCAGTGAATCAATTTTCATATTTATCGTATACAGATATATACAACATAAATGGCATAGAGGATCAACATCAGGATCCCCTCCTTTTTATCGAGTGCTTTTTTGGTCCATGCCATAATCCATACGATAACACTGAATACAAGCGGAACAGCTGGAAAGTGTATTGAAGGACGGGAGTTTATCATTGCACTTCCGGAAAGTTTTGTTGAGTACAAGGCAGATGATGTGGTAAGGCTTTTCACGGACAGCGTTCATAAAAGGTACGATGTGG
>RZZX01000069.1 GCA_009929715.1 Bacteroidia bacterium
GCTTTTCACAAAGCCCCATTTTTCAGTTTTCAATAGGTATTAGTTTTTTTTAAGGTAAAAAGATTGTTTTCAGGATAACGCTGCAAATATAGAGCCTTTTAATCATACCCTCCAAATAATAAAACATGTCTTATAACATATTTTGAGATTTCAATGGTTTTGTTATTGATTGAAAGAGTTCTCTATACTCAAACGCATTAACAGCAGCAAATATATGTGTTTTTTTAAACTAAATCTAATTTTACTTAATTATTTTCACTCAATAGCGCATTATTTAAGCAATCTGTCTTTGTAAAATGTAATTCTTTGGGTGGAGAAGACGGGCAACTAAAAAAAGCAAATGGTTATTCTATTTAAATGAAAAAAAAAGTCTATTTTTGTAGTCTATATAGATATTGAGCTAACAATTACCACTATGACGGAGATAAAAAACGAAGAAACAGGCGAAAAGAAAAGCCTTAACTTTATAGAACAAGCGATAGAAAAAGACCTTAAAGAAGGTAAGAACGGAGGAAAAGTGCAAACTCGTTTCCCACCGGAACCAAACGGTTATCTGCACATCGGACACGCAAAGGCTATTTGCATGGACTTTGGTGTTGCTGCAAAATATGGCGGCGTGTGCAACCTCAGATTTGATGATACTAATCCAACAAAAGAGGATGTAGAGTATGTTGAAGCAATCAAGGAGGATATCCAATGGCTAGGATACCAATGGAAAAACATCTATTATGCTTCTGACTATTTTCAACAACTTTGGGACTTCGCAGTCCAACTGATTAAAAGTGGTAAGGCTTATATTGATGAACAATCGTCCGAAGCTATTGCACAACAGAAAGGTACACCAACCATACCGGGACAAGAGAGCCCTTATCGCAACAGACCGATCGAAGAGAGCTTAACGCTTTTCGAACAAATGAATAGCGGAGAAATCGAAGAGGGGGCTATGGTGTTACGAGCCAAAATCGATATGGCTAATCCAAACATGCACTTTAGAGACCCGATTATTTACCGGGTTGTTAAACATCCACATCACCGCACCGGAACTACATGGAAAGCGTATCCAATGTATGACTTTGCTCACGGACAAAGTGACTTCTTCGAAGGGGTGACTCACTCTTTATGTACACTTGAATTTGTGGTTCACAGACCGCTGTATGATCTATTCATCGATTGGTTGAAAGAAGGTCATGATTTAAATGACAACCGCCCGCGCCAAACGGAATTCAATAAGCTAAACTTAAGCTATACCTTGATGAGTAAACGTAATTTACTCACTTTAGTCAAAGAGGGATTGGTTAATGGATGGGATGACCCTAGAATGCCGACAATCTGTGCTTTCAGAAGACGAGGTTATTCACCGGAATCAATTCATAACTTTATTGATAAGATAGGGTATACCACTTACGATGCCTTGAATGACATTGCATTGTTGGAAAGTGTGGTACGCGATGATTTGAACCGACGTTCTATCCGCGTTTCTGCCGTACTCGATCCTGTTAAATTGGTGATTACAAACTACCCGGAAGGAGAAGTTGAACACTTGCATGCTATCAATAATCCGGAAGATCCGGCATCTGAAAGCCATACCATTGAGTTTAGTCGCGAACTTTGGATGGAACGCGAAGATTTCATGGAGGAGGCACCTAAGAAATTCTTTAGAATGACTCCCGGACAAGAGGTTCGACTCAAAAATGCGTATATCGTTAAATGTACCGGATGTAAGAAAGATGATCAAGGAGTCATCACAGAGGTATATTGCGAATATGACCCTAACACACGTAGCGGCATGCCGGAATCTGGACGTAAAGTGAAAGGAACACTGCACTGGGTTAGTTGCGCTCATTCAACCAAAGCAGAGGTACGCTTATATGATCGCCTTTGGAAGGTTGAGAACCCGCGTGATGAATTGTCGGATATCCGCGAAGCTAAACAGTGTGATGTTTTAACTGCTATGAAGGAGATTATCAATCCGGATTCTTTGCAAATTCTAACAACATGTTACATTGAGAAGTTTGCAACCACGTTGCCTAATTTCTCTTATTTGCAATTCCAACGCATTGGTTATTTCAATATAGATAAAGAATCGACACCCGATAAGCTGGTCTTTAACCGTACAGTAAGACTCAAAGATACTTGGGGGAAAATAAATAAATAAAAAAATAGAATAATATTTAATGAGCCAACAGGTGCAAAACAAAGCATACATGTTGGCTCATTCAGTATAAACAGATCAAAAAAAGTCATGGAAGAGGATATGTATTTTTTAGATGAGGAAGATGAAACACAACATCTGCTGACTCTATATGAAGCAAGTTTATCGGAACACAAAAAGCCGATTTATTTAGATGACTATCAAGTCATGCTGCTATCGGACTATTATATGGAACATCGTAACGTGACTAACGCAATGCAAGTAGCGCAATACGGACTAACATTGCACCCTGACAACGATGAGCTACTGACCTCTTTGGCTTCTATCTATTACGAATGTAATAACTTTACCGAAGCACACTACCTTTTAGCGTCTATCACAACGCCACAACCTGAATCGGTTTTATTGGAGGCGGAGCTTTTTCTCTTTGAATCAAATCTTCAACAAGCGAATCGGGTGGTCCAAAAACTGCCCCACCCGTTAGATGAATACACTTTAATAAAGTTGATTTGTCTCTTTTTTCAAGCGAATTATCCGAAGGAAGCTAAAAAATGGATTGACAAAGGACTGAAACTCTATCCCGACAGTGTGGAAATTGCTCTAACTGAATCGAAGTATGAAATGGAAATGGGAAATTATGATGAAGCTATACAGCAACTGAATAAATTGATCGATACAGATCCTTTCAATGCTACACTGTGGAATTTCTTAGCTAGCTGTTATCTTTTGAAAGAGAGTTATGACAAAGTTATCGAAGCATGTGATTATGCGATTGTCGCAAACGATAATGAACCGAAAACGTATTATTACCGATGCAAAGCTTACTTAATGCTCGAAAATGTCGAAAAGGCAATGGAAGATTTGGATCGATTTATTGAATTCGATTTCAAAAATGACGACTCTAATACGGAAGTGCTCATCTGCGAAATTGCAGCAATTTTAATAGGGTTATCTGAATTTGAAAAAGCGAGCATCGTTTTTAAGAAAAATACCGATCTACTGAAAGACAAAATTGAAACGGCTTTGAGTGTTGAAGAAAAGAATCTCTTTATAGAGCTTCTTCTTGAATCGCTTAGAGGACAAGCTTTAAGTTTATACCGTATCAAAGCATTTGACTTAGCCCGTCTGATTTGTAAAGAGATCAAAAAGATTGACCCGGAAGATTCAACGACTTATCAAATAGAGGGGCAAATATTTCTAAGCAAGGAGCAAAAGAAGGAAGCTATAGAAGCCTTTGAAAAATCGTTTAATAGTACACCTACCACTCTAACGCTCTATGAAATCTGTAGCATATTCATTGAACATTACGATCTGAATAACGCTTTAGTTTATGCCCAAAGAGCCTATGACATGAACCCGGATTTTGAGCTCGCTAAAAAGCTAACCAAAATAATCAAACAGGCTGTTGACCAACTAAACAACTGCGGGCAAGAGGTCACAGAGGAGCAATTCAAAAAAATAGTAGATGAAATAACCAAACAAATATCGCCTGAAGATATTTTAAGTAGTTATACAGACTTATTCCCTAATTTAAAATAGTTATTTACACCTCAATTATTCATTCATGGAATCAGTAGCGTTCATTCAATGGTGCTTAGACCACCTCAACTATTGGAGTATTACCCTTTTAATGGCTATTGAAAGCTCTTTCATTCCCTTCCCGTCGGAAGTGGTTGTCCCACCTGCCGCTTATAAAGCGGCTGTAGGAAGTGATTTAAACATTTTCTTAGTCGTGTTTTTTGCAACATTAGGGGCTAATATCGGAGCAGTTATAAACTATTACTTAGCCTACTTTCTGGGACGCCCCTTGGTTTATAAATTTGCCAACAGCCGGTTCGGACATCTTTGTTTGATTGATGAGCAGAAGGTGGCACATGCGGAGGCATATTTTGAGAAACATGGGGCACTTTCAACTTTCATCGGCCGACTGATCCCTGCTGTGCGTCAGCTAATCTCTATACCAGCCGGACTAGCCAAAATGAAATTGCACACCTTTCTTATATATACGACGCTTGGCGCAGGTATCTGGAATACAATTTTAGCCCTCATCGGTTATTACCTCTCCACGGTACCTGGCATTGAAAATGAGCAGCAACTCTTGAGTCAAGTCGAAATATATAGCCATGAAATAGGCTTGTTATTCATAGGCATTATCGCCCTAGTTTTCCTCTTTCTACTGATCAAAGTTTCTAGAAAGAAACGTTCATCAAGTCATCAGGAGAAGTAACAGTCGGCAGATAGACGAGGGCTTGTCAACAAAAATCGGTGATAAAATCTAATAGATCCTTCGACTGGCAAAAAGTTATTAGCTAATAATCCTCGCAAGTTATCATAGAACCAAAATAAAATCGACTCGATTTTAACTCTGTACACCAATCAGTGTGTGAAAGTTAATATCGAGTCGGCCTTTTTATTCTTCGAAAATGGATGATGATTCTTGAGTGAAACCCAAAAACCTTTTTTCATTATCCAATAGCAGCCAATGCCTTTTCATAATCAGGTTCCTGAGTTATTTCCGGAACAAGCTCGGTATAAACCACCTTACCTTCGGGATTAATAACCACCACAGCACGAGCTAGTAAACCCGCAAGCGGACCATCCATGATCTGCAAACCATAGTTTTCAGAAAAATCAGTTCCTCTAAAATCAGATAAAGGAATAACGTTAGCAAGACCTTCTGTCGTACAGAATCGGCCATGCGCAAAGGGTAAATCTTTAGAGATAGCCAATACAAGTGTATCCTTTAAACTAGCAGCTATTTGATTAAACTTACGCACCGAAGTAGCACAAACAGCTGTATCTAAGCTCGGAAAGATATTTAAAACCAAATATTTACCATGCCCCTCACTTAAAGCGAAAGATGACAAATCGGTCTTAACCAGATTGAAATTTGGCGCTGTAACACCAACTTGAATAAATTCACCAGATAATTGAACAGGATTTCCCTTTAAATTTGTTGTTGCCATAACTTATTTTTTTGTGTAATACTAAAACTTATTTATTGATACAACGGTTTGAAGTTGAAATCTGTTCACTCAAAAAAAAGAATTCATCACAGGAAAAGCCTCATCCTCATCGGCCAACTCTTTGCGCAACGTTCTAAGCTTCGCTTTCATCTCTCTGATAATAGGCGCATACGCTTTATCGTGATAACAATTATGATCTTCGTGCGGGTCTTTCAATAAATCATAAAAATCCCATTTGGGCTCAAATTGAAAGTCATCAGAATCGGTTCTCCCCAAACGCTTACCATAATAAAGAATTAACTTATAGCGATCGGTTCGAATACCTAAATGAGCTGGCCGAACAGCATGATTAGTCCAATACCTATAATAGATCTCTTTTCGCCAAGTCTTGGGTGTAGCGCCACTTAAGTTTTCCACAAAGCTCTGCCCTTGTACATCCTTTAGTTTCACGCCGGCAAAATCGGCCAATGTTGGTGCAAAATCAACATTTAAAATCAGGTCATTCAACCGTTGGCCTGCCGGAATCTTTTTAGGATACCGAATAACAAAAGGCATCCGTGCAGCTTCTTCATAAAACATGCGTTTATCAAAAAAGCCATGCTCGCCCAAGAAATAACCCTGATCAGAGACATAAACAACAATGGTATTATCGGCTATTCCTAATTCATCCAAAGTCTGTAATAACTTCCCGATATTATCGTCTATCGTAGCTCCACAACGCAAATAGTCGCGGATCAGTTTTTGATAGATCTGTTTGCGAGCAGCCGTACGTTGCAGACCTTGAGTGGAAAAGGGCAACCCTGGATAGCGGCACCACCATTTATCTGGGTCTTGAGAAGCCACTTCCCACCGCCGACCGATCTCTTCCAACTTCTGGCCAACAAATCCTCTTCCATTGGTTTCAGCCCCCCAATCCATCATGTTTTCCGGTTCAGGAAAAACCACTCCGTCATAGAGCTTTTCCATTCGAATAGGATAATCATAAGGTTCATGTGTCGCCTTAAAATGACAGCACATCAAAAAAGGCTCACCAGATCCTTGTTGCCCTTTAATCCAATCAATCGCCTTATCGGCTACAATATCTGTAGAAAAACCAGGCGTCATTTCACCAAAATTCCGATTACTACCAGGCCATTTATCTGTACTATGAATAAATAAAGGATCACGATAAGTCCCTTGATCATAAAAAATAGAATAATAATCAAACCCTTGAGGTTGAGACTTCAGATGCCATTTCCCGATAAGAGCTGTGTGATAACCAGCCTGTTTCAAAGCCGTGGCAACAGTTGGGAGCGATGTGTCTAATGAATCGGCCAATGTATAAACCCCATTCTTATGGCTATAACACCCCGTTAAAATGGCAGCGCGACTAGGTGTTGATATGGAATTGGTACAGAAACAATTATTCAACACAGTTCCTTCGGAGGCTAAACGCCGAATGTGGTCGTTTTTTACATAATCGGCTAGTACCCCACCATACACTCCCCAAGCTTGAGAGGTGTGATCGTCACTGAGTATAAAAAGAATATTGGGCCGTTTTCCATCGTGGTCTACCACACTAGACTTGGCGCAAAGTTGCATCGGCATACTAAAAACAACTCCGAAGGTCGGGAGTAAAAATCCGAACGTTTTTTCTAGTTTCATTTTGTTAGATTTGTGATTAATAGATTAATAAAGAAGAGTCATAACCGCTTTAAGCAAGCAAATGCAAAAAGTATATTTATGAAATAAAACGATAAATGATCTTATAATACCTCTTTTTTTTAAAACATTTTATATCTTTGCAATTTACAGAATAGTCATCTTATGCTAATGACAACGTATTAAGAGACACAAAGATAGAAAATAGAATGAAAAGAATCAGCAAATTTACCCTTTGGGTGCTTTTATTTATCTTGGCTAGTTGCCAGTCTTACAAAAAAGTACCTTATTTACAAAATTCAGATTATATTAATCAGACAAATCAAGAAGCCAAACCGCACGATGCCAAAATCATGCCTAAGGATCTTCTCACGATTGTAGTTTCATGTACCAATCCTGAATTAGCCGTTCCTTTTAATTTAACGGTGGCAAGTACAGCCAACGTTAGTGCGACCATAACAACCACCCAACCCGTCCTCCAACAATATTTAGTAGACAATGAAGGAGGCATCAATTTCCCTGTTTTAGGAAAACTTCAAATAGGTGGATTAACGAAAGTAGAAGCCGAAAGCATGATTGTTAAAAAGCTTGAGCCATACATCAAAGAGACGCCGATCGTTACAATTAGAATGATCAACTATAAAATATCGGTCATTGGCGAAGTGGCAAAACCAGGAACATTTACTATCAACAACGAAAAAGTGAATCTCTTCGAAGCTTTAGCGATGGCTGGAGATATGACAGTCTACGGTATGCGAGATAACGTTAAGTTAATCCGCGAAAACAGCCGTGGCGAACAGCAAATTATCACGCTAGACCTAAATAAAGCTGAAACAATCCTTTCACCTTATTACTATCTACAACAAAACGACATTATATACGTAACACCTAATAAAACGAAAGCACGAAATTCGGATATTGGTACAAGCACAAGTCTTTGGTTCTCAGCTACATCAATACTTGTCTCTGTGGCCAGTTTATTAATTAATATTCTCAAATAACAAACGTTGAATGAAAGATAAAATCTCCACAGAAATAAATGAAAACAATGAAGAGCAAATAAATATTCAAGAAATTATATTTAAATATATTAACCATTGGCCATGGTTCATTGTTTCATTGGCGGTATGTGTTGTAGGAGCTTGGCTCTATTTACATTACGCAACTCCAATTTACAACATTAGCGCCTCAATTATTATTAAAAACGACAAAAAAGACGGAAGTGCTGGAGCGGCTGCAAGCCTAGAATCTTTAGGCTTGGGAGGCATGATGACCTCTTCTCAAAGCATTGACAACGAAATAGAAGTCTTGCGATCAAAAACACTGATTAAAGAGGTTGTCAATCATTTGGGATTATACATCTCATACCGCGACGAAGATGAATTAAAGAGTAAGGATCTCTATAAAGAGACACCAATACTCGTATACATCCCGCCGCAACAAGCCGAGAAACTAACAAGTCCCATAACGATCGAGATGGCATTAAGTGACAACAAATCACTCGATGTAACCCTCAATTTAGAGAAACTAAATAAGACCTATCACAAGCATTTCACCAAACTGCCAGCGTTGCTTCAGAAACGAACCAAGAATGAAGCTCCAAAGCGCAAATCACAAGCATTTCACCAAACTGCCAGCGTTGCTTCCAACAGAGGTTGGCACGTTCAGTTTTATCTTAAATAACGATTCTACTGTATCAAGCAGTACTAACAGGAATATAACTGCAACAATTACACCTAGTTTAAGTGTTGCGAGAGCTTATCTGAACAATCTATCAGTGGAACCAACATCAAAAAGTTCCTCGGTGGCAGTTATCTCTCTGAAAAATTCATCGTTAGAAAGAGGACAAGAGTTTATCAATAAATTATTGGAGATGTACAATCGCAATGCCAATAATGACAAAAATGAGATCGCACAAAAAACAGCCAATTTCATTGATAGCCGAATAGACATTATTACGAAAGAGTTATTTAGTACAGAAGAAGAACTCGCTACCTTTAAGCGTAATGCTAAACTAACAGATATCTCAAGCGATGCTCAAATTGCATTGACAAGTAATGCCGAGTATGAAAAGAAACAAGTTGAGAATGAAACACAAATCAACTTGGTTCAGAATCTATATAAATATGTCAAAGCGTCAACGAATCTGCACGAAGTGCTCCCCACTAATATCGGTTTGCAAGATAAAACTCTGTCTGTGCAGATTGACCGCTATAACGAATTAATCATTGAACGTAAACGGTTAATCCGCTCTTCGACAGAGAATAACCCTACTATTATTAATCTAGATACGAGCATTGCAGCTATGCGATCCACTGTCAAAGCGACGATCGAGGCTACGATGAGAGGATTACTTATTACAAAAGAAAATCTCGATCGCGAAGCGGATCGTTTTGGAGACCGCATTAGCAATGCCCCTGGACTAGAACGAGAATTCGTTAATATATCCAGACAGCAAGAGATTAAAGCGGGCTTATATCTTATGCTCCTTCAGAAGCGTGAAGAGAATGCTATCACATTGGCGGCAACAGCCAATAACGCTAAAATCATTGATGAAGCAATGGCCGATAACACACCGGTTTCGCCTAAAAAAGAACTCATCTATCTGATAGCTCTTTTCTTAGGTTTGGGCGCTCCAATTGGGGTTATCTATATCATTAGCCTGACTCAATTCAAATTGAGCGACCGCTCGGATGTAGAAAAAATCACGAAAGCGACAGTGATCGGCGAAATTCCATTGACCGAAGAAAAAGACACTCCGGATGGATCAATTGCGGTTTTTGAAAACCAAAATAATTTAATGAGTGAAATCTTTAGGCATATCAGAACGAACATTCAATTTATGCTGCAAAATGAGAAAAAGGTTATCTTGGTTACCTCTACCATCAGTGGCGAAGGAAAATCGTTTGTTTCATCTAACATTGCAATCAGTTTATCTCTATTAGGGAAAAAGGTGATTGTTGTGGGCCTTGATATCCGTAAACCGGGACTCAATCAAGTCTTTCATCTTTCACCAAAAGATAAAGGGATCACCCATTATTTAGCCAATCCTAATACGGACTTGCTCTCACTGATACAAGAAACATCGATCAGCAAAAATCTGTTTATTCTTCCAACAGGAACCATCCCACCAAACCCTACGGAGTTGTTGGCACGAGACTGTTTAGGAAAAGCGATAGATCAATTAAAAGAAAACTTCGATTATGTGATTCTAAACACCGCTCCCGTAGGCATGGTAACCGATACCCAACTAATAGGGCCAACAGCCGACTTGTCTATCTATGTTTGTAGAGCAAACTATACGCATAAAACGGAGTTCGCCCTTATTAATGACTTACAAGATAAACTACCCAACTTGTGCGTCGTAGTAAATGGTATCAACATGAAGAAAAAACGGTATGGCTACTATGGATATGGAAAGTATGGACAATACTATAGTGGATACAATAAATATTATGAAGAGAAATAAGCGAACGACGTAAAGCGTTTTTTCTCATAATTTAATCCTAACAGAAAGCATAAGAAGAGAGGACTCTTTTTATGCTTTTTTTATCTTCATATCTTTATCAAACAGTATCAAATTTCTAGATTTTACTGTATCTTTGCAGAGTTATATAAACTAATTAACTAATAATAAACAAAGAAAATATGGCAATGCATACATGGTTTGAGTGCAAGATCCGTTATGAGAAAGTGATGGAAAATGGCATGCAGAAAAAAGTAACTGAACCTTATCTAGTTGATGCACTTAGCTTTACAGAAGCAGAAGCACGAATTATTGAAGAAATGGCTCCTTTCATCACTGGAGAATTTACCGTTTCGGATATCAAACGTGCCAACTATAGCGAACTATTCGCAACGGACGAAGAGGCAGCAGACAGATGGTTTAAATGCAAACTAATCTTTATCACGCTCGATGAGAAAAGTGGAGCAGAGAAAAAATCATCGACACTTGTACTCGTTCAAGCATCTGATTTAAGAGATGCAATTAAAAAACTCGACGAAGGAATGAAAGGCACCATGGCTGATTATCAAATTGGTTCTGTAGCAGAAACTTCTATCATGGATGTTTACCCATACAGCGCTGAACCAAATGATAAGCCGGAAGTCTAATTCTTTCTGACAACAATACCTATTAAAAACTATAAATCAATCAGACTAATGAGTATTGCTGACAATCTAAAGCAAATTCTAGCTGAACTTCCACAAGAAGTTCAGCTAGTTGCTGTCTCTAAATTTCATCCCAATAGCGCCATCGAAGAGGCTTATCAAGCCGGACAGCGTATTTTCGGAGAAAGTAAAGTGCAAGAAATGACAGCAAAATACGAGAGTTTGCCTAAAGATATTAAATGGCATTTTATCGGCCATGTGCAAAGCAATAAGGTGAAGTACATGGCGCCTTATGTCACCATGATACATGGGGTAGACTCTTATAAGCTATTAGTTGAGATCAATAAACAAGCAGCGAAAGCCAACCGCATTATAGACTGCTTGTTACAAATCTATATCGCCCAAGAAGAAACAAAGTTTGGGTTCTCTCCCGAAGAGTGCATGCACATGCTAAAGACTGAAAACTGGAACGAGTTATCCAATATTCGCATCTGCGGCGTCATGGGCATGGCAAGTAATACTGATAATGTTGAACAAATCAGGCATGAATTTCGTTATTTAAATAGTATCTTTAAAGATTTAAAAAACACGTATTTTTCTGACTCTGAGACTTTCAAAGAGAAGTCCATGGGTATGTCTCATGATTATCATGAAGCAATAGCCGAGGGAAGTTCTTTGATACGCGTTGGAAGCTTTATTTTCGGAGACAGAATTTACGACTAACAAAAAATAGTATGAGCGATTTACAAACTACCTTTGCAGGACTTACTCTAAGAAGCCCCATTATCGTTAGTAGCTCCAGTTTAACGAATAGTCCTGAAAAAAACAAAAGATTATCTGATGCCGGTGCAGGAGCGATTGTGTTAAAATCTCTATTTGAGGAGCAAATATCTCTCGAAGCAGTTCACTTAAGCCAGCCGGAATTATCGGGCGAAGGAACGGATTATCTAAAACAGTACATCCGTGAACACAGTTTAAACGATTACATTAAACTGATTCAAGAGAGCAAAGCGCAATGTAACATCCCCATCATTGCAAGCATTAATTGTTTCTCTGAAAATGAATGGGTCGATTTTGCACAGCAAATAGAAAAAGCAGGGGCAGATGCGCTTGAAATAAATATCTTAGCACTCCAATCGGACTGTCAATACACGTATGGTAGCTTTGAGCAACGCCACATCACCATCTTGAGTCGCATAAAAAAAGTTGTTCGTATACCGATCATCATGAAACTAGGTAGTAACCTAACCAATCCGGTTGCATTAATAAACCAACTCTATGCGAATGGTGCCGCGGCCGTGGTGCTATTTAACCGCTTCTACCAACCAGACATCAACATTGAAACCTTGGAACACAGCGTGGGAGACATCTTTACGCATCCTTCGGATTTTGCCAATTCACTCCGATGGATTGGAATTTCATCGGCCAGTGTTCGCCAAATAGACTATGCTGCATCTGGAGGTGTTTCAAGTCCTGAGAATGTAGTGAAAGCTATTCTAGCAGGAGCAAGTGCTGTAGAAGTATGCAGTGCTATTTACAAGAACACCGATTTCTTTATTGGTGAATCCAACCGTTTTCTGCATAATTGGATGAAGAAAAAAGGATTTGAACACCTTTCTGCCTTTAAAGGCAAACTTAATGCTCAAAACATCCATGGAATAAACACCTTTGAGCGCACCCAATTTCTAAAATATTTTAGCAGTAAAGAATAATAAAAGAGACTCAGGCAATGGACTTACATGTCACTTGCCTGAGTCTTTTTATAGATCTACAATAAATTACTAGCTAGCTCGCTTAATTCACTTCGCTCACCTTTTACTAAATTAATGTGAGCAAAGATATTCTGATCTTTCATCCGATCAATCATATAAACCAAGCCATTAGATTGGCTATCCAAATAAGGCTGATCAATTTGTTGAATATCACCTGTAAAAACCATCTTAGTACCCTCCCCTGCCCGAGTGATAATCGTCTTAATCTCACTAGGAGTCAGGTTCTGTGCTTCATCAATGATGCAATACATTTCACTCAAGCTACGTCCCCGAATAAATGCCAATGCTTCGATAACCAGTTGCTCACTTTTCTGCATCTCCTCTATCCGCTTTATTTCAGCAGAATTGGGAGAAAACTGCCGCTTAATAACATTTAAGTTGTCGAACAAAGGCTGCATATATGGCGCCACCTTTTCAGTCGCATCGCCCGGTAAAAAACCGATATCCTTATTAGACAAAGCCACAATCGGACGAGCCAATAAGACCTGCTTATACTCAGTCAGCTTACCCAAAGCTGCTGCCAAAGCGAGTAATGTTTTCCCCGTTCCGGCTTTTCCTGTCAATGCAACAAGCTTGACATCAGGATCATTCAAGACCTCAAAAGCAAAACTCTGTTCGGCATTACGAGGTTCAATCCCATAATTTTTACTCTTATTGACTTTAATAATGGTATGCGTAAAAGGATTATACCGAGCTAAAACAGAATTACGATCACTCTTAAGCACAAAACACTCATTCGGTTTAAGCAAATGTTTAAAATCAAACTCAGAAACATCCAATCCCTCCTTCGATGAATAAATTCGATCGATTAATCCCGGATCAATATTTTCAAAGACTTCATTTGATTTCTCAAAGATATCAATATTCGTAACTTTATCAGTGATATAATCTTCACAAAGAAGGTCGATAGAACGAGCTTTCATCCGAAGATTAATATCCTTGGTAACCAAAATCGTTTTTATTTTTTTATCCTTTTCAGCCAAAAACTCTACAGCAGCCAAAATTTGGTGATCGGGTTTCAAAGAGGGAAAAGAGGCCCGCACTTTAGGTGCTTCCACTTGTCCGGTTATAACAAACAACCTCCCTAGCCCCTCTCCAAGCTTAACCCCATGAGTAAATAAGCTATCGTCAGTGATAGAGTCCAGCTCACGTACAAACTCTCTGGCATTAAAGTTAATCTGTTCATTCCCCTTTTTAAATTTATCTAACTCCTCTAAGACGACAATTGGCAGATAGATGTCGTTTTCTTGAAAATTCTTCAGACATTTAAAGTCGTGAAGAATAACATTGGTGTCCAGCACGAAATTTTTCTTTGTTCCCATGATTTCTTAGATTTAAAATGCCGATATTTGTATCATAAACCCAAATATACAGCAACTAGTAAACAGTTTTTCTAAAGTAACAAATTAAAAGAGAAACTTGATTTGTATTCATGTTAAAAGATCGAAAAAGTATGAATTATCAAGAGACATTGCAATATCTATACCAGAGCGTTCCCATGTTTCAGCAAATAGGTGCCCAAGCCTATAAGGAAGGATTAGAGACAACCCATCAACTCGACAACTATTTTGGGAACCCCCATAAAGAGTTTAAAACCATCCATGTAGGAGGAACTAATGGCAAAGGATCATGTTCGCATACCTTAGCAGCTATTCTACAAGCAGCAGGTTATCGTGTAGGACTTTACACCTCCCCTCATCTGATAGATTTCAGAGAACGTATACGGATCAATGGAGAGATGATTTCGGAAACAGAAGTCGTAGAATTCGTTGAACAATACCGCCCCTTTTTCGAACCCCTTCATCCCTCTTTTTTCGAATTGACCACCGCTATGGCTTTCCGTTATTTTGCGAGTCAAAAAGTCGACGTTGCTGTCATTGAGGTAGGTCTTGGGGGACGTTTAGATTGCACCAATATTATCCAACCCGATCTATGTGTGATCACCAACATCAGTTTGGATCATGTGCAATTTCTAGGAAATACAGTAGAAGCGATTGCCGTAGAAAAAGCTGGAATCATAAAGAAAGAGACACCCGTGGTTATTGGCGAGGCAGCTGGAGGAGTGAAAACCTGCTTCATAGAAAAGGCGAAACAGGAACAAGCCCCTATATGCTTTGCCGAAGAGGCTCATCCGGACCTTCAAATCGACATCGTTCCACGCAGAGAAGAGTCTAGCCAACAAGCTAAAGGTTATTATTGCACCCATTTTGTAGACACCGATGCAGCACATCCCTTTGAAGCTTATGGCGAACTGAGTGGGGAATGTCAAAAGAAAAACGGACGCACCATCTATGCTGCGGCTAGGATGTTACAACAACTAAACTACCACATCGAAGAGCATCATATCAAAGAGGGATTGGAGCAGGTGGTAGAAAAAACGCACCTCATGGGCCGCTGGCAGGTCTTACAACAAAAACCGACACTCGTTTGTGACACCGGGCATAATGTGGCCGGACTCTCTGAGATTGTCAACCAGCTTAACCTACTTAAAGCCGAAAATAGCTACCGCCAGCTACACCTTGTCATCGGTATGATGCAAGACAAAGACGTGGCTCATGTTTTAGAGCTACTTCCTAGCCATGC
This sequence comes from Bacteroidia bacterium, assembly GCA_009929715.1. Lineage (GTDB taxonomy): Bacteria > Bacteroidota > Bacteroidia > Bacteroidales > Bacteroidaceae > Bacteroides. Next base: position 15,225 of record RZZX01000069.1, read on the forward strand.
TACCTATTACTTGACAGAAGCCAGTGTAACACGCACGCTTAAAGCCGCCGCCTTGAAGGAGAAAGCAGAAGCAATGGGTATTTATGGAGAGATGTACGGCAGCGTAATCGAAGCAGTTCGTGCCGCATTAGAAAAAAGCCTCCCAGAAGACTTAATCTTCGTAGGAGGCAGTAACTTTATTGTAGCCGATCTGTTAGCGGGCTGCGATGCACTCGATCTCCACTAAAGCATCTTTCGGCAGAGCCTTTACGGCTACTGCCGAACGTGCTGGAAATGTCCCGTCAAAGAAAGTGGCATAAACGCCATTCATCCCTGCAAAAAGTGACATATCGGCAAGAAAGACAGTTGTTTTTACAACATCCTCCATGGTTAAACCTGCTTCAGCAAGAATTGCTTTCATGTTTTCGAGCGACTGATGAGCTTGCTCTTCAACAGTAGAAGGCATTTCACCAGTTACGGGGTTAATGGGCAACTGCCCAGAGACAAAAATCATTCCATTGGCTTCAATAGCCTGACTGTACGGCCCGATAGCTTTCGGGGCCTTTTCGGTAGAAATAGCTTTCTTCATTGGTTCTATTTTAACAGTAAAATGTAAATCAATACGATACGTGTCGAAGATACTCAAAAATCTCTTGCAACGCTTTCTCTTTTAAAAGAAAGTTGCAAGAGATTAACTTTTTAGATCATAAATGCTAAACAGTTTCTCATACCCGCTGCTCAAGAAAGAGCACGTGAAGAGATTAAACCATTATACGTCTTTATTCAAAAAACTTTATTCGTCTGTTTTGGGGGGTTGTTCTACCTTAACCTCTTCGGCCTCTCTATGCACATTTACTGTTACATTCACAGAAGAAGCTTGTTGTTGGTAAGGAGCCCGATTCTTCGGATCCGGTCCATATTGATTAGGACCAACAGTGCCATCGGCAAATAACATATATAAACCAAAAATAGCCCCCACAATAGGGATTAAAAAAATCAAAATAAGCCAACCTGATTTGTCTAAATCATGCAACCGTTTAACACCCTGAGCTAACCCAAACCACACAGCAGCAATAAGAGCTGCAAACCCGAGAATCACGCTAAAGGCAGAACCACCTACCGATCCAGTTCCGACACTAACAAAAAGACTAACTAGACAAACAGAGTAAACAACACCTGTTATCACACCGGAAATTATCGAAGATAAGAAGTATTCGATTCGGCGTATACGCCCTTCGAATGAAAAAGGAGCTTTAAACATAACAATTTCTTTCAAATAGATTATTAATAAGGTTTTTTTTCACTACAAACAAAGATATAAAAATAAAACTAAAATAAACAACTATTTAAAGTAAAAAAAGAGATTAAAAAAACAACACGTCTCTTTTTTCTTATTGTGCATGCGTCCTTTCGTTACGGTAATAGCGGATCTGTCCGAAAACCGGGTGGATCTGTTCTATTAAAATGACTGGTTGGCCTCATCTAAAAAAGACCGAATCATCTGGAAAAGTAGCACTCTAATGGTCTAAAAATAAAAAGTCAGTCCGAAATAAAGCTGACTTTTCAACTTCATCTCGGCCTTATTAAGCAGAGATAAAGCTTTCATAAACAGATGTCTCACAGGAGTTAATTCAATTCTCACCATCTTTACTACACTTCACCTGCATGAAGTGTACACTTCACCTGCATGAAGTATACACTTCACCTGCGTGAAGTATACACTTCACCTAGGTGAAGTATAGAAAAATC